>NZ_CP023551.1 GCF_002407205.1 Rhodobacter sp. CZR27 | reverse complement strand
TGCGGACAGGAACCGGACTTGACCGTCTCCGTTGGATTGCAGCCGGGGAGAGGGTGATGATTTCCGTCCACGTCGAGAGGATCCTGACCAGAACCCGCAGCTCGCTCTGGTTCCGGCCGGCCCTCTATGCCGCGGTGGCGGTGGCCACGCTGCTGCTGGCGCCGGTGATTGCGCCCTTCATCCCGGTCAGGCTGGTGCGGCTGATCGGGCTCGACGGCGTCTACGACCTGCTCGACGCACTGGCGAATTCCCTGCTGGCGGTGGCCATCTTCTCGCTCGGGATCATGGCCTCGTCGATGCAGGTCGCCGCCGGCGCCGCCACGCCGCGGGCGCGGCCGCTTCTGATGCAGGACCGCACGGCCCAGAACGCGATCTCGACCTTCATCGGCGGCTTCATCTTCGCGATCGTCGGCATCGTCGGCCTGTCCACCAGCTATTACAACGATGCCTCGCGGGTGGTCCTG
The DNA here is from genome assembly GCF_002407205.1 of Rhodobacter sp. CZR27. Classification (NCBI taxonomy): domain Bacteria; kingdom Pseudomonadati; phylum Pseudomonadota; class Alphaproteobacteria; order Rhodobacterales; genus Rhodobacter; species Rhodobacter sp. CZR27. The sequence continues at coordinate 47,918 of NZ_CP023551.1, read as the reverse complement.
TTCTTCGCCTCCTGCGTCGTCATCGCGGCGGTCATCCTGTCGCTTATCCGCTGGATCGGCCAGCTGTCGAGTCTTGGCGACGTGTCGGAAGTGATCGACCGACTGGAGGAGGCGACCGCCGGGGCGCTCGCGGCCCATGCCCGAGATCCCTTCATGGGCGGACTGCCGGGACTGGCGCCGCCGGACGGCTTCGACCTCTTCCCGGATCGGTTCGGCTATCTGGAGACCGTGAACATCCCAGAGATCGCGCGCACCGCCGAGCACATCCCCCTGTGCCTGCTGGTCCGGCCGGGCGCCTATCTCGATCCGACCCGCCCGATGCTGCGCGCGGCGCGCTTCCTCGACGAAGAGACCGGGGCGCGGCTACGCGCGGCCTTCGTCATCGGCCCCGACCGGTCCTTCGACCACGACCCGCGCTTCGGCCTGATCGTGCTGTCCGAGGTCGCCTCGCGCGCGCTGTCGCCGGGCGTCAACGACCCCGGCACGGCCATCGACGTCATCGGCACCTCGGTCGGCCTGCTGGCGCGCTGGTCGGACGATCTGGCGCCACAGCCGGAGGTGCGCCACCCGCAGCTTCACGTCGCGCCGCTGTCGGTCACGGACCTGATGGAGGACGCCTTCCGCTGGATCGCGCGCGACGGGGCGGGCCAGCTGGAAGTGCAGATCCGGCTTCAGAAGGGGCTGGCGACGCTGGCCGCGCACGACCCAGGCCTGTTCGGGGCGGCGGCCCGCGCACTGTCGCACGAGGCGCTGGACCGCGCCGCCCGCGCGATGGAGCTTCCGCAGGATATCGAGCGGCTGAGGGCCGAGGCCGCGCGGCTGGCTACCGCGGAATGACGGTCAGGCTGCCGTCGGTTTCCAGAACGACCGAGCGCGCCGAGGCGGGATCGTCGAGCCCGCCCTGCCGCAGCGCCGCCCGCACCTCGTCCTGCGTCACGCGCTGGCGCTTCAGCGCGCCGTCGAGAAGGCGACCCTCGTGCAGCAGCGGTGTCGGCTCGCTCCTGACCAGATCCTGAACCGTCGGAACGCGGACCGACAGCCAGGTGATCGCATCTTGCAGGCAGACGAGCAGCGCGAGCGCCACCACCCCCCTCGGATCGCGGCGAGGACGAACGCACAGGCCGCCGCACCGCCGAGAAAGGGCCAGAAGCGGCTGGGAGCACGTCTTCCTCTCCCAGGCCCGAGCGTGGATGGCGCTTGTCATGGGCGCCGCGATGGCGGTGATCATGCTGGGCTTCACGTGCGGGAACCTCAAGCAGCCAGGAGCCTTCCGCGCCTTCGTCCCGACGGCGTCTGGCTGAGCATGATGAAGTCTGCAATTCGGACAGTTCAATAACATTCATGCTGCGCAATAAAATTCGATTATGCGCACCACACAAGACTTCCCGGAAGGACGCCGCAACAGATCTTCGATGCTTGCGCCAAGGCCCGGAGGATCCCGCTCTCGTCGCGCCTGAGCGCGAAGAAACCAAGGCTGCAGAAGCAGGCAGCGCCCCCTTGCCTCCGGGGTCAAACGGTCGTTTACTCGCAACAAGCCAAACTGCAAACCGGCCCTGCCCCATGCCCCTGATCGGCTACGCCCGCGTCTCGACCGAGGACCAGACCCCCCTGCCCCAGGCGCAGGCCCTCAGATCGGCGGGCTGCGCCGAGATCCACGAGGAACAGGCCTCGGGCGGCAACCGCGCACGCCCCGTCCTCGCCCGCGTGCTGGAGCGGATCGGCCGCGGCGACACCCTCGTCGTCGTCCGCATCGACCGGCTGGCGCGGTCGCTCTCGCACCTTCTGGAGGTGATCGAGCGGCTGGAGACGAAGAGCGCCTTCTTCCGCTCGATCGAGGACCCGATCGACACCGCCTCGCCGCAGGGAAAGTTCACGCTCCAGGTCCTGGGCGCCGCCGCCGAGTTCGAGCGCGCGCTGATCCGCGAGCGCACCAGGGCCGGCCTCGCCAGCGCCCGCACCAGGGGCCGCATCGGCGGCAACCCGGGCCTGCGCGCGCGGGACCCCGAGGCGTTGCGCAAGGTCCGCCTCGCCCGCGCCGATGGCTACATGGAGCGGCTGGGCGAGACCGCGCAGGACTGGGTGCCCCACGTCCGCCGCCTGCGCCCCGACATGGCGTGGGAGGACGTGCTGCGCATCGTCAACGCCCCCCTGCCCCGCGACCGGCGCTGGACGCAGGCCCGCCTGCTGCGCGCGGTCAACGCCTATGTCCGCGACGGCTTCCTGCCCGCGACCGTGCTGGGCCGCGCCGGGCGGCGGCTGGCCGACGACCGCCTGCCCGCCATCGTCGCCGCCATCAGGGGCGCCGACCCCGACATCACCCTGCAAGACATCTGCAACCGGCTCGAGGCCATGCGCGAGCGCACCCCCCGCGGGCGGACAAGCTGGCAGCCGTCCTCTGTCAGGATGCTGCTCGACAGGGCCCGGAAGCTGGGAATGCTGTGACCGCGCCGGGACGGCAGCCGCCCCAGGCGCGACCGACGCAGCGGAAACCGACGAAGGAAGCCGCCCTCAGCCCGCAGCGGGAACCGGCTCCGCGCCCGCAGCCGTCAGCTTCCGGTCGAAGCTGTAGAGCCTTTCGCAGCCCGCCTGCCCCGCCGCGATGAGGATCATCTGGTCCGAGAACCCCGGCCCGCCCTGCCGGTAGCGGCTGAGGGCCAGACCGACCCGGTCCGCCGCCTCCACCACCAGCTCCTCGGCTTCCAGCAGGCCCTCCACCGCCGCCGCGACCTCGGCCCGGCCCAGCCGATAGGCGCGCTCCAGCACCCAGACCAGCTCGATGGCCGTTTCGCGGCAGATCCAGCCCGGATTGTCCCGCGTCAGGCCGCCCAGCAGCCGGGCCGCTGCCGCACCCTGCGCCGGATCGTCCTGAACGAGGAACCGGACAAGCACGTTGGTGTCGAGACCGATCACTCGCGGGCGCCCTCCGCGATCGCCGCCTCCATCTCCTCGAGGCTCACGACCGCCCGGCCCTCGCGATGCAGCATCCCCGCAAGGCTCGCCAGGGGCCGCGTCTTCACCAGCCGCACCTCGCCCCCGTCAAGGATCACATAGCGCAGCCGGTCCCCCGCCGAGAGGCCGAGCGCCCGCCGCACTTCCGCCGGCAGCGTGGTCTGTCCCTTCACGGTCATCGTCGATTCGGGCATGCGCTCCTCCACAATGCGAAACGTGAAAACACCTTACCATGAGACAAGATGCATTGCGAGTGGCCCGAAGGGGCGCGCCCTTGGCAAAGACCGTGACCTCGCCCCCTCCTCACCCGCCGGCGAAGTGTCCCGTGCCAGCCTATTGCGGGCCACGGCGCCCCGCCCACAAGATGCGGAAGATTCCCCTTGCCCGAATCCCGCTTCTCGCGCATTCAATTACGCTACGAGGCGAAGATAACTCAAAATGCCGTAACAAACGGCGGAGAGCAGGATGCAGGTCAAGGAACGGATCGACCGCCTTGTGGGCGATCACGCGGCGCGTCTGTCGGAACGGCTGATGGCGCATCGTGCCCAGCTTTTCCCGCCGGATGCGCGCAAGGAACTGCGCCGCTTCACCTCGGGCGAGGTGGCGAACCTGCTCGGCGTCAAGGACGCCTACCTGCGGAAACTCAGCCTCGAGGGCCGCGGCCCGCAGCCGGAAACCGGGCCGGGCGGGCGCCGCCTCTACCGGTCCGAGGACATCCTCGAACTGCGCAAGCTGCTGGAAAAGGGCACGAAAACGCCCGGAACCTACCTGCCCGGCCGGCGCGAGGGCGACCACCTTCAGGTCATCACCGTCATCAACTTCAAGGGCGGCTCGGGCAAGACCACGACCGCCGCCCATCTCGCGCAGAAATGCGCGCTCGACGGCTACCGCGTGCTGGCCATCGACCTCGACCCGCAGGCGTCGCTGTCGGCGCTGCACGGCTTCCAGCCCGAGTTCGACCTGCTCGACGGCGGCACGCTCTACGACGCGATCCGCTATGACGACCCCCTCCCCCTCTCCAGCGTCATCCGCAAGACCTACTTCACCAACCTCGACATCGTGCCCGGCAACCTCGAGCTGATGGAGTTCGAGCACGATACCCCGCGCGCGCTCGCCGTCCGCGGTGGCAACCTGTTCTTCACCAGGATCTCGGATGCCTTGGCAGAGATCGAGGCGAGCTATGACCTCGTCGTGATCGACTGCCCGCCCCAACTCGGGTTCCTGACCATGTCCGCGCTCTCCGCCGCCACCGCGGTCCTCGTGACCGTCCATCCGCAGATGCTCGACGTCATGTCGATGTGCCAGTTCCTGCTGATGACCTCGAACCTGCTCGGCGTGGTGGCCGATGCGGGGGGCGACATGAGCTATGACTGGATGCGCTATCTGGTCACCCGCTACGAGCCCGGCGACGGGCCGCAGAACCAGATGGTCAGCTTCATGCGCTCGCTGTTCGGCGACCATGTGCTGAACCATCCGGTGCTGAAATCCACCGCCATCGCCGATGCCGGCCTGACCAAGCAGACGCTCTACGAGGTGGAGAAGGGCGACTTCACCCGCTCGACCTACGAGCGCGCGATCGAGAGCCTGAACGCCGTGAATGGCGAGATCGAAAGCCTGATCCAGTCGGCATGGGGGCGCGGATGAGCCGGAAGAACATCCTTCAGGGGTTGATGAGCGGGGCCCCCTCCCCTGCCCCGCAGACCGACCGCCCCCGCGCGACCAAGGGCGCGATCGGCGCCGTCTCGCGCTCGATCGCCGATCTCAAGGCCCGCGCGGTGATCGAGATCGACCCCCACCTGATCGACGCGGGCGGGCTGCAGGACCGGCTGGAAAGCGACGCCACCGAGGATGCCGAACTCGCCCGCTCCATCGCCACCTATGGCCAGCAGGTTCCGGTTCTCGTGCGGCCGCACCCGTCGGACGAAAATCGTTTTCAGATCGTCTATGGCCGCCGCCGCGTGCTCGCGCTCCGCGACCTTGGCCAGCCGGTCAAGGCGCTGGTGCGCGACCTCGACGACCGCGAGGCGGTGCTGGCGCAGGGTCAGGAGAACACCGCCCGCCGTGACCTCTCCTTCATCGAGAAGGTGAACTTTGCCCGGCAGATGGTGGATGCGGGCTATGACCGCAAGGCGATCTGCGACGCGCTCGCCATCGACAAGACCTTGATTTCGCGCATGCTTTCCGTGGCCGAGCGTGTGCCCTTGGCCGTCATCGAGTCCATCGGCGCCGCCCCCGGCATCGGGCGCGACCGCTGGCTCGCGCTGGCCGAGCTGATGGCCAGCGCCGAGGACGACCCCGACACCCTGATCGGCACCATGGCCCTGACGGCGGCCGGCCAGACCTCGGACCAGCGGTTCGAGGCGCTCTTCGCCTACCTCTCCGGCGCCCGCCGCCGGGCCCGCGCCCTGCCCCGCCCCGAGCCCTTGAACGACGCCCAGGGCCGCGCGCTTGGCGAGGTCAGCCGCGGCGCTGCCTCGGTGGTGCTGCGCCTGCGCCGCAGCCGGACCAGGGGCTTCGAGGACTGGCTGGTCGAGAACCTTTCCGATCTTCACCGACGCTGGCAGGACGACCAGGGCGGGAAGTGAGACGAGAGCAGTAACCACAACACGGAGGCACCGAACGGCCGAACGAAAAGAGCCCCCCAGGACATGACATCCCGAGAGGCCCGTTCTTGATCTAGCACCTCAAGAATAGCTTTGGGACTGCACGGCTGTCAACACCTTCGGGTGGCTGGTTTCCTTTTGCCGCGTGACATCGCCATGCATCACATCTCCCTGACGCCCTTCGGGCGCCAGCCGGTGACGGCTGGGATCCTCAGAAGCCAGCGCCTCGCGCAGGACTGCCCGACGCTGGCCCAGATCGACAAGTGGACGCTCTTCAACGACCTGCGCACCGCAAGGGCGCGCTTCGGCGTGACCGACCGCGACCTCTCCGTCCTTTACGCGCTGCTGAGCTTCCTGCCCGCGCGCAGCCTTTCCGACGAGGCGCCGCTGGTGGTGTTTCCCTCCAACGCCAGCCTCTCCGACCGCGCCCACGGCATGGCCGAAAGCACCCTGCGGCGCCACCTCGCCGCGCTGGTTGCCGCCGGCCTCGTCGCCCGCCGCGACAGCGCGAACGGCAAGCGCTACGCGCAGCGCGACCGCTCGGGCGCGCTGAGCCAGGCCTTCGGCTTCGACCTGCGCCCGCTGCTCGTCCGTGCCGAAGAGATCGCCGCGGCCGCCGCCGAGGTGACGGCCGAGGCCGAGGCGCTCGACCGCGCCCGCACCGGGCTGGTGCTGAAGCTGCGCGACGTGACGAAGCTTGCGGCCTACGCGGTCGAGACCGGCCATCCGCTCGACCTCGAGCCCGCGCTGGCCCCCATCCGCCGCGCCCTGCGCCGGCGTCTCGATGCGGGTCAGATCGCGCAACTGGTGGCCGATCTCGACCTGATCCTTGGGGATATCCAGGCGCGCCTGTTTCCTTCATCGGGGAAAACGAACGCCAGTGCCGTGCAAAATGGGCGGCACCATACCAATTCAAACCCAGACTCTCCTGATCTTGAACCTTGCCAAGACGAGGCAAGGGGCACCGGCGTGACGGGCGGGGAACCGGCGCTTCCGCTCGCGCTGGTGCTGAAGGCCTGTCCGGACCTCGCGCCTTACGCGCCCGACATCCGCTCGTGGCGCGATCTCTGCGGGGCTGCCGGGCAGCTCAGGGGGATGATGGGGATCTCGCCCTCCGCCTGGGAGGAGGCGCAGGCCGAGATGGGGGCGGAAACGGCAGCGATCGCCGTGGTAGCGATGCTTCAACGCTTCGCCTCGATCCGCAATCCCGGAGGCTACCTGCGCAGCCTGAGTCGCCGCGCCAGCGAGGGCGCCTTCAGCCCGGGCCCGATGATCATGGCGCTGCTCTCCCACGACAGCCGCCGGGCGGCGTGAGTTGACAGCTGTCAACTCACCCTTGGTCCGTCGCAGCGGTGTGCGGTTGAAGTGGTGCGCCGCAACGGTGTCACGGGCGACGCGGCTGCAAGGTTGACAGCTGTCAACTCCGGTTCGCAGGCGCGTCCGGAGGCGGAGATGGACAAGTTGACAGCTGTCAACCGTCCGACGTTCAGCCCGCAACCCTTGCGTCCGGCTCTTCTCCGATCCGCCTTGCATCGGCAGGTTCGAGTGGCCTTGCCGCGAGAAGCCGGCTAAACCCGACAAAATTACTTGTCTTCGCCAGAGGCAGCCATGTTCTACGACATCGAGCGGATCCGAAGCCTTGGGTCGCAGCCCTGCCTGGTCTGGCGGGACGAATGCCAGAGCTACGAGGAACTGGCCGGGGCGATGCAGCGGTTCGCGGCGCAGCTTCCTCGGCCCAAGGCGTTGATCGCGGTCGAGGCCGCGGCAGAGCCCGAGGCCATCGCCGCCTACCTCGGCGCCATGGCGGCGGGGCATGCGGTCCTGCCGCTGCCGGCCGGCGACCCGGAGACTGCCGACCGGCTCGTCTCGCGGTTCCGGCCGGCCATGAGCTTCCGCAGGAAGGCGGGCACCTGGCAGATGGAGGAGCATCAGGGAGACCGCGCCGCGCCGCATCCGGATCTGGCACTGCTGCTTTCGACCTCGGGCAGCACCGGGCAGGGCAAGGGCGTGCGGCTTTCGGCTGCTGCGGTTCATGCGAATGCGGCCTCGATCGCCGATTTCCTGCGCATCACGGCGAAGGACCGGGCGGCGCTGATCCTGCCACTGCACTATTCCTATGGCCTGTCGGTGCTGCACTCGCATCTGGCGCAGGGGGCGAGCCTCTGGCTCTCCAACGCCTCGGTGCTCGACGAGGGCTTCGGGGCGGCGCTGGCGGCCTCGGGCGCGACGAGCCTTGCCGGCGTCCCGCACCATTTCCGCCTGCTGGAGGGCGCGGGGCTTGGCGAGGCGCTGCCGCCCGCGCTGAAGCTGATGACGGTGGCCGGGGGCGCGATGGAGGCGGCGCAGGTCCGCCGCTGGGCCGGGCGGATGGCGCGCCGCGGCGGGCGGTTCATCGCGATGTATGGCCAGACCGAAGCGGTCGCGCGGATCGCCTGGCTGCCGATGGAGCGGGTCGGGGATCATGCGGGCGCGATCGGGGTCGCCATCCCGGGCGGCGAACTGGCGCTGCGCGACGAGCAGGGCAGGGAAATCGCCTCAGCGGTGGCGGAGGGCGAGCTTCTCTATCGCGGGCCGAACGTCATGATGGGCTATGCCGAGGATCATCGCGATCTCGGCCGGGGCGCCGAGGTCGAGGCTCTCGCCACCGGCGATCTGGCGCAGCGCGATGCGGAGGGCATCTACCGCATCACCGGCCGCCTTTCGCGCATGTCGAAGATCGCCGGGATCCGCATCGGCCATGACGCGCTGGAGCGGGCGCTGGCGGCCGAGGGCGTCGAGGTCGCCATCTGGGGCGACGACCGCCGGATCGTCGTCGCCGCGCGCGGGCCGGGCAGGGGCCTTGCCGACCGGGCCGCGCGGGCGGCCGGCATCGGGCCCGGCCATTTCGAGATCGTTCCCTGCGAGGTGTTTCCGCGGCTTCCCTCGGGCAAGATCGACTATCCGGCCCTGCGGTCACTGGCGGAGCGCCGGTCGGCGCCGGGGGTGCGCGCGGCGTTCGAAGCCGTCTTCGCGCCCGAGCCGGTCCGGGCGCAGGACAGCTTCACGAGCCTCGGCGGCGACTCTCTGCGCCATGTGGAGCTGACGCTGGCGCTCGAGGCGGAACTGGGCGGCCTGCCGGAAGGGTGGGAGCGGATGAGCCTTGCGGAACTCGAGCGCGCGCCGCTCGCGCCCTCCGGGGTGGAGAGCGAACTGGCGGTGCGCGGGCTTGCGATCCTTGCGGTGGTGGTGGCGCACCAGACGCTCTGGCCGGTTTATGGCGGGGCGGCCGCGATGGTGCTGCTTCTCGGCATGAGCCTCGCGGGTTCCCGCTGGGAGGCGCTGACCGGCGGCGACTGGAAGAGCTACTTCCGGCCGCTCGCGGGGGTTCTGGTGCCCTATTATCTGGTGCTGGCGGGGTTCGCCGCGGCATGGGGGCAGGTGCCCTGGGCCTCGGCGCTGCTTGCGGGCAACCTTGCGCTGACGGTGCCCGAGACGCACCTGATGCTGCCTTACCTCTACTGGTTCGTGGAAGCCTATGTGCAGATCAGCCTGCTGATCGCGCTGCCGTTCCTGCATCCGGGCCTGCGCGGCTGGCTGCGACGGGCAGGGCGGTTCCGCGTGGGGCTGGGGCTGCTCGCGCTCGGGGTCGGGCTTCGGCTGACGCTGCCCGAGCTTTGGCCGATGGGGGGGCGGGCGCAGTTCACCTTGCCGTGGGTGTTCTACCTGCTGGGGCTTGGCTGGTGCATCGCCTCGGCCGAGGGGCGGGGGCGGAAGGCGGGCGTCCTTGCGCTTGCGGCGGGCGTCCTGCCGATGGCGGCCTGGCTGGGCGGCAACTGGCATGGCAGCTGGATCAAGTACATGAGCCTCTTCGCGCTCGTGCCGCTGCTGCTTTACGTTCCGAGGATCGCCATGCCGCGCCCGGCCGCGCGGGCCGTGATGCTGGTCGCGCGGGCGGCCTTTCCGATCTACCTGCTGCACCGGCTGGTGCCCGAGGTGATCCTGCCCGCGATCGGCCTTGGTGGGGCAGGGGCCTGGACCGATGCCCTGGCGGTCGTGGGCGGGATCGGGATCGGCCTTGCGGTCGCCGACCTGCGGGGGCGGGTGCTGCTGCGCCACCGGCCGATGCGCGGGGCGGAGCCGCTGGCGGCCTCCTGACCCGGGGGGCGCTTGCGCCTGCGTCCCGCCCGGCGGTGCGGGGGGCGCATTGCGGGTGGACGGCCTTGCGTTCCATGCGTTCCCGGCATGACGGGCCTTCCGGTTTATCCCTTTCGCCGCGAGGTGGCGGGGATTAGGTCGTTAGCAGACACCAGAAGATTGGTAAATTGAAATGACCACCTACAGCATGAACCACCCGTCCGTCTCCGTTCTCGGCACCTGGCTGCGCGCGCTCGGGCTTGATGAAGAAACCCGCCGCCGGAACCGCATCTTTCGCGAGACCTACGAGGAGCTCGAGCGGCTTACCGATACCGAGCTGGCCGACATCGGCATCTCCCGTCTGAACATCCGCGACATCGCCCGCGTGCATGCGCGCTGCGCCCTCTGACGGGCGCGCGCCGGCGGCCGCTTGGGGGTCGTAACCGTTTGGCGTAGCAGCCGAAAAGGGCGCGACCGGTCCCGGGAAACGGGAGATGCCGTCCGGGCAGGCCGCCCCGGGCTTCAGCGGGCCAGCCGGTCGAGCACGGCGCCCGCGACGGCGGCCGTGTCGGCCCATTGCGGCAGCGCCGCGCCGGCGCGGGTGGCGGCCTCGGCAAGGCGCGCCCGCTTTCCGGGATCCTCGAGCAGCTCGCGCAGCGCGGCGGCGAAGGCCCCGGCATCGTCGGGCGGCAGCAGCAGTCCCGCCTGGGCCGGCACCGTGTCGGGGACCGCCCCCGTGGCGCAGGCGACGATGGGCAGGCCGTGCAGCAGGGCTTCGGAGAACACCATCCCGTAACCCTCGTGTCGGGTGGCAAGTGCGAAGAGCGTGGCCTGCCGGTAGTGGCTCTGCAACTCCGCCTCGGACAGTTCGCCCGTGAAGACCACGCGATCGGAAAGCCCGAGCGCGTCGCGCTGCGCCCGAAGCGCCTCGGCGGTGCCGGGGAAATAGGGCGCGCCCACGATCCTCGCCTGCCAGTCGAGATCGGCAATCCGCGCGAGCGCCGAGAGCAGCACGTCATGCCCCTTGCGCGGCACGAGGATGCCGACCGACAGGATCAGCGGCGGATCGAGGGGCCTGCGCCCGGTCTCGGGCCGGGGGAAGCCCGGCAGCGCCACGGTGATCCGGTCGGCGGGCACGCCGTATTCCTGCACCAGCAGGCGCGCGGTGTGCGGGCTGGGCACCAGCACATGCGCCGCCAACGCGAGGTTCGCGGTCTCCCGCGCGCGCAGAAGGGCCGCGCGGGCTGGGGAGAGGCCCGTTTCCAGCGCCAGCGGATGGTGGGTCATGGCGACAAGCGGCGCGCGCATCCGCGCGAGCGCCGGGGTCTCGATCGCGCCATGCACCAGGCCGTCGAGGATCACCGGCACGCCCTCGGGCACCTCGGCGAGACGGCGCGCCGCCTCGGCCGTCTCGGCCGCGTCGGGATCGGGGAAGCCCGCCGGCAGGCGCAGATGCGCGACCTCGCGCCCGCCGGCGTTCAGCGCCGAGAGAAGCGACCATTCGTAGAGGAAGCCGCCCGTCCGCCGCGTGGGATCGCCGGGGATCGCGAAGACGGCCCTCATGCCAGCTGCTCGGCCGCGGTGCGCGAGAGGACGGCCCGTTCCAGCTGGCCGACGGCGCCCCAGACGAGGCAGGCCGAGAGCGCGATCAGCAGGGTCGCGCTCCAGAGCATGCCATAGGCCGAGGTCGAGGCGCTGACCGCCATCAGCGCGCCGAGCCCGGTTCCGGTGGCGAGCCATTCCGCGGTGGTGGCGGCCAGGATCGCCGCCGGGACCGCCATCCGCGCCGAGGCGAAGAAGGCGGGCAGCATGGCGGGAAGCTGGGCGTGGACCAGCCGCGTCCCGCGCCCCGCGGCATGGCTGTCGAAGAGGTCGAGCACCGGGGCGGGCACCTGCCGCAGTCCGTGAAGGCAGGCCGTCAGGGTGGGGAAGAAGATCATGAGCGCCACGATGGTCACCGTCCCCGCCGGTCCCCGACCCAGCGCCAGGACCACCAGCGGCGCCGTCGTCACGATCGGAACCGCGCGAAGGGCCACGGCGAGCGGCAGGACCATCCCCTCGGCCCGTGGCACGAGGACGACGAGCGCGGCCAGCCCGACCCCCGCCAGCAGCCCGGCCAGATAGCCCGGCACGGCCATGCGCAGCGTCTCGGCGGTGGCCGCGGCAAGGAGGGTGCGATGCGCGGCGGCCTCGGGATCGCTTGCGAGGAAGGCCCAGACGTCCCAGGGCCGCTTGGCGAAGAACGGGCTGAGGCCCGCGGCCTCCATCGCCCCGGCCCAGAGCAGGAGCGCCACTGCCGCCGCGGCGAGCACGGGCAGCGGGCCGACCCCGCCGGAGGGCGCGGTGGCGAGGATCAGCGGCGGTTCCGCATGCAGCCGTCGCGCGAGCGCGCCGATGGCCGCGTGCGCGGTGATCGTGACCGCGGCGGCGACCGTGGCCAGCCCCCAGGTCGCCGGCGCGTCGATCTCGCGCAGCGCCCGGATGACCAGCACGCCGAGGCCGCGCTCGGCCCCCGTGAACTCGCCCACCAGCGCGCCGAGGAAGGCCGCGGGCGCCGCGATCTGCAAGCCGGCCATGAGGTAGGGCAGGGCGCCCCGGGCGCGGACGTGCAGGAGTGCCGACAGCCGCCCGCGGCCGTAGCTGCGCACCATGTCCAGCCAGACGGGCGGCGCGGCGCGCAGGCCGACCAGCACCGACAGGTAGGTGGTGAAGGCGACCGCAAGGGCCGCGAGCGTCACCTGCGGCCCGATCCCCGGCCCCCAGAGCACGCGCAGGATCGGCCCCGTCGCCACCAGCGGCAGGCAGAAGCCGAAGAGCATCAGGAGCGAGATGACCACCGCCCCCCGCCGCGGCACCAGGACGGCGAGCCCGGCCAGCAGCACCGCGGCGAGGTTGCCGGCAAGGAACCCCAGCGCGGCCTCGCCCGCCGTGACCGCGAGGGCGCGCCCCGCTAGGCCGGCATGGGCGAAAAGCCAGGCCGCGACCTCTGTCGGTCCCGCCAGCAGATGCGTGGCGGACAGGGCCCGCGCCGCCAGTTCCCACAGCAGCAGCGCGAGCAGCCATCCCGCCACGCGGGCGATCACTGCGCGGCGAGCGGCCAGTCGGCTGCCCCTCCCTCGGCAAGGCCCGCGGTGATCTCGGTCACGAGGTCGAGGAACCGCGTCTCGCGCACCATTGCCGCCTGGCGGGGACGGGGCAGGGGGATGGCAAGATCGGCCACCACCGCGCCCGGCCGCGGCGAAAGCACCACCACGCGGTCCGCGAGCAGCACCGCCTCGGACACGGAATGGGTGACGAGGATCGCGGTCGTTCCCCGCTCCTGCCAGAGCCGCGGCAGGTCGAGGTCGAGTCGCAGGCGGGTCAGCTCGTCCACCGAACCGAAGGGCTCGTCGAGCAGCAAGAGCCCCGGCGCGGTCACGAGGCAGCGGGCGATCGCCGCGCGCTGGCGCATGCCGCCGGAAAGCTCGGCCGGGCGGCGCTTCTCGAACCCTTCGAGGCCCACGAGCCGGATGAGCCGCGCCACCGCTTGCGCGTCGGGCCGTCGCCGCGCCAGCCGCAGGGCGAGGCTCACGTTGCCCTCGACCGTGCGCCAGGGCAGGAGCGCGGCCTCCTGGAAGGCGACCGACAGCCCGCCGCGGCGGCAGACCTCGATCGGCGCCGCGCCTCCGATGGTCACTGCGCCGGCCGAGGGCGTCTCGAGCCCCGCGATCATGCGCAGAAGCGTGGACTTGCCGCAGCCCGAGGGGCCGACGAGGGCCGTGGTGCGGCCCGCCTCGAAGGTCAGGGTGAAGGGCCGCACGGCCTCGATGGCGCGAGGGCCGGAGCCGTAGGTGCGGGCGAGGCCCCGGCAGGCCACCTCCGGCGGGGGCTCAGCCACGGAGGTCCTCGAGGATCGAGCGGTCCCAGAGATCCGGCCCGACCTCGCGCCCCAGAAGCTTGAGCGTCCGGATGTTGGCCGCCACCGTCTCCTCGGTGAACCAGCCGAAGCCGTGGGCCCCGGTCAGGTCCGGGAACATCAGCGGCAGTTGCCGTTCGATCTGAAGCGCCTGCACCGCCGGATCGAGGCCCGCATCGGGGTGACGATCGAGCGTCAGGCGCACCGCCGCGGCCGGATCGGCGCGGCAGTCCTCCCAGCCCCGCACCTCGCCGCGCAGGAGGGCAACCAGCTCGCTCCGGCGAGAGGCGATGCTGTCTTCGGTCGCGATGTAGGTCTGCGAATGCAGCACATAGCCGAAATCGGCCATCAGCATGGTGACGCAGTCGATGCCGCGCACCGCCATGGCCACCGGCAGGTCGGTCGCCCAGCAAAGCAGGCAATCCACCTGACCCGCCAGAAGGGGGGCCGCGTCGTATTGCGTGGGCACGACCTCGATCCGGTCCATGTCCACCCCGTTCAGCAGGCAGAGCGCCTTGAGCACCGGCATGTTGGCCAGCGCCATGCCGATCCGCAGGCCGGGCAGATCGGCCGGGGAGGTGACCGGCCGCGCGGGCAGCGAGGCGATGGCGAAGGGGTTCTTCTGCATGGCCACGGCGAGGATGCGGAAGGGCGCCCCCTCGGCCACCGCCGCGGCGGTGTAGTCGGCGGCCGAGATCCCCACCAGCGCCCGCCCCGAGGCCACCGGGGGTTCGACCGGCGCATTGGGTCCGCCGGGGTGGAGCGCCACCGCGAGCCCCTCGTCGCGCCAGTAGCCGCGGGCTTCGGCGATGTAGCTGCCGGCGAACTGCACGGAATGGAGCCAGGAGAGCTGCATCGCGACCGCGGTCTGCGCCTGGCCCCGCGTGGCGGCCAATCCCAGCCCGGCCAGCCCGAGGCCCAGCATTCCCCGTCGCGTCACCCGGAAGTCGACCATGCCCGTCTCTCCCCGCTGTCATGGCAAGGCTAGGGCGCCCGTCCCCCGCCGGCAAGCCTTCCGGCAGGCCGGCGCCGCCCCCGCGCGGCCGGGCGCTCAGGGCCGGCCCGAAAGCGCGCTCAGGAAGCGGTCGCGGAAGGCCTCCATCGGCAGGACGGGCAGGTCCGGCGCGGGGATCAGCCCCTCGGTCCAGCCCCAGCCGTCGAAGGGCGCCAGAAGCTCGGGCGGGCCGATCAGGTGGGCGGGCACGTCGCGCCCCGGCAGGCCCGAGACGAAGGGCGCCGGCGGATGATCGCCGAGGATCAGCGTCAGCGCCCCGTGCCCCGAGCGGGTCGCATGGGCGGTGACCGCGCGCAGCGCATAGCCGAGCGATGAGCGGTAGGCCGCACGGACCCGGCCGGGATCGCGCCAGACGACCTCGGGCGGGTCGCCCGCCGTGGCCTGCGCGTCGAAGATCCGCCCGTCGCCCAGCTTCTCCCACGGCACCATCCGCGGCTCCGGCACCCAGGGCGCGTGGCTGGAGATCAGCACGATCTGGGCCACGCGGGCGGGCTGATGCCCCTGCCGGTCGAAGGCTGCGAGGGTGAACTGGTCGGGCATCGTCACCCAGTTGAAGGGCTGGCCGCGATAGCCCAGATCCGCCGCCGCGAGGATGCGCGAGAAGCCGAGCCTCCGGCCCTCGGGCCAGTCGCGCACGATCCCCGGCATCACGGCGAGCGTCTCGTGGCCCGAAGCGCGCGCAAGCTCGAACAGCGTCCTGCGGGGGCTGGCCAGCAGGGCGCTGTAGCGGGTGGCGCTGTCGATCCGGAGCCCCGAGGCAAGCGTCGCATGGGCAAGCCAGCTTTGCCCGCCGGCCACCGGAGAGCCGAGCCAGCCCGAGCGCATCGCGAGGCCTCGGGCGGCGATGCCGGCCTCGGCCTCGGCCATCAGCGCGGCATGGGGGGCGTAGAGCGGATTGTCGAAGCTGGCGCGGCCGTAGCTTTCGACGAAGATGATGCGGAGTTCGGCCTCCCCGAGGCGCGCGAAGGGATCCGGATGTCCCGCCCAGGGGTCGGCCGCGGTGGCCCTCCGGAAGGCCGCGAGATCGTCCAGCGCGCGCCGCGCCGCCCTCCCGCGCTCCACGCTCAGCGCCGTGGTGAAGGCCGCGCCCGGCACGCGCTCGGGCGCCGCGAGATCGGCTGCCGCCAGGCCCGCCGCGAGCACGACCGCGACCAAGGCCCATCCGCGCCGGGGGGGATCGTGCCTTGTCCAGAGGCCCGTCGCCCACCAGAGGGCCGCGGCCAGCGCGGCGAGGCCCGCTCCGAGCGCCAGCGCCGCCAGAAGGGTCAGTGCCGGCCCCAGCGCCCCTTCGCCCAGCTCCAGCGCCGAGGCGAGGAGCGGCAGGTCGGCGACCGGGTCGAAGGGGCGCCCGAAGGCAAGGTGCAGGGCGAGGTCCAGCCCCTTCAGCACCACCCCCGCCACGAGCGCCGCGACCGTAAGCGTCCGCAGCCCCCGCGCCCGGCCCGGCCATGCGATCAGGATCGCCACGATCACCGGCAGTTCCAGCGGAAACCGGGGAACGGCTGCGGGCTGGTTCGGCTGCGCCAGCACGAGGCCGATGAGCAGGAGGCTCAGCGCCGCGCGAGCCATGCCACGTCGCGCCCGAAGGACCAGGAGAGCAGGGCCAAAGCCCCTCCTGCCAGCAGAGGGGCCGCTCCTGCGCCGACGGGCGGCGCGAGAAGCGCGATCAGCGTCGCGATCTGGATCACGCAGACCAGCTTGCGCGCACGGCTCTCGGGCAGGGGCGCCGATAGCCAGGGCCAGAGCCATGCCGCGGCCACGAAGGCGTAGCGCATGAGCCCCAGCGCCAGCACCCAGAGGCCGACCTTGCCGCCCTGCGCGACAAGGCACGCCAGCGTCAGCGCAAGCAGCGCGTCCACCTCCACGTCGAAGCGCGCGCCGAAGTCCGACACCAGTCCGGCCCGGCGCGCCAGCCAGCCGTCCAGCCCGTCGAGCGCAAGCGCGAGCGTCGCGAGGGCCACCACCGCCCAGGCGGGCCCGGCCTGTTCCGCCAGCAGCCCCGGCACGACCAGCGGCACCGCGATCACCGCCACCAGCGCCGCGCGCAGTTGCGTCACGGCGTTGCAGAGCCCCAGCCGCGGATGCGGGTAGCGGCCCCTGAGGGCGGCTCCTGCCACGGCCAGCACGCCCGCGAAGATCGCGAGCGCCAGCGCGACCGCCCCGCCGCCGAGCCGGTGACCCAGAAGCCCCACGAGGGCGAGGTGCAGAAGCCCCAGCGCCAGAAAGGCCGCGCGCACCCGGACCACGTGATCCCGGGGCAGCGGCGGCAGGGCGGGATCGGGTGCGGCGTCCATCTCCAGCGGTGTAGGAGCCGGCGGCGCGCGGTCAAGCGGGCGGGCGGCGCGGGCCGCAGGATGGCGAGGGGAACCCGATCTTCAGTGATGCAGGGGCCGGCGGCGCGCGGTCAAGCGGGCGGGCGGCGCGGGCTGCAGGATGGCGAGGGGAACCCGATCTTCAGTGGTGCAGGAGCCGGCGGCGCGCGGTCAAGCGGGCAGGCGGCGCGGGCCCCAGGATGGCGAGGGGAACCCGATGGGCGGCATCCCGGCCCCGTCGACCGTCGCGCTGGCGCGAAGGGCCCGGATGGCGCAGACTTCGCGGGAAACTGGGAGAGGCACCGATGACCGAAACCTACCGGCCCACCGCCCGCTTCCTGCACTGGACGGTCGCCGCGATCGTGCTCTGCATGATCCCGGCAGGACTGATCATGACGACCGAGGGGCTGCCGCGCCCGGTGCAGGATACGCTCTTCATCTTCCACAAGAACGCCGGCGTGATCGTGGGGCTCCTGATGCTCGTGCGCCTCGCCTACCGCGGCGCGCATCCGCCCCCGCCGCTTCCCGCCTCGGTTCCCGACTGGCAGGCGCGGATCGCGCGGCTGACGCATGGGCTGCTTTACGCGCTGCTGATCCTGATGGCGGTTTCGGGCTTCGTGCGGGTCACCGCCGGGGGCTTTCCGCTGGAAGGCTGGGACGCGCTCGGCCTGCCGCGCCTGCCGAAGATGGAGGCGGTGGGCAAGGCGGCCAGCAGCCTGCACTGGGCGACGGCCATGGCGCTGATCCCGCTCGTGCTGCTGCATGCGGGGGCGGCGCTTCACCATGCCCTCGTGCGGCGCGACGGGGTCTTCGCGCGGATGTGGCCAGCCGCGGGGCGCTGAGGAAAGCCCTCCGGGTAAGACCGCTGACCTGGCCTCCGCCTCGTGCTCCGGGGACCGGCGTCGCGTCAGGGGCAACCGCCCGGGAACGGCAAGCGACGCCAGCCGCGGACTGTCGAGCAGCCAGTCGAGGTCGAGAAGCGGAACCTCGTCGCCATGCCGGACGCTTGTGGGACCGGCGGGGCCTCCGCCCTTCAGGGATCCGCGCCGGGTCCGGAGCGCGGTGCGTCCTCTCGCCGGACGAGCCCGTCGGTCCGCCCGACCCGCAGGACCAACGAGTGCCAGCCGTCCCGGCCCTGCCGCAGGACCCACACCATGAGGCGCGGGCCGCTGTCGGTCCGGGCGGGCGGCGAGCAGGATGCCCAGATCGAAGACCGGCAGTCAGCACTCCTCGGCCGCCATGCGACCTTGGGGACGTGCCTGCGCGGAGAGGCTCTCCGGGTTGTGCATCGGGCCGGGCGAAGCCCGACGGCGCGGCCGGGGAGGACGATCAGCCCGCAGCGCCCGGGTGTCAGAGGGGTCTCGGGGCCTCCGGGAGCGCGTGTCCGGGGGGGTGGGAGGCGGGAGTCGCCGCCATCCCGGCCGGATGCGGGCTGGCAGCATGTGGAGCCGGCGAAAGCCGCGGTGGACCGGCGCCCGCGTCCCGGCGAAGTCGCAAAGCCGGGTCCGGGTCGAGGAGCGCGCGCTGCTCGGACTTCATGCAGGCGTTCAGCCTGTCGTGCAGCGTCCGGAGGGCATCGAAGTCCCAGTCGAAGCTGGCAATCTTCTGCGTGACCTCGAACAGGGGGCGCGACTGCTCGTGTCGCTCGCAGCCATAGCGGTCCGGCGTTCCGTCGCGGAGGAGGGACCGCGACAGCGCGTCAGCGTCGAGGAGGGCGTCGGTGATGCCATGGGCCGTCGCCGGGTCCTTGAAGCAGGCCGCATCGCCGACAAGCGCCCAGCCCTCGCCCGCGCGCTTTCGCATGTGGCCCGGCGCGCCGAGGAAGCGGCGCAGGTGCCCCGAAGGTGCCTGCAGGACGCGCTGCGCAAGGGCGGGATCGAACCCGCGAAGGATGGCGGCCATGCCGTTTCGCGCATCGGCGAAATGTGCGCTGTAGTCGGCGGGCCGGCACGCCGCAAAGACGCAATGCAGGCCATCGTTCGTCGGGATGACGCCGGCCGATGCCTCTTGGCCGAAGAACCAGCGATAACCCTCGTTCGGGATGTTCGGGACATAGCCGTAGAGGGTCGCCGTCCGCTCCGTCGACAGGATCAGCGGCCGCGCGCCGACCATCTCCGCGATCCTCGACATGCGGCCGTCCGCTCCCACGACGAGATCGGCCTGCAGGGTGCATCGCTCGCCGTCCGGTCTGCGCAGGACGGCGCCCACGATGCGGTTGCCGGCCCGCAGGCAGCCCTCGACGGTGGTTCCAAGGGCAAGCTCCGCCCCGGCCGCGACGGCGGCGGCGAGGATTGTCGGGTCGAGCAGCCGGCGGCGCGGCGCAAGCAGGCCCTCGGCGCGGTCGATGCGCTTGACGGGGACGGTGATCCGATCGGAGCCGTAGTGGAAATGGGCCTGCCGGACCCAGGGCGTTCCGGCCGCCACGAGACCATCGAGAAGCCCCCAGCGTTCCAGCAACCCGACGGCCGGGCGCATCAGGGCGTGGGTCGAGAGCGTGTCGCCGATCGCGGGATCGCGGTCGACGATCAATACCCTTGCCCCTGCCCTTGCCAGCAGCAGCGCGGTCGCCGCTCCGGCGACGCGGGCCCCGACGATGATTGCGTCATAGGTTTTCCGTGCCATTTCGCGCTTCCTTCGTTCAGGCCGCCGCCCGCCATCCGGGTCTTGCGATCAGGTCGCGCGCGATCGCACGCGCGTCGCGCCGGGCGCCCGAGACGTGGGACGAGCGCGCGGTGCGCAGATAGGGCAACCCCATGACGTAAAGGCCGTTTCCGACGCGTCCGCCGTGGTGGCGGATGCGCCCCTTCCGGTCGAACACCGGCAGGTCGACGAAGCTGTGGTCCGGGGTGTAGCCGGTTGCCCAGATCACCGCGGCGATGCCCCGCGCGCGCAGGTCGAGCGACAGGATCGGATCGTCGGGGATCCGCGTCGGGGC
Source organism: Rhodobacter sp. CZR27 (assembly GCF_002407205.1). Classification (NCBI taxonomy): domain Bacteria; kingdom Pseudomonadati; phylum Pseudomonadota; class Alphaproteobacteria; order Rhodobacterales; genus Rhodobacter; species Rhodobacter sp. CZR27. The sequence goes on along the minus strand of NZ_CP023551.1, from coordinate 28,096 downwards.
GATGTCTTCGGGCGGATCGACCAGCGCCTGCAGGCCCCTCGCCCCGATCCATGCGTCGATCCGGTCGAGCAGCCGCCTCATCTTCAGGTCGGAGGAGGCGCAGAGGTTCGCCAGGCTTCCGGAGAACCAGGCCCGTCCTTCGGTGACCGCCACGAGACGTCCCGCGATCTCGACCCCAAGCGCCTGAAGCGTGTTCAGGTCGAGATCGACCCGGTCCGGATCGCCGAGAAGCGCCAGCGACGGCTGGCGGCGCATCCGCTCGAGATCGTCGAGCCGGGTGAAGGGAGTGTCGAGCACGCCCACCAGATGCATCCAGGTCAGGATGTCGGCGCCGCGATGGACGCGGGGCAGCCGCGTGTGCTGTCCGACGGCGAGCGTGACCCGATGACCGGAGAGGGCCAGCTCGCGCGCGATCTGGAGCCCCGACGCCGAGGCGCCGACGACAAGGACCGCCGAGCCGTCCGGAAGCTGTGCGGGGTTTCTGTAGGACAGGGCGGTAAGCTGCGTGACCGACTTCGGCAGGCCGGAGGCGAAGGCAGGGACACGCGGAAGCGCGCAGGCGCCGGTGGCAAGCACCAGGCTGGCGCAGCTCAGGGTGCCCTGCTCGGTCCGGACGACATACCCATCGCCGCCGTGCCGGACGGAGGTGACGCGCGTCGTCTCCATCACGGGGGCGGAGATCTCGGCCGCGGCGCCGGCGAGGGTGCTGGCGAAGTCCGCGGCCGACATGTAGCCGTCGGGGTCGCCGGGCACCGGGCCGAACAGGCCGTTCAGCCAGTTCGGGGTGAGCAGCCGCAGGCTGTCCCAGCGACCGGTCAGCCAGCTGTTGCCGATCCTTCCCCTCTCGATCACGACGTGATCGATCGAGCGCCGGCTGAGTTCGTGGCTCATGGCAAGGCCGCACTGGCCCGCGCCGATGATGACAGTATCCGTCCGTTGCATGGGCAGGTCCTTTCGCGCGCCGGGTGGCGTCGCGGTTCGGGTGGAAGCGGTTCGGGAAGGGTCAGGCGGCGCGGGCGAACCCGTGCTGCCTGACCGGCCAGCGCTAGCAGGGCGGGGGTCGCCGGAAGGCGCGGGCGTCGTCGCGGCTCAGTCCGATGTCGCCGAGCATCCGGTCGGACATCCGGGACAGGTGCGCCTCGTCCCGCCTTGACTTGTGCAACGCGCGGATCGCCGCGAGGATGGAACCGATGCGGGTGACGAGCCGATGCGCCCGGAGGGGCGCATCGGGATGCAGGGGCTGCCCTCTTGCGTGGCGGTGGACGGCCGTCACCTGACCATCACCTTCACGTTGCCGGGATTGGTGATGATGTCGAAGACGGCCGAGCGCTTCTGGGACTGTGCGACCACGGCGGCGATCTCGTCCCGGCTGGCGTCGGCCTCGATCTCGAAGGTCACGCGGATCGCGCTGAAGCCGTTGCGGACGTCCGGGTCGATGCCGAGGATGCCGTGCAGGTTCATGTCGCCCTCGACGGTCGACCGGACCGAGTGAAGCTGGATGCCGCGGTGCTGCGCGATGGCGGCGATGCCGCCGGTAAGGCAGCTTGCCAGCGCGGACAGCACGATCTCGACCGGGGTGGCCGCGTTGTCGGGCGCGGCGAAGACGAGCGGGTGGTCCGCCTCGACGCTGTAGGGCATCCTGTGGGTCTGCTCGGCGCAGGCGCCGAAGAACGTCTCGACGGTGGACCTGCTGTGCACGCCGCCGAGCCATTCGCAGTTTGCGCGGAAGGTGAACTGGGCGGCGGGGGGCATGTCCGTCAGCGCCGTCCTGATCTCGCGCAGGGCCTCGACGTTGACGCCGTTCCGGGCGGTCGTCATCTGGTTCTGGATGTTCATTTTCTCACTCCTGATCGTTTGCGGCAGCGTGCCGGCGGGATCGTCCGATCCGTGCGATCAGGGATAGCCGACGATCGCCGCGCAGGCTTTCCGGCATCCTGCGGAACGTGTTGGGAATTCATGGGGAATGTCTGGGGAAGGCCTGGCCGACCCGGAAGGGCATCGGCAAACCCGTAGGACAGGCGCGATCATTCTGATAATATTGCGGCGTGAGGTATGTATTCGACTCCTTCGTCATCGACCCTGCTGCGCGGGAACTGCGCGCGGCCGGCGCGCCCGTGCCGATCGAGCCGAAGGTGCTGGATCTCATCCTTCTGCTGATCGAGCGGCGCGACCGGATGGTGTCGAAGGCCGAACTGGTCGCGACGATCTGGCAGGGCCGGTTCATCTCGGACGCCGCCATATCGAGCGCGATCAGCGCGGCGCGGCGGGCGCTTGGGGACGACGGCCGCGAACAGCGGTATCTGAAGACCATCCACGGGCGCGGGTTCCGCTTTGTCGGGCCGCTCGTGGAAGTCGGAACCGGGGCGGATGGCGACGATGCGGTGCGGCAGCAGGACGGCCATGGCGCCGGCGCCCGCGGCGCGGCCTGTCTGGCGGCGCCGGCGCTTCACCACGGGCGGGTCTGGCCCTCCGTCGTCGTCCTGCCGCTGCGGCCGGCAGGCGGCGATCCCGTCTCCGCCGAGGTGGCCTGCGCCATCACCGGGGATCTGGCGGCCTGCCTGTCGCGCGATCGCAGCCTTGCCGTGATTGCCCATCCTGACGAGAGTGCCGCCGACATGCCGGACGTGGCCCGCCGGATCGGCGCCCCGTATCCGGCCCAGTATCTGGTGGAGGGCAGCGTTCGCCGCGTCGGGGATGCGGTGACGATCATGGTGCGGCTCGTCGATGGCGTGGATGCGCGGCACGTCTGGGCGGAACGCAGCGTGCAGCCCGTCCACTGCGCCCTGACGCTTGACGACGCCTTCGCCAGCAAGCTCGCGGCCGTGATCCGAAGCGAGATCGAGGCCACCGAGGCCAGGAGGGCCGAGGCTGCGGCGGGCGAGGGCCTCGATTTCCGGGCGGCCTATTTCCGCGGCTCCCGCGAGATGTTTCGCTTCACGCTTGAGGGTCTGGTCAACGCGCAGGCCCATTTCGAGCGGGCGATACATCTGAACCCGGCTTCGGCGACGGCGCATGCCCGCCTCGCCTATGTGCAGATCCAGTTCTACTGGTATGGATCGGCCCTGACGCGCGAGGCGGCGCTGCGGCAGGCGATGAGCGGCGCCCGTCAGGCCGTGGCGCTCGATCAGAAGGACGCGCTCGGCCACCTCGCGCTTGGCCGGGCATGGGCGCTGCGCCAGAGGTTCGATGACGCGATCCCCGAGCTTGAGGCGGCGATCCGGCTTGATCCGAGCTCGGCACAGGCGCGCTTCGCGCTTGGCCAGGCTTGCTGCTACGCGGGCCGGACGGTGGACGCGGTTCGCAGCCTTGACGCTGCGGTCGAGTTGAACCCTTACGACCCGCATCTCTGGGCGTTCCTGCACGACCGGTCCGAAGCCCATTTCGCGCTAGGCAGCCTTGCCGCGGCCGAACGGGATGCACGGGCCGCGGCCCGCGCCCCGAATGCGACCCATTGGCCCTGGGTCACGCTGGCGGCGGTGCTGGGCGCAGCGAACAGACGCGAGCAGGCCCAGGATGCCCTCCGCGAGCTTCTGTCGCGTCGTCCGGCCTTCAGCCTTTCCGATGCGAGGAACGATCTGAGCCATTTTTCCGACGCCGCCTTCGTGGATCTCTACATCGAAGGGCTGAGCCGCGCGGGCCTTGGGACTGCCGGACATCCCTTCTGACGTCGGAAGGGGCAGATGGGGCGCAGGGGCCTGCGCGGCAGGATCAGGGGCTGCGCCGCCGCTCATGCAGTCTCGCTTCCACCGCTTCCGGCCCGCATGGTCGGTGCGACATTCTCCCCTGTCCGGTCTGTCGGGTGGATGTGCCGCTTCAGGTGCGCTACGTGCCTGTCAGCGGGGAGAGGTCAGGATGCGCAAGGTCGACATGCCGGAACGGCCGGGCTGGCGGGAAGCCGCCGCGGAGCTTGGCTTCACCTTCGCCGACATGCACGGCGAGCCCTACTGGGACGAAAGCTCGGCCTACGAGTTCACGCTGCGCGAGATCGAGGACGACATCGAGGACCCCGCGGCCGAGTTGCACGGCCTCTGCCGCGAAGCCGTGGCGGCGATCGTCGCCAGCGAGGAGCTGATGACGCGCCTCGCCATCCCCGAGCCGCACTGGGATCTCGTGGCGGAGAGCTGGCACCGGAACGCACCCGAGATCTATGGCCGCTTCGACCTCGCCTATGACGGAACGGGGCCCGCGAAGCTTCTCGAATACAACGCCGACACGCCGACCTCGCTTTACGAGAGCGCCTCGTTCCAGTGGGGCTGGCTGGAGGAGCAGATCGCGCTTGGCGTGCTGCGGCCGACGGACGACCAGTTCAACAGCATCCATGAGGCGCTGGTGGATCGGTTCCGCACGCTTTTCGCGCCGGGGACCGACCTGCACTTCGCGGCCATGGCGGGCAATCCCGAGGATTATGCCACGGTCGAGGCGATGGGCTGGGCCGCCCGCGAGGCGGGACTGGGCGCGCATTATACCGACCTCGAGAAGATCGGCCTGTCCGAGGACGGCCAGTTCGCCGATGCCGAGGACCGGGTGATCGGCACCCTCTTCAAGCTCTATCCCTGGGAGGACCTGCTGCGCGACCCGTTCGCGGCGCATCTGGCGGGCGCGGGCTGCCTGTTGCTGGAGCCGGCCTGGAAGGCGGTCGTCTCGAACAAGGGGCTGCTGCCGGTGCTCTGGCAGATGTTCGAGGGCCATCCCAACCTGCTGCCGGCCTTCTTCCTTGCAGATGTGGAGGCGGCGCTTTCGGGCGGCTCGCCGGCGCCCGCCGTGGCCGCGTCCTTCGCCCGCGTGCCGCATCTCGCGCGGGAACATGTGGTGAAGCCCTTGTTCTCGCGCGAGGGGGCCTCCATTTCGATCGTGGAGAACGGACAGGTCACCGATGCCTCGCCGGATCAGGGTTACGCCGGCCATCCGAAGATCGTGCAGGCCTACCAGCCGCTTCCGGTCTTCGACGGGTTCCGGCCCGTGATCGGGGCGTGGATGGTCGGGACTGCCTGCTGCGGCGTCGGCATCCGCGAGGACCGGGGGCGCATCACGCAGGATCTGTCCCGCTTCAAGCCGCACTACATCCGCGACTGAGGAAGGAAGAAAGCCATGCGCAAACGCTCGCACCGGGTCGCCCTCTGCATCGTCGGCGCCGCTGCCTTCTCGCTTGCGGGCTGCCGCGAAGAGGAGGTGGACGCGCAGGCCTTTCCCGATCTCGCCAGCTGCCAGGCGGCGGCGCGGGTGGGGAGCAGCGCGTTTTCCGAGGCGGACTGTGACACGGCCTTCGCCGAGGCGCAGCAGATCCACGTCGAATCCGCGCCGCGCTACGACGCGCTGGAGGTCTGCGAGGCCGAGCACGGGGAGGGTGCCTGCGGCAGCGAGCAGCAGGTGACCGGCGGCGGCACCGGCAGCATCTTCATGCCGCTTCTGGCCGGCTACCTGATCGGCAACATGCTGGGCCGCGGCATGCCGATGGCGCAGCCGCTGTATCGTTCCTCGGACGGGCGGTTCACCAATGCGACCGGCGCCACCAGCTATTCCGGCAATTCGGGCCGGACCCAGGTCGGCGCGAGCCAGTTCGAGCGGCCGCCCACCACCGTCGGCAAGCCGCCGATGAGCAAGACGACCGTCACGTCGAGGGGCGGCTTCGGCGGAAGCGCGACGGGCCGCAGCTTCGGCGGCTGAGGGCGGCCCGCGGCAGGCAAGCCTCGGCGCGGGCCGAAGCCCACGTCCGTTGCCGATGCGGCAGGCCATCCCGGGGCAGGGGGTTTCGGCGGATCGGTCCCGGCAAGTGATGTCGAGGATGCGCCCGTGCCGCGGGCTCGGCATTTGCGCGGGGCCGTCGGCCCGCCGCTCAGGTCCGGACGAGCGCCCCGCGGGACTGGATGACCTTCGCGGCAAGCTCGGCCCCCGCCCGGATCGCCTGTGCAAGCGTCGCGCCTTTCGCGCGGCCCGCAAGAAACCCCGCGTTGAAGGAATCGCCCGCGGCTGTCGTGTCCACGACGGCCGTCACGGCGGCGGGCAGATGGTGGCTCGTCTCGCCCTTGTCCCACAGCAGCATCGGGGCGGGACCGTTCTTGACGACGACCGTCCGCACCCCGCTGTCCGCGTAGCGGCGGGCCGTCGTCAGGGGATCTGCATCGCCGAACCACGCAGCCTCGTCCTCCCACGAGGGCAGGACCGTGTCGCTGACCGCCGCCGCGCGGGAGATGGCCGCGATCATCTCGTCGGGGCTGCCCCACAGGCGGGGTCGAAGGTTGGGGTCGAACACGACCTCGCCCCCGGCGGTCCGGAAGGCGCTCAGCGCCGCCAGCAGGCGCGAGCGATCTTCCGGGGGCAGGATCGCCATGGTGATCCCCGAGAAATAGGCGACATCGGCGGCCGACAGGGCCTGTTGCAGCGCCTCGGCATCCTGCGCGAGCGTCCGCGCCGCGCTCTGGCCGCGCCAGTAGCTGAAGCTGCGCTCGCCATCCTGAAGCTGGATCATGTAGAGGCCGACGGTCCGGTCCGTCCGGCGGGCGATGCAGGACGTGCCGATCCCGGCATCCGCCAGAAAATCCGTCATGCTGGCCGAGATGGCATCGGTCCCCACGGCCGACATGTAGTCCACGCTGTCGGTCTCGGGCAGCAGTCTGCGCAGATACCATGCCGTGTTCATGGTGTCGCCGGCAAAGCCCATCCGGAAGTGCCCCGGCTGGTCGGTTGGCGACATCTCCACCATGCATTCGCCAATGGCGACGAAGCGGGTCATCCGGCGGTGTCCGTGAACCAGTCGTGCTGTTCGGCTTTCAGCCGCTCGATCTGGACCAGGATGCGCGAGAGGTGGGTGGTGATCGCGGCCGTCGCGGCCTCGGGGTCGCGCGCTTCGATGGCGTCCAGCAGGACCGTATGTTCGTTCAGGGCCTGACGCTGTGTCGGCGAATTCAGCGACAGCATGCGAACCCGATCCATGTGAGCCTTGTTGTCATGGATGAGGTCCCACACATACCCCACTCCGGAGCGGATGCAGATGTCCCGGTGGAACTGGTCGTCCAGGGCATGGAACGCCTTCCTGTCGTTCGCTTCGACGGCAGCCTTCTGCTGGTCCAGCAGCAGTCGCAGATCCCTGATGCCGGTCTGGTCGATCGCCTCGCAGGCGGTTCGACAGGTCTGGACCTCGAGGGCGGCCCGGATGAACCGCGCCTGCAGGACCGCGCTCTGCGAAATCAGGCTGACCGTCGTGCCGCTTTGCGGCCGGATCTGCAGGAACCCAAGCTTGGCGAGGCGGCCGAAGGCCTCGCGCACGGGTTGCCGCGAGACGCCCATGCGGCTTGCCACGCCCGCCTCGGACAGCCGGGTGCCCGGCGGCAGTTCAAGGGTCAGGATGCGGTCGCGCAGCGCGTCGAAGACCTGGTCGGCCAAGGACGGCAGGCTGACCTTGCGGATCGGAGAAATCGGCAGATCGTCCGCCGGAAAACGTCCTGCGTCGCCCATCGGTGGTTTGCCTCATGATGCTGGCCCGTTTCCCCACGCATTCTACAGATGCGGGTCCCATGCGCAACTAGGTTATTAGTTGACATGATACAATCTGTTCAACTAGCATACCAGTATTCAGGCGGCGGACAGGCTGCCGGTGCCGACATCAAGGGGGGATCATGCAGTGCTAGACGATGATCGGCTTTTTCCGGTCGATCCCACGGGGCGCGGCCTGGCCCGCGCGCTTTATGAAACCGTAAGGACCTTGCCCATCGTCAGCCCGCATGGTCACACCGACCCGCGCTGGTTTGCCGAGAACGAGGCCTTTTCCGATCCGGCCCGGTTGTTCGTCACACCGGACCACTACGTCTTCCGCATGCTGCATTCACAGGGCATCCCGCTGGAAGCCCTGGGGGTTCCGCGCGTCGATGGCGGCTGGACCGAGGACGACCCGCGCAAGATCTGGCGGCTGTTTGCCGAGAACTTCCACCTGCTGCGCGGAACCCCCTCGCGCATGTGGCTGGATCATGCGTTCTCCGAGGTGTTCGGCCTGACCGAACGGCTGTCGGCGCAGACGGCGGATGCGGCCTATGACCGGATCGCCGATTGCCTGGCCCGGCCCGAGTTCCGCCCCCGCGCGCTGTTCGAGCGCTTCAACATCGAGGTCATCGCCACCACCGAAAGCGCGCTCGACGATCTTCGCTGGCACCGGATGATCCGGGACTCCGGCTGGTCGGGTCGCGTCGTCACCGCCTATCGCCCCGACGCCGTGGTCGATCCGGAGTTTCCGGGCTTTGCCGAAAACGTCGCCGCCCTGGGCGATCTGACCGGCGAGGATGCCACGACATGGCAGGGCTACCTTGCCGCCCACCGCAGCCGCCGCGCCTTCTTCAAGGAGTTCGGCGCGACCTCCACCGATCACGGCCATGCCACCGCCCGCACCGAGGATCTGCCGCAGGCCGAGGCCGCGGCGCTGTTCGCCAGGGCGCTGACGGGCCGCTGCACCGCCGAGGAGGCCGATGCCTTCCGCGGCCAGATGCTGACCGAGATGGCGCGGATGAGCCTTGATGACGGGCTGGTGCTGCAGATCCACCCCGGCAGCCATCGCAACCACTCGCAGCCCGTGCTGGAGAAGTTCGGCCGCGACAAGGGCTATGACATCCCGACGCGGACCGATTACGTCCGCGCCCTGCGGCCGCTGCTGAACGCGGTCGGGGCCGATCCGCGGCTGACGGTCATCGTCTTCACGCTGGACGAAACCAGCTATGCCCGCGAACTGGCCCCGCTGGCCGGCGTCTATCCGGCGCTGAAGCTCGGCCCGGCCTGGTGGTTCTTCGACAGCCCCGAGGGGATGCGCCGCTTCCGCGAGACCACGACCGAGACGGCGGGCTTCTACAACACCGTCGGTTTCAACGACGACACCCGGGCCTTCTGCTCGATCCCCGCCCGGCACGACGTGGCCCGGCGCGTGGATTGCGCCTACCTGTCCACCCTCGTCTGCACCGGGAGGCTGGACGAGGACGAAGCCTTCGAGGTCGCCCACGACCTCGCCTATCGGCTTGCCAGGCAGGCCTACCGGCTCTGAAGGGCCAAATCATCATCTGGGAGGAGAAACCACATGACCCACGCCAAGTCCCTGACGGCCGCGCTGCTTGTCAGCGTCGCCTTCGCTGCCCCGGCCCTTGCGGAATGCGAGGTCACCCTGCGGTCGTCCGACACCCATCCCGACGGGTATCCGACCGTCGAGGGCGTGAAATTCATGGCTGAACAGGCCAAGGCCAACAGCGGCGGCCGCATCTGCATCGAGGTCTTCCCCTCGTCGCAGCTGGGCGAGGAAAAGGACACGATCGAGCAGACCCAGTTCGGCGTCATCGACATGGTGCGCGCCTCGTTCGGCTCGTTCAACGACATCGTCCCGGAAGCGCAGCTGCTGTCGCTGCCCTACCTGTTCCGCTCGGAAGCCCACCTTCATGCCGTCATGGATGGCCCGATCGGCGACGAGCTGGCCGAAGCCTTCGCCGAGCATGACCTGATCGCGCTGGCCTATTACGACGGCGGCTCGCGCAGCTTCTACAACAACCGCAAGCCGATCACGTCGGTCGAGGATCTGGCCGGCATGAAGTTCCGCGTCATGCAGTCGGATGTCTTCGTCGACATGATGTCGGCGCTGGGGGCCAACGCCACCCCGATGCCGTATGGAGAGGTCTATTCCTCGATCCAGACCGGCGTCATCGACGGCGCCGAGAACAACTGGCCGTCCTACGACAGCTCGGGTCACTACGAGGTCGCCAAGTATTACACGCTCGACCAGCACCTGATGGTGCCGGAACTGGTGGCCGTGTCGAAGACCAAGTGGGACGCGCTGTCGCCGGAGGATCAGGAGATCCTGCGGGCCGCCGCCGAAGCGTCCGAGCCGGTGCAGCGCAAGCTCTGGGCCGATCAGGAGAAGGCTTCGGAAGAGAAGGTCATCGCGGCCGGTGCCGAAGTGGTCCGCGACATCGACAAGACCCCGTTCATCGAGGCCATGGTGCCGGTTTACGAGAAATACGTCACCAACGACGAGTTCAAGGATCTGGTGAAGCGGATCCAGGACACCCAGGAAACGCCCCAATAGACTTTTCCGTCCAGTCGGCCCGCGGCGCATGAACGCCGCGGGCCTTTTCTCACATGAGGTTCAACGTGCGGAAAAACATGCTTGTGCTGGCGGTCTATGCCGGCTGGCTTGCGCGTGTGGCGCTATGGGTGGCGGGGTCCGGACTGGTGCTGATGACGGTCTTCGTCTTCGCCCAGGTTTTCGTCCGCTACGTCATGAACAGCAGCATTCACTGGGCCGAGCCCGCATCCGTGATGATCATGGCCTGGTTCATCTTCCTGGGTGCCGCCGTCGGCGTGCGCGAGGGCTATCATCTTTCTTTCGACGTGCTGCTTTACGTGCTGCCCGATCGCGTGGTGAAGATCCTGCACACCGTCTCGGACATCGTGGTGGCGGCCTTCGGCTTCGGGATGCTGTGGTTCGGATACGACCTCGCATCCAAGGCTTCGAACAGTCTCATGCCGGGTCTCGGCATTTCGCGGATCTTCGACTTCCTGCCACTGATCATCGGCGGCGTATTGCTCGTGATCTTCTCGATCGAGCGCATCCTGCGCCGCGCCGCCGGCCTGCATACCGCCCGCTTCGGTGAGGAGGCGCCAGCCGAAGATCCACTCGATACCATTGCGACCGGGGGCTGAACGTGGAGCTTTACATCCTTTTCGGAAGCTTCGTCTTCCTGCTGATGATCGGCACGCCCGTCGCCTTCTGCCTTGGCGTCTCGAGCTTTGCGACCGTGCTCTACATGGGCCTGCCGCCCGTGGTGGTGTTCCAGCGTCTGAACTCTGGGGTTTCCGTCTATGCGCTGATGGCGATCCCGTTCTTCATCTATGCGGGCGACCTGATGGTGCGCGGCGACATCGCCCGCCGCCTCGTGGCGCTGGCGGGTGCCATGGTCGGCCATCTCAAGGGCGGGCTGGGGCAGGTGAACGTGGTGGCCTCGGTGATGTTCGGCGGCGTGTCCGGCTCGGCCGCGGCCGACGCCTCGGCGGTCGGCGGCCTGATGGTGCCGCAGATGAAGGCGCGCGGATACGACGTCGACTATGCGGTGAACCTGACGGTCGTCGGCTCGATCATCGCGCTGATGATCCCGCCCTCGCACAACATGATCATCTATTCGATCGCGGCAGGCGGGCGGATCTCGATCGCCGACCTGTTCACGGCCGGCGTCATTCCCGGCCTGCTGCTGGCGCTGTCGCTGATGGTTGCCGCCTATGCCGTCGCCCGCAAGCGCGGCTACCCGACAGAGCCCTTTCCGGGCCTGCGCATGCTGGGCGCGATCTTCGTCTCGGCGATGCCGGGTCTTCTGCTGGTGCTGCTAATCTTCGGCGGTGTGCGTTCGGGCGTGTTCACCGCTTCCGAAAGCGCCAACATTGCCGTGGTCTATGCGCTGCTGGTCACCATCCTGATCTATCGCACGCTCAGCTGGTCCGAGTTCGTTCATGCCACGATCGGCGCGGTGCGCACCACGGCGATGGTGCTGCTGGTCATCGGCTGTGCTGCGGCCTTCGGCTGGCTGCTTGCCTATCTGAAGGTGCCGACCGCCATCGTGGCCTACATGCAGACGGTGTCGGACAATCCGATCCTGATCCTCCTGATGATCAACCTGGCGCTGCTGGTCCTTGGCACCTTCATGGACATGTCGCCGCTGATCGTCATCACCACGCCGATCTTCCTGCCGGTCGCCACCGCCTTCGGCGTCGATCCGGTGCATTTCGGCGTCATCCTGATCCTGAACCTCGGCATCGGCCTGTGCACGCCGCCGGTGGGGGCGGTGCTGTTCATCGGCTGCGCGGTGGGCAGGATCACCATATGGCAGGCGATGCGCACGATCTGGCCGTTCTACGGCGCGGCCTTCGCCACGCTGATGCTCGTCACCTACATCCCGGCGCTGTCGCTCTGGCTGCCGTCGATGTTCCACTAGGAGCCGACATGAGCTTTCCCATCGTCTCCACCGGACCGGGGGCCACCCGTCAGGTCCTGGCCGAGCACCCCGACATGATGGTCGTGGCCTTCCGCTTCGAAGCCGGAGCGGAGGGCGCCCTTCACAGCCATCCCCATGTGCAATCGACCTATGTCGAGACGGGCCGCTTCACCTTCCATCTCGACGGTCGCGACATCGAGATCGGCCCCGGCGACAGCCTCGTCATCCCCTCCGGGCTGACCCACGGCTGCATCTGCCACGAGGCCGGAACCCTCATCGACACCTTTGCGCCTCGTCGAGACGATTTTCTTTGAAAGGACCAGTCCATGCTGACTGTCGAAACCCGCCACGCCGTTCATCAGGACCATGCCAAGGGCATGGATACCGACGCCCTGCGGCGGCATTTCCTTGCGCAGGGACTGTTCGCGACCGGCGAGATCCGGCTGGTCTATACCCACTATGACCGTTTCGTCGTCGGCGGTGCGGTGCCCGGAACCGGCAGCCTGACCCTCGACCATGTCGCCGAGACCCGCACGCCCGGCTTTCTCGACCGCCGCGAGATGGGGATCGTCAACATCGGCGAGACCGGCACGGTCGAGGCGGGCGGGCAGACCCACAGGATGAGCTTCGGCGACGTGCTCTATCTCGGCATGGGGTCGGGGCCGGTGACGTTCTCCGGCGCGGGGCGGTTCTACATCACCTCGGCACCGGCGCACCGCACCTGCCCGACCCGGCTGATCACGGTGGCCGACGCCAAGGAGGTCAACCTGGGCGCGACCGAGACCTCGAACAAGCGCATCATCCGGCAGTTCATCCATCCGCTGGTGATGGAAAGCTGCCAGCTGGTTCTGGGCTACACCTCGCTGCTGGAAGGCTCGGTCTGGAACACCATGCCTGCCCATGTCCATGACCGGCGGATGGAGGCCTACCTGTATTTCGGCATGGCCCCCGAGGCCCGCGTGCTTCACCTGATGGGCGAGCCGCAGGAAACCCGCCACCTGTTCATCGCCAACGAGGAAGTCGCGATCTCGCCGCCGTGGTCGGTTCATGCCGGGGCGGGGATCGGCGCCTATACCTTCATCTGGGCGATGGCCGGCGACAACGTCGACTACACCGACATGGACATGCTGCCGGCCGAGGCGCTTCGATGAGCGGATCGTTCTCGCTCGACGGTCGCCGGGCGCTGGTGACCGGGGCCAATACCGGCATCGGGCAGGCCATCGCGGTCGGTCTGGCCGAAGCCGGCGCCGAGGTGATCTGCGCCGGGCGCCGCGCCTGTGACGAGACCGTCGCGGCGATCACGGCCAGTGGCGGCACGGCCCGGTCGGTGCTGGTCGACTTCGCCGATCCGATGGCGGGGCGGGATCTGTTCGACGGGCAGGACATCGACATCCTGATCAACAACGCCGGCATCATCCGGCGGGCGGATGCGGTGGACTTCACCGAGGCCGACTGGGACGCGGTGATGGATGTGAACCTCAAGGCGCTGTTCTTCACGACGCAGGCCTTCGCCCGGGCGCTTCTGGCGCGGGGCGCTCAGGGGGCCGTGGTCAACATCGCGTCGCTGCTGTCGTTCCAGGGCGGCATCCGCGTGCCGTCCTACACCGCGTCGAAACATGGCGTGGCCGGGCTGACCCGGCTTCTGGCGAACGAATGGGCCGCGAAGGGGATCAACGTGAACGCGGTCGCTCCGGGCTATATCGAGACCAGCAACACCGAAGCCCTGCGCGACGACCCCGATCGCAACAGGTCGATCCTTGACCGGATCCCGGCGGGGCGCTGGGGCGAGCCCTCGGACATCGCGGGGGCGGCGGTTTATCTCTGCACCCCCGCCGCGCGCTACGTGCATGGCGCGATCCTGAACGTGGATGGAGGCTGGCTTGCCCGCTGACCAGGACATATCCGGCCGCCCGGCCACCGGCATCGTGCATCTGGGACTGGGCGCGTTCTTTCGCGCCTTCGGCTGCGTCTATATCGCCGATGCGATGCAGGCCTCGGGCGGCGACTGGGGCATCGTCGGCGTGTCGCTGCGCAGCCCCGACACCCGCGACGCGCTGCGGGGGCAGGGCTGGGCCTATACCTCGGTGTCGCTGGGCGCGGACAAGCCGCAGACCCGGAGGATCACCGTCCTGAACGACGTGCTGGTCGCGCCCGAGGACCCCTCTGCCGTGCTGGCCGCGATCGCCGACCCTGCGGTGCGCATCGTCACCCTCACGGTCACCGAGAAAGGCTATTGCCACAATCCCGCGACCGGCGCGCTGAACGCCGATCATCCCGACATCCGGCACGACCTGACCCATGACCTGCCGGTTTCGGCGCCGGGCTACCTGGTGCGCGCGCTGCAGACGCGGCGCGCGGCGGGCCTGCGGCCCTTCACGGTCCTGACCTGCGACAACCTGCCGGAGAACGGGCGCGTGGTGCGCGGCGTGGTGCTCGACCTTGCCCGCCGGATCGATCCTTCGCTGGCCGACTGGATCGCGGCAGAGGGGCGTTTCCCCTGCACGATGGTCGACCGGATCACCCCGGCCACCACCGAGGCCGACATCGCCCGCGTCGCCGAGCTGACCGGCCAGCGCGACGCCGCCCCGGTGATGCACGAGCCCTTCGCGCAATGGGCGGTCGAGGATGATTTCGTTGACAACGCCCGCCCCGATCTGGCTGCGGCCGGGGTCGAGCTTGTCGCCAACGTCACCGCGCATGAGCACATGAAGCTGCGGATGCTGAACGGCACCCATTCCGCGCTGGCCTATACCGGTTATCTGGCGGGATACGAGACGATCTCCGACACGGTGGCCGACCCGGTCTTCGCCGCCTATGTCCGCGCCCTCTGGGCCGAGATCATGCCCGCGGTGACCGCGCCTCCCGGGGTCAGCCTGTCGGCCTATGCGGAAGCACTGTTCGACCGCTATGCCAACCCGTCGATCCGGCACCGGACATGGCAGATCGCGATGGACGGCAGCCAGAAGCTGCCGCAGCGCATCCTCGGCACCCTGCGCGAGAACCTGGAGGCCAGGCGCACCTCGCCGGGCCTCTGCCTCGCCGTGGCCGCCTGGATGCGGTATGTCGGCGGCACCGACGAGGCGGGACGGCCGATCGACGTGCGCGACCCCCTCGCGGCACGGCTGAAAGATCTGTCTTCCGGCGCGAAGACGCCTGCAGAGACCGTCGCCGCGCTGCTGTCGGTGCGCGAGGTCTTCGCCGAGGATCTGGCCGCACAACTGAAGGCCCCGCTGACCGCCGCCGCCGAACGGCTCTGGGCGGTGGGCGCGCAGGCTGCCGCAAAGGAGGTTTCCGCATGATCGAAAGCTGGCGCTGGTATGGCGACTATGACCCGATCTCGCTGGCCGAGGTCGCGCAGACCGGGGCGCGCGGCATCGTGAGCGCGCTGCACGAGATCCCCTATGGCGAGGTCTGGCCCGTGGAGGCGATCGCCGCCCACAAGGCCCGGATCGAGGCCGCGGGCTTCGACTGGGTGGTGGTGGAAAGCCTGCCGATCCACGAGCGGATCAAGAAGGCCGAGGGCGACCTCTCCGCGCTTTTCGCGAACTACCGGCAGTCCATGGCCAATCTTGCCAGCCAGGGCATCACCACGATCTGCTACAACTTCATGCCGCTGCTGGACTGGACCCGCACCGACCTGGCTGCGCCGGTCGCGGGCGGGGCCACCTGCCTGCGCTTCGACGCCCCGCGCATGGCCGCCTTCGAGCTGCACATGCTGGGCCGGGCCGAGGCGGAGGCCGACTATCCCGAGGCCGTTCGCGCCCGGGCGGCGGTCTGGTTCCAGAAGGCGACCGAGGCGGATCGCAGCCAGTTGCTGTCCTCGATCATGGCGGGCCTGCCGGGGGCCTTCGACCGCTACGACGTGTCCGGTCTGCGCACCGCCCTTTCGGCCTATGCCGGGATCGACCGCGACAGCCTGCGGGCCAACTACAGGCGGTTCCTCGACGAGGTCATCCCGACGGCGGAAGAGCTGGGCATGAGGTTCTGCGTCCATCCCGATGACCCGCCGCGCGACATCCTGGGCCTGCCCCGCATCGTGTCGGACGCGGAGGATCTGGACTGGGTGCTGGCCGCCCATGACAGCCCGGCGAACGGCATCACGCTCTGTGCCGGATCACTGGGGGCCAACCCCGCCAATGACGTTCCCGCCATCGCCGCCCGCGTCGCGGATCGCATCCACTTCGCCCATCTGCGCAATGTCCGCAAGGAGCCGGACGGCTCGTTCGAGGAGGCCGCGCATCTGGACGGCGACACCGACATGGTCGCCCTGATCCGCGTGCTGCTGGACGAAGAGACACGCCGCCGCGGCGCGGGCCGCGCCGATCACGCCATCCCGTTCCGGCCGGACCACGGGCATCACATGCTGTCGGATCTGGATCGCAAGCTCGTGCCCGGCTATCCGCTGATCGGGCGCCTGCGCGGGCTGGCCGAGCTGCGCGGCGTGATCCGGGGGCTCTCGCATGGCTAGGCCACTGGTGCTCCACCCCGGCGACACCGTGGCCGTGCTCACCAGCCGCGCGGCGGCGGGAGACGACCCGCTGGGGCTGGGGACTCCGCTGGCCGGGCCGGTCGCCGCCGGGCACAAGATCGCGCGCGTGGCCATTCCCGCGGGCGCGCCGGTGCTGAAGTTCGGCCAGTTCATCGGCGCCGCCTCCACCCATATCGCGGCAGGAGACCACGTCCACACCCACAACTGCGCCTTCGCCAATCCCGATCAGGATTACGCCATCGGCGCCGACCTGCGGCTGGCCGAGGCTGCCGTGCCGAAGATGGCACCGCTGACCTTCGACGGCTATCTTCGCGCCGACGGGCGGGTCGGCACGCGCAACTACGTGGCACTGGTAGCCACGGTGAACTGCTCGGCCACCGTCATCCGCCGGGCCGCGGCCGAGATCGAGGCCAGCGGGCTGCTCGATGCCTACGCCAATGTCGACGGCATCGTCGCGCTGGCGCATGGCACCGGCTGCGGCATGGCGTCGAAGGGGCGGGGCTTCGACATACTGGACCGGGTGCTCTGGGGCCATGCGACCCATCCGAACGTCGGCGCGACGGTCTTCGTGGGCCTTGGCTGCGAAGTGATGCAGATCGCCCGGATGCAATCGCATTTCGGCGCGGAAGGCACCGACAGGTTCCACGCCCTGACCATTCAGGAGACGGGAGGAACGCGCGCCACCATCGAGGCGATCAAGCGCCACGTGGCAGAGATCCTGCCGCAGGTGAACCGCGCAAGGCGCACGGCCCAGCCGATGTCGGCCTTGCGGGTGGCGCTGCAATGCGGCGGCTCGGACGGCTTCTCGTCGATCACCGCGAACCCCGCCCTTGGCGCCGCAAGTGACCTGATCGTCGCGCAGGGCGGGACTGCGATCCTGTCCGAGACGCCGGAAATCTACGGTGCCGAACAGCTGCTGCTGCGCCGCGCCGCCTCCGACGATGTGGCGCAGAAGCTGATCGGCCAGATCAGGTGGTGGGAGGCCTATGCGGCGCAGAACGGCGGGACGATGGACAACAATCCCAGCCCCGGCAACAAGCAGGGCGGGATCACCACCATCCTCGAGAAATCGCTGGGGGCGGCGGCCAAGGGCGGATCGACGCCGCTGAGGGCGGTCTATGACTATGCGGAACAGGTCACGGCCCCTGGTCTCGTGTTCATGGACACGCCCGGCTATGACCCCGTGTCGGCCACCGGCCAGATCGCCGGCGGGGCGCAGATCGTGGTGTTCACCACCGGGCGCGGCTCGGCCTTCGGATCCAAGCCCGCTCCCACGATCAAGCTCGCGACTTCCGACCAGCTCTTTCGGCAGATGCCCGACGACATGGACCTCAACACCGGCGACATCGTGTCGGCGGGGGTCTCGATCCCGGACAAGGGGTTGGCGATCTTCGATCTGATCCGGGCCACAGCCTCTGGCCGGACGACCAGATCCGAAGACCTCGGACTGGGCGACAACGAATTCGTCCCGTGGCAGATCGGGGCCGTCATGTGAACCGTGGCCGGGCGTTCACGGCCCCCGGTCGGGCCTGACCAGCTTGTAGTGCCCCTGCTTCGAGCCGACATATTGCACGAGGCCCTCACGCGCAGGGCGGAGATCGCGCACCCGGATCTCGAACGTGCCGCTGATCCCGGTGTATTTCCCGGTGCCGCCGATCCAGCGCCCGACGCCGACGGTGGGACCGGCCAGCGGCTGTTTCTCGAAATCCGCCTGCTCGAAGATCCGGTCGCCATCCGCGTCGGTATAGGTGCAGCGGACATGCTGCTCGAAGGTCGCGGGGGCCTCGTCGATCCGCCAGGTGCCGAGACACCGGCCGGTCTTGTTGTGCAGGAAGGCCGCCCCTTCCGCATCCATCGCGGTGAGCGTCGAGTCGGTATGCCCCATGAGCTGGCCCGGCCCGATCTCCAGCGGCGCTTCCCCGGTCTCGGCATAGCCGACGAAGTTGGCGGCAAAGGGCCCGTCGCCGTAGATCGACTGCGCCGCCGCGGGGCATGCGGCCGCAATGGCAGGAAGGGCGATGGCCGCCAGCCGCCATGATGCGGCCTCAGCAGCCGATCGGATACGTCCGCGCCAGGCCTCCGCCGCCCTGCGGCGCAGGCATGAACGTGCTCGGGATCGCGCCATCGTGCCTTACTCCTTCCTCGGGCCTCCAACCGATGCCGCCGACGCGGCCGGCGCCGCCGGTCGCCGCCTCTGCCGGAACCCAGACCCGTGCGGACAGTGTCACCGGAGGCACGCGGTCGGGCGGCAGGGGACGGATCGCGACCAGCAGCATGGCCAGGCCGGCCAGCAGACCAAGTCCTGCGACGCGGTCCATTCCGGCCCGCCAGCGGACGAAGGTCGGCCCGACCGTCGTCGGGATGCACCGCGCAGGGGCCGCGCAGCAGGCCAGCTCGGCATCCACGTCCGGCCCCGGATCGATCCCCAGCTCGTCCCGGAACATCTTCCGACAGGCCAGATGCGCGGCCCGCGCGTCCTGTCGCCGGCCCCCACGCATCAGAAGACGGATGTGGAGGGTGTGGGCCGCCTCGTCATAGGGCTCCAGGTCCACGCAGCGGGCTGCCATCCGGCTCGCCTCGGCCAGCCGGCCCCGGGCCTCCAGCGCCGCCGCCGCACGTCGCGCGAGGGTCGCGGCACGCGCATCGACCTCCGTCCGGGTCTGTCGGAGCCAGCTCTCGAAACCCAGGCCGTCCAGATCGAGCGATTGGCAGAACGAGCCCCGGCACAGCGCGGCTGCCGCAATGGCCGCGTCCTCGGACCCCGAGGCCAGCGCCGCATCGACCTGCCGAACGTCGAGATCGACAGCGTCCGGATCCAGCCAGATGGCTAGGTCATCGGCGGCCACGGCTGGTCCGGCATCCCCCAGGGAGCGGCGCAACCGCAGCAGGCACTGGCGCAGCGCATGCCGGGCCGCGGAGGCGGAAGGCGCGTCATCCCAAAGCAATCCGGCAAGCTCGGCGCGGCTGGCCCGGCCGTCCGCCCGCATCGCCAGGCAGGCGAGCAGCGCGACGGACTTCGGCCCGAGATCGACGAGTGCTTGACCGTCCAGGTCCACGGCGGGAACACCCAGCAATCGCATTCGCAGACGTGACATGGCCACTCCTCCGAATTTCCCCGGGAAAGGCTACCACGCCAACCGGCCTTCGCGTCGGAAAAATGCACCCCGAGCGGCCGGCATGTTCGGTGACGGCCCGCGTGACGCCTGCGGTGACGCTGCCGTGACCTCTCCCTGCCGAGGATGGAGCACGGCACGGCATCCCTTGCCGAGTCGCTGTCCCGGAGGAAACCCGCATGACCGAACTGATCTTCGTGGTCTGCCTCGGCCTGACCACACCCGCCTGCGAGGAGAGGAGCATGCTCTTCGCCGAAACGCCTCCCCAGCTGTGCGCGCTGCGGGCCCAGGCGGAACTGGCCGTCTGGAGCGGCCGGAACCCGCGATGGACGCTTCGACGCTGGGCATGCCGCCCCTTCGACCCGAGCCAGCACGACAGCTGACGCCCGCGCGCCCCGCAGCCGGATCGAGAGTGTCAGCCAACCTCTCCTGTCAACGATACCGGGAACTGCCCCCTTCCGACATTCGGAACTGCCCCCTGTCCCCATGTTCGCGAAGGCGTTTCCACGATCTCCGAAGCGGCCTTCCGCAGAGGGCCGCTTCGGCGCCTGGCCGGCAGTCGGCAGCCCCGCGGATGGTGCCAGGAGGGCGCCTTGCGGTGGTCGCAGCAGGCGCCGAGCGGAAGGACGAACTGGGCAGACCGGTCCAGAACGGATGCGATCATGTTCAGGGCTACCGGATCGGACGCCCTGCTTCCGGCGCTCCAGCTCCGCGGCCGCTCAGGCGCGGCCGACCAGGGCGCCCGGGCGGCGATCCGCCGCGCAGAGGCTCCGGCCGCTCACCTCGGCATGATCATTGCGACAACTGTCGCCGCATCCGGGCGGGTTCGTGTCGAAGCCGGGTCTTTCCCGTGGCAGGCGGCCCGGAGCGGAGGCTATTTGTCATCCTGAGCGAAAGCGCACGGCGCCATTCCGCCGTCAGGACTGGCTCTTGACCCTCGCAATGGGCGAACGGGGAAGGATGCGGCCATCGGATCACGGGGCGGCTGGACAGCTGCTCAGGATCCACCCGGGCAGGATGGGGCGGCGCCTATGCGGCGAAGGCGCAAGCCTGGATGGACGACGCGAATGCCGGAGGATGCGACCCTGCCCGTCTCGCCTCCCGGTTCGCGCGCCTCACCCTTCTGAACGCGGGAAAACCTCTCCGGATCGACGTTGGCAAGGCGCGACGCCTCGACACAACGCCGGGAACCACAGGCATGATACAACCCACGAGTGTTCGCGCGTGGAGGTGATGATGGTGCCGGTTGCCGGGTTGATGGTCGCATGCGTTGTCACCTTTCTCGCCGGCGTCCTCATGCTCATCCTGTCGAAGGGCCGGCGCAGGCGCGGCGGCATCCTTGCCCTCGGCAGTGTCGGGGTCTTCCTCGCGGCACTCATCGCGACCGATTTCCCTGGGGCCGATCGCGTTGCGCAGAGGGCCGGTTTCGAGAGCTTGTCTGACCAGCAGGCCGCCACGGCTGCCGGCATCACCGACCCCCGGGAGTGGAAGGCGAAGCGCCTCGAGATCGAGGCGGCCGCTGCGGCCGAGGCCGCGGAACGGCTTGCGGCAGAGCGTGAGCAGGCCGCCGCCGCGGAGGCGGACCGGAAGAAGGCCGAGGAGGCGCTGAGGGCGCAGCAAGCGAAGGAAGCCGAGGATCGCCGAAATGGCGTCCACTGCCTGAACCCTTCGGATGGATCGCACCTGGAGTTCATCCGCGCGGTCAAGGCGCGGCTGCGCGACCCGGACGCCTTCCAGCACCTCGAGACGCGCGTGATCGACCTGGACGAGGCGGGCAGGAACATCGTGGGGATGGCCTTCCGGATGCGGGACCGCCGCAGCGGCGAGATGGTCGTGGGGTCTGCCCTCGGGGCATTTTCCAACGAGACCTGCAGCCTCCTGACCGTCGAATTCAGGGAGTAGGGCAGGTCGCGCGCGCGTGCCGTCCTGCATCCGCCGATAGGGCGGCCGGCACATCAACTCCCACGCCTTGAAGACCGGGCTCCGCGAGCGCCCTGCCTCAGGAACAGGTGGACGCGACGGCGACCGGAAAGAGGGTCCAGATCACCGCGGCCATCCCCGTGGCGCCAAGAACAAGGCTCACCTGCCGAACCAGCGGAGAAAGGCTGCGCGGCGCCCTGACCAGCGCGCCAAGAACCAGCGCCTGAAGCACCATCGCCGACGCCCAGCCGGAGACAAGCACGATCCGTTGGAGCGACCAGCCTCCCACGTCGATCGCAGGCCAGTCGAGGCCGCAACCAAGGCCGTGCAAGCCATAGATCGCGCTGAACAACGCGAGCCACACCAGAAGCGGCGCGAAGATGCGGGCGATATCGCTCATTGCACCGTTCCGGGCGCGAGGGTTGCCGCAGCGACGGCAACGGCGACCAGTCCGCCGTAATCCACCCAGAGACGGGCGATGCGCACCTCGGTCAGGCGCCGCGCCGACAGGTAGCCCGACCTGAGCCTGGCCAGCCCGTAGAGCGTGAACAGAAGCGCCAGCGCGCCGTGAAGAAGGGCGTATCCCGCAAGCACCGCGGCGGTTGCGCCGAAGGCATGGCCGGCGGGCGCAGGCACCATCGTCAGAAGAAGCACCATGGCAGCGATGACCGAGACCTGCCCCAGCGCGGTAGCCGAAAGCGCGAAACCTGTGCCGCGCGGACCGGGCCATCTTTCGGCAAGCCGGATGGCGCCCGAAGCCACGACCGCTCCGCCCAGTGCCAGCACCGGAACCGTCCACGTCCAGTCGATGTAGCGCGGCGGCGGCCAGCCGGGCGCGACCGTCCACAGGAAGGCATAGCCGAACAGGAGCGAGCCGAAGAACGTCGCATCCGCGACCAGCAGGAACACCGATCCCCACCAGGCCGGCGGGCCCTGGGTTTCACCCGCCAGTGGCAGGCGCTGGCCGCGGCCCACGTCCTGCAGGCCCTGGTCGCTGCGGTTCCCTAGGCTCCAGGCCCACCGAAGGGCCAGAGCGGCGACAAGTCCCACCGCGACGGGCGCGAGCCAGTAGATCTTCGCCAGGAACGACAGGAAGAACAGCCCCGTAGCCGCGGACATGAGGATGGGAAGGGCAGTGTTGCCGGGAAGGACAAGCAGGGCCTCCGGCGTTGCGTCCGCCGTGTCCACCACCAGCACCTCCCGCCGTCCGTCGCGCGGAGCGCCAAGGAACCCTTCGCCCCGTGCGATCCGGACGGCGAGATGCGGATCGTCGACCAGCGGATCGCGGCCGGCCACGGCCGGAAGGCTCGCGAAATTGTAGGCGGGCGGCGGCGTCGGCATCGCCCATTCAAGCGTTCCGGCCCCCCAGGGGTTGCGCTGCCCGCGAACCGCCAGCCGCATGTTCGCCACGACGTCCACCACCACGAGCGCGAAGCCGACTGTCATCACGAAGGACCCGATCGAGGAAATCAGGTTGATCACCTCCCACCCGCTGCCCGCGTCATAGGTGGGGATGCGCCGCCGCTGGCCCAGCAGCCCCGACCAGTGCAGCAGAAGGAACGTGCCGTGAAACCCGGTGAAGATCAGCCAGAACGCGGTTTCGCCCAGCTTGAAGAACCGCTTGCGCCCGCTCAGGTGCGGCAGCCAGTAGTAGAGCGCGGCCAGCATCGGAAAGACGAAGCCTCCCACCAGCACGTAATGCAGGTGCGCGACGATGAAGGTGGTGTCATGCGCCTGCCAGTCGAACGGCACGATCGCGACCATCACGCCGGTCAGCCCGCCGATCACGAAAGTCGCGAAGAACCCCATGATCCAGAGCATGGGGAGGTGCATTCCGGGCCGGCCCTTCCACAATGTTCCGATCCAGGCGAACACCTGCACGGCCGTCGGGACCGCGACCAGCGTCGAGGCGGCCGAGAAGAACGCAAGGCCCATGTGCGGAATGCCGGTGGTGAACATGTGGTGGACCCAGAGACCGAAGCTCAGGAATCCCAGCGCCACCGCCGCCGCCACGACCCAGCCGTAGCCCAGAATGGTGGTGCGTGCCATCACCGGCAGGATCGTCGAGATCGCCCCCGCTGCGGGCAGGAAGATGATGTAGACCTCGGGGTGACCGAACAGCCAGAACAGGTGCTGCCAGAGAAGACTGTCGCCGCCCAGTTCGGGCTGGAAGAAGGGCAGGCCGAAGGCGCGCTCCAGCTCCAGCAGGATCGAGCCGAGGATCAGCGGCGGAAAGCCCGTCAGGATCATCAGCGCGGTGACCAGCGCATACCAGGCAAAGATCGGCATCCGCGCGAGGCTCATCCCCGGGGCGCGGACCTTCAGGATGCTGACGGTGATCTCGACGGCCGCGCCGATGGCGGAGATCTCGACGAAGGTGATCCCGATCAGCCAGAAGTCCGGGTTGATGCCGGGCGAGCCCAGCACCGAGGACAGGGGCGGATACATGAACCAGCCGCTGTCGGGCGCGACCCCCGCGAGAAGCGACAGGATCAGCATGCTTCCGCCAAAGGCATAACACCAGAAACCGTAAGCCGTCAGCCGCGGGAAGGCCAGATCGCGCGTCCCCAGCATCTTGGGCAGCAGGTAGATCGCCAGACCCTCGAACAGCGGGATGGCGAACAGGAACATCATCACGGTGCCGTGCATCGTGAAGACCTGATTGTAGACCTCGGCCTCCATGAAGGCCGAGCGCGGCGTCGCCAGTTGCGCACGGATCAGCATGGCCAGCACGCCGCCGATGGCGAAGAACACGATCGCCGCCAGCAGGAACATCCGGCCAAGGTCGGTATGGTTGACCGTCGTGAACGGGCGCCGCCAGCCGGGATCAGAGGCCCAGATGCGGGTCAGTTCGCGGTGGCGTCGCAGCGCGGTCAAGGTGGTGCTCCGGTCAGGAAGGCATCCCAGTCGGCAGGCGCCAGCGCCCGCACCGTGAAGCGGCTGTGCAGGTAGCCCTTGCCGCTGAACTCGGCCCCGAGCCCATGGTATTCGCCGGGCGCATCGGCCTGAAGACGCAGCACGTTCACATGTCCCGGGATCGCATCCAGCTTGCCGGCCAGCCGGGGGACCCAGAAGCTGTGGATCACATCGGTCGAGGTGATCTCCACATCAACCGGTTCGCCCGCCGGGATCGTCAGGACGTCCTCGGCCGGCGGAAGGCCAAGGCTTGGGTAGCGGAAGGTCCAGGCCCATTGTCGCGCCTCGGCCTGCACCAGGGTCGCGGGGCCCTGGCCGGCCACCAGATGGCGCTCGCCAAGCGCCAGTCCCCAGAACAGAAGTGCGGCCAGCACCGTGACGGGAAAGATCAGGCCAAGGCCGACGATCCACGTTCGGTCCGACACGCCCCCGCCGCCATTCCTGCGGAATGCCAGGGCGAGGAGCGCCATGACGAACAGGAAGATCAGGGTGCCGCCCGCAAGCATCACCCACCACAACTCGGCCACCGCTGCCGCCGCGGGCCCGGCGGGATGCAGGGTGGAAAGCTTTTCCTCGCAACCGGCGAGCACGAGGGGAGTTGTGGTGAGGATACACCGCCGCGATCGGAGGACTGAATGGAGAAGAAGGATACCGAAGGCACGCCGGACCTGATCGATCCGATTGCCAGCCTTCCCGGCTACGACCAGACGGAGTCGCGGATCGCCTTCCTCGGTCACCCGATCCATGCGATGTCCGTGGCCTTTCCGGTCGCGCTGACCTTCTGCGCGCTGGGGGCAGACGTCTTCTACTGGTGGACGGGCGACGCCTTCTGGGCCCGGGCCGCCCTGTGGGCCACCGGGACCGGCTTCTTCTTCGGAATGGTGGCCGGCCTCTCGGGCACGGCGGAACTGCTGCTCGTGCCGGGCATACGCGCGCGCGCGCCGGCGTGGACGCATTTCATCATCGCCGTCACGCTCCTGTCGCTGCTCGGCGCGAACTGGGGCCAGCGCATGGATGATCCCGAGCAGGCGGTGCTGCCCTACGGCCTGCTGCTGTCGGCTTTGTGCACGGTGGTTGTCGCGGCAACGGGATGGCATGGCGGCAAACTCGTCTTTGACTACCGGTTGGGGACGGCGAAAGGCAGCTGACGCTCCAGCGGTGCCATCAGCCATGCGGGGCCACTCAGGGTGTCGAACTCGGGCTTGGCAAGAACCAGTGTCAGGATCGCAAGCATCAGCGTCGTCAGGATCGCGTTCGGGACCGCCGGCGACGGCGGGCGGTGCAAGGCCGGTGTCTCGGCGACCACGGTGATCGTATGGCCGACCCAGCCGTGGAACGCGACCAGCAACGACACGAACACCAGCTTCAGGATGAGCCACGGGTCATAGACCTCGCGGATCAGGACCAGCCAGGTGCCCGAGATCACGGCCGCCACCGCTGCCGGCGTGACCGCCAGAGTATAGGTGTAGTGCGTGGCGCGCCGAATGCGCCGGTAGTCCGCCTGACCGATCGCCGGGTCGTGCCACGCGAGCATTGCGGGCAACGCGAACAGCCCTGCGCACCAGACCGCCAGTCCCGTGATGTGAACCGCCTTGAGATAGGGGACAAGATCGGCCAGCGTCACGCGCGCGTTCCCCGTGCCACTGGCCATGCCTGTCGGGCGATGAAGGCCGCGGCCAGGGCATAGGGCAACGCGCCGGGGACCCACATGATCAGCCCGCCCAGCTGCTGGTCGGCCAGTGGTTGCAGTGCCCATCCGGGCGGCGCTGCCTGATGGATCTCGTAAAGCGGCAGGGGAACGAAGGTCAGCACCGCACCAAGGAGCGCCATCTGAAGGTATGCGGCCGTCACCATCAGGAAGCGACCCACCAGTTGCATCCTGCCCGACAGGACCGCGCGCCAGAAGAGACAGGCGGACAGGATCAGCGTGGCCTGCATTCCCCAGTAGCCCGCCATGTTCGACAAGGCTGCGTCGTAGGCCGGCGGCAGGTGCCAGAACCAGAGCACGGCAGTCGAGATCGCAAGCCACGGCGCAGCCGCCCCCATCCCGCGGGCCGGGATCGCAGCGGCCAGCAAGGGTGCCGCGACCGCAACAAGAAGGATATGGTGGACGGAGCGGGCCGCGAAGAAGGCCGACGACAAGGCGCAGAGGGGGCTGACGAAGACAACCGCCAGCACCGCTACCGCGGCAAGTCCGGCGCGCGACCGCCCGACGGCCAGGGTCAGGCCCGCCATCCCCGCCAGCAACAGCGGATCCAGGTTCCAGCGGCCCCAGACATCCGCTGGTTCCGGCGGCGGACCGCAGTAGATGCCGCTCAACGCTTCGAGCATGGTCGCGGCCTTTCCGTCACGCTGCTACCTCCACGCAGACCGGCCTCGGCGCGGGCGACGGATGTCACGGCCCGCCCTCGGGAAGGGCGTAGGCCACCACCTCGTCACTGATCGGCGTTTCCATGAAGTGGTGTCCACCGGAGTATATCACGACAAACTGCCGCCCGCCGACCTCGTAGGTGATCGGCGTCGTCTGTCCGCCTCCGGGCAGCACATCCTGCCAGAGCGTCTTGCCGGTCTGAAGGTCGACGGCGCTCAGCAGATTGTCCGTCGCCGCGGCGCGGGCGCAGGCCTCGTCGGGCGCGGCATCGGGGACCTCGTAATAGGCCACGCCGCGGCAGGTCGCACCATAGGGGATGGCGTCGTCCGACACGCCGGGGTCGAAGCGCCATTCCTCCAGCCCCGTCGCGGCGTCGACCGCGATGATCCTGCCCATCGGCGTGCAGATGTAGAGATCGTCGCCCACCTTGAGCAGAGTGTTTTCGGGCGAATAGCGCCCCTCGGCGGCCTCCGAGGGAAGATCCCCGGTGTTGAAGGTCCAGACCCGCTCCAGATCGCCCACGTTCGAGCGGTCGATCTGGTCGAGGGGAGAGTAGCGCCGGGCCTCCGTCGTGCCGCCGTAGGCTGGCCAGTCGGCACCGGTCTGCAGCACGGGGGCGGGCGCGCGCGCCTCGCGGGCAGCCGGGGCCGCGGGCAGCTCTTCGCCGGTGCCGGCCCCGCCGGGCGCCTGCGCAGGCGCCCGATCCGGCGCCGGGGTGCCACCTTCGTCACCGACCGGCGGCGTCTCGGCGCGGGCCGCGGGCGCGTCCGGCTGATCGGTCGGGACGGCGTCATGCGCGTTGCCGTTCGCTGCGTTCAGAAGCAGGCCTGCACCCAGGATCGCCAGTGTCGCCGCCACGGTCGGGGCCGTGCGCAGCCGCTGTCCCGCGCGCCTCAGAACCGGAACCGCCAGCAGGACAAGGATCAGGACGAGCGTTGGCGCCACAAGCCTCGGCACCTGCGCCCAGAGGTTCCAGCCCGCTTCCCAGAACGCCCATGCCACGGTTCCGGCATGGACGACGAGATAGACCCACACCGCCGCAATGGACGTTCGCAGCAGGAGACCGCCCGTCAGAAGCAGGCCCAGCCCGGCCACGAGGTAATACCATGACCCTCCCAGGGCCACGAGCCAGGCTCCGCCGGCGGCGATCGCAACTCCGAACAGCAGTATGACGACGGCAAGCGCCACCACCATCCGGAACCCGGCTCGGCGCGGCCTTCCGATGTCCATGGCTCTTCCTCCACAGCGAACGCCGAGGCAACCTGACCGTCCTTCGATTGTTCCAGCTGCGAAGGGGCGCGAGGCTCGCCCGGTCACAGCATCCCCAGAGGGTTCCCCT
>NZ_CP023550.1:110000-193105 GCF_002407205.1 Rhodobacter sp. CZR27 | reverse complement strand
TATACCGCTCATACGGCTTTCGGAGGATCGGAGGTCAGGGCAAAACCCCGGCTGGTGCTTGCTCCCAATGCCGGATGGGTGGCAATCCGGTGGCTGAGGTCGGGAATCACCCATTCATCCGCCAGATGAAATCCCAGGGTATCCAGCTCGCGCCTGAATTGAGCGTGGTCCCGAATGCGATAGGGAACCCGGGTTTCCCCGATCCGCTCCAGCGTGACCACTTCGGGACCGTCCCGCGTGGCAACCTTGTTGAGGAGGATGACGGACGGACGGCGGGCCAGCCGGCCGACAAGCTCCGAGAGCGGCTGGTCAAGGTATTGCAGCAGGCCCGAGGCCAGCAGCACATCGGGGGCCGGGCAGTCGGCCGGATCCTCGTGGAACCGCAGATGCGCGGGCAGATGCCCCTCGGCCTGAAGCCTGCGCCCACGCCGGACGATGGCGGGCAGATCCTGGACCGCCCAGGTGATGCCTGACAGGTTCAGGAGCCGGCCGAAGGCGGTGTGCTTGGTGGCGAGATGTCCTCCGGCGTCCAGCACCGTCATTCCGGGCTTCAGCACCCGGTCGAGCCAGAACAGCACCGGATAATCCCACAGATGCACCTGGATCATCGCCTCGAACGAGACCTCGGTCGCAGCCTCGTGGTCATAGCCCGCCAGCTGTCCGGGAGGCACGGCCGCGAGCGCCTCGGCCACGCTGCCATAGGCGCCCGCGAAGCGCGGCGGCCGGGGACCGTACTGGCGCAGCCGGCCGATCACGGTCCGGGCGGGCAGTCTGGCGCTGGCCAGGCCGCGCCGGGCAAGCGAGGTCAGCCGGTTCATGAGGCCGCCCTCGCGCGCCGCAGAAGCAGGGCCGCACCCCGCCGCGCGGCTCCGGGATAGGCGAGGGCGAGGCCCGCGGCATAGGTCGCAAGCACCGGCAGCGCGACCGCGACGAGGCGCAGCAGCGGCGGCAGGGAGGCGAGGGCCGGCTGCATCCGCAGCAGCAGCAGCAGGGCCACCCCCGCACCGAGGGCGGGCAGCGCGCGGAAGCCGGCGGACAGGATCGGGCGCCAGTCGAGACCCGCATGGCGCTGCTGCAGCCAGATGCTGGTGACAAGCGCGATGGCGGCCGCCAGCGCCTGCCCCAGCGCCACCGCCATGATGCCGAAGGGTCCGGTGACCAGCGCCAGCCCTATGGCCACGCCCGCGTTGAACAGCGACACCCGCGGGATCCGCCGCACCTCGCCCGCCAGCGAGAGCAGGGCTTCGGAGGCATAGGTCGGCAGCAGCAGGCACTGGGTGAGGGCCACGACCGCGATCACCGGCGCGGCGGGGGCCCATTCGGGGCCGAGCAGGCCCGTGACGAGGGTCTCGCCCTCGAGCGCGATCCAGACGAAGACCGGCACGCCCAGGACCAGGAGGGCCGGGAAGAAGATCCTCGCCTCCTCCTGGAAGCCGCGGGTGCTGCCGTGCCGGCTGAGGGCACTGCGGAACATGCTCCAGGCCATGATGCGGGCGGTCTCGCTCATCACCTCGGCGAAGGCGCCCACCAGGCGCTGCGCCAGCCGGAAGTAGCCGACGCTGGCCGGGCCGAGGAAGCCGCCGATGACGAAGGTCGCGGCATAGATCCGGAAGGTCGAGATCGTCCGCGCGGCCAGGATGTTGCCCGAGAAGTGCATCAGCTGCCCCAGCACCTCGCGCTCCATCCCCAGCCGGGGGCGCAGGCGCAGGATGCGGAGCGCGAGCGCGAGCTGCACGGCCTGCTGGACGAGCCGCCCGTAGGCCAGGGCGAAGATGCCGTGGCCCTCGAGCAGCGCCCAGACCGAGACGGCAAAGCCCGCGGCCTCGCCCAGCATCAGCGCCACGGCCGAGGCGGCCAGCCTCTCGCGGTGCAGCAGGAGCCCGTTGTACGCGCCCCAGATCGTGGCGAGGCAGATCCACAGGCTGAAGAGCATCCCCAGCCGGCCCGCGTCGCCGAAGCCGGGCCAGGCCTCGACCGCCAGCGAGACCCCGAGGCCCGCGCCCCCCATCGCGAGGCCCGACAGGATGGCCATGGCCAGCACCTGCGCCGGCACCTGCGCGTCACCTGTCCAGCTCATCACGAATTCCGCCCAGCCGGCCTGGGCCACGCGCAGCGCGATGACGGCCACGGCCGAGACGAGGGCGAAGACCCCGAACTGGGCGGGCCCCATGATGTGGGCGGCCAGCAGGAAGACGGCGAGTTGCGAGGCCTGCGACAGCACGCGGGCCATCGTGGTCAGAACCCCGGCCTTCACGATACTGGGACGCCTTTCCCGGCGGGGCGCCTCCGCACCGATATCAATCGTCAAAAGAAAATCTCCAGCGGTTGAAATTCCGCCCGGTTCCGGAATGAAACGAATCGTCCTGTCTTCCCGGATGGTCGGCCACCGGCCGAAGTCTGTCCATTTCCCCAGAAGGCGTGCCCGGGGCGGTCCCGCCTCCTTACTGGCGCGGTTTCGGACGCTTTCGGCGCAGGGATGCGGAAAGCGGTTGCCCGAAGCCGCCGGACTGGCATTATCGGCCCCGGTGTGGTCCGGCGTCATTGCCAGAGGGCGGCCGTCTCGGCCGCGCCCATCCATGAACATGACCCTCGACGGCGCCAGTCCCGCCGACATCCGACCCGATCCCCTTCCCCCGGCCGCCCCGCCGTCCGGTGACGGCCCGTCCCTGCCCGCCGGGATCCTCGTCGCCATCGCCACCACCGGCCGGCCCGAGGTGCTCTCGCCCACGCTTGCCGCCGTGGCGGGGCAGAGCCGCCCTCCGGATCGGATCCTCGTCTGCGTGGCGGGCAGCACCGACCTGCGGCTCGATCCCGCGATCGCGGGGCTCGGGCTACTGGCCGCGCCGAAGGGGCTGACGCGGCAGCGCAACGCCATCCTCGACCGGGTCCGGCCCGGCGAGATCGTGCTGTTCCTCGACGACGACTTCCTGCCCGCCCCCGATTATCTCGAGCGGCTGGAGGCGGGGTTCCTGGCCCATCCCGAGGTGGTGATGATGACCGGCCGGGTGCTGGCGGACGGGATCTGCGGCCCGGGCCTCACCCATGCGCAGGCGGCGCGGCTGGTGGCGGAGGCCAGCCCCGCGCCGCCCGCGCGGCTGACCGAGGTCCACAACGGCTATGGCTGCAACATGGCCTTCCGTGCCGGGCCGGTGCTCGGGGGCCTGCGCTTCGACGAGCGGCTGCCGCTCTATGGCTGGCTTGAGGATGTGGACTTCTCGCGCCGCCTTGCGCCCTTCGGGCGGATCGTGCGGAACGAGGCGCTGCGCGGCGTGCATCTCGGCGTGAAGTCGGGCCGGACCAGCGGCCTGCGGCTGGGCTATTCGCAGGTGGCCAATCCGCTCTACCTGATCGGCAAGCGCAGCATGGCCCCGCGGCGCGCGCTGGCGATGCTGGCGCGCAACCTGGTCGCGAACGGCCTGAAATCCCTCCGCCCCGAGCCCTGGACCGACCGGCGCGGCCGGCTCCGGGGCAACCTGATCGCGCTCGGCGACCTGGTCCGCGGCCGGATGCGACCCGAACGCGCGCTCGACCTGCCCTGAGGCGGCCCGGGGCAAGCCTCCGGCGGCAGGTCCGGCACTGGCCGGGGTGGCGGGATCTCCGCGCGTCCGGCCGCGGGCTCCGTCTCTCAGCCCCGGGGCTGCGACGGCCGCAGGACGGCCCGCCGGATCCGCCGGGCCAGCGGTTTCAGCGGCTTGGGCACCAGGCCCTTCGCGGCCTGCGCAAGGGCGGCGCGGGGGGTGGCCTGACGGACGGCGCCGAGCAGCAGCTCCGGATGGACGCAATCCATGAAGGCGATGTTGCGGACCGGACCGCAGGCATGGGCGGCAAGCGTGCCGATGGCGGGCGACTGTGCCTTCACGTAGAGGAAGGTGTTCTGCTGATACCAGTGGTCGATCTCGGGATCGCCCCAGAACACCGGGCGGAACAGGTCGAACGGCCGGTAGTCCTGCTTCAGGAACAGGCGGGCCCAGTGGCTCGGGCGCTGCTCGTCCGGAGGGCGGGTGCCGTTCCGGGCGGTGAAGGCCGCGCCGAACATCACCACATCGGCAAGGCCGGTCAGCGAGGTCACCAGGGTCTCGGCCGCGGCGGGCGGCAGGGGCCCGGCCACCTCGAGCGCCATGGCGAGATCGAAGCGTTCCTCTCCCGGCAGGCGGACCGGGCGGCTCAGGTCCACCACGCGGAAGTCGATGGCGGGATCGACCAGGTTGCCGGGGCCGTTCCAGTCGCCGTCGAGCCCCACCATGCGCTCGGCCCCGGTCTCGTGGAAGGCCTTGAGCCAGGCGCCGCGGCCGCAGCCCAGGTCCACCACGCTGCACGGCGCCAGGATCGAGGCCAGCAGACCCGCATACTTCCGGCCGCTGCGATAGGAACTGTCCAGGTAGAACCGGTAGAAGTCGTCGTCGTAGGGCCCGGACGAGTCCGGCTGGAACTGGTTCATGCTCGGCTCCGTGAGGGGGAAGGCGCGGATCGCTCCGGGAAGGAGAGGCGGAACGGGAAGCGGCGGGGCCTCCGGGGAAGGGGAAGGGTCGGGCCGTCCATCGGAAAGAGCCTCGGGCGGTCATCCGGAAGACCTGGCAATGCCTGGATGGAGCGGCGGTCCGAAAGGGCGGAAGACGGCCCGCACGTCGCCTCGATCCCCGATATCCGGCCGGATGCGGGACGATGTTACGCGCTCGCCACCGGCGCACAAGCGACCCCCGCCGGCGGCCCCGCGCCGCATTTCTGCGGAGCCCCCTCCGGAGGGGGCGCGCCCTGCGCCGCCGGTCCGGCGTGCCGCGCCGGAAGGATCGGCCGGCCAGGCGGGCCTCCCTCTCCCTGCGGCGGTGCCCACGCCTTGCGGCGGAGGACGACCAGCCCCTTGGCGGGGGGCGCGGGGAAGGGAATTCCGCTGCCGGGCGGGCGCTTCGTGCTATGCTCGGCCATCATCCGGTTCGATTTGCGTTCATGATATTTTATCCGCTGTCCCTTGCCGTCCTGGCGATCTGGCTGGTCCTGGTCCTGCGCAGGCTCGACGATGGCTTCGTCCTCGCCATCGCTCTCCTGCCGTTCGGCATGTTCGCGGCCCTCGCGCTGCCGGCCCTGGGCGGGCTGTCCATCATCGCGAGCAGCCTTGTCGCGGCCCTGACCGGCGGCCTCGTCATCGTGGCGAGCCTTCTGGGGCGGGGGGCGCCGGTGCTGACCGCCTCCACGCTCGTGCTGGGGTTCTATGCCGCCTATGCCGCCTTCTCGGCGGTGGTGCTGGTCCGGCTCTTCGCGGGCCAGTTCGAGGTCTTCACCCTCGCCCGCAGCATGAAGGGCGTGCAGATCAACCCGTTCTTCTCCAGCGTGCCCGTGCCGCTGCGGCCGGGCTCGTCCAACATCTCGCAGAGCTTCTACATCCTGCTCAGCTTCCTGGTCTTCCTGACCTTCAAGGACTCGCTGCGCCGCCGCGGCATCGCCTGGGGCGACCGGGCGCTGGTCATCGCCGGCACGCTGAACATCGTGCTCGGGCTGATGGACCTGGCCCGGCTCGACCCGATCCTCGCGCAGGTGCGCACCGCCACCTATGCGCTCGCGAACGAGCAGACCATGGGCGGCTTCGCCCGCATCGTCGGCGGCTATTCCGAGCCCGCGTCCTTCGGCGGCGCCTCGGCCGCCTTCTTCGCCTATTTCACCGCGGCCTTCATCGGACGGCGGCGGGGCCGCGACCTGGCGCTTGGGGCGGGCAACGGGCTTTGCACCATCGCCGCGCTTTCGGCTACCGGGCTGTTCGCGATGGGCGTCGTGGGGCTGATGATCCTCATGGGCGCGCTGCCGTCGATCCTGCGGCCCCAGCAGCGCCTGGTGGTGATCGGATCGATCGTGGGGATCTGCCTGTTCCTCGCCGGGACCTGCCTGCTTCTGGCCTTCACGCCGCTGCCGGACCTCGCCGCCAGCCTGTTCGAGCGGATCTTCCTGGCCAAGGCCGACAGCTCCTCGGGCATCGAGCGGAAGGCCTGGGCGCTCTCGGGCTTCGCCGCCTTCCGCGAGACCTGGGGGCTGGGGGCAGGGGCGGGCTCGCTCCGGTCGAACGGGCTGGTCGCGGTGCTTTTGGGCAGCGTGGGGCTGCCGGGAACGCTGGCGCTGGCCACCTTCCTGTGGCTTGCGGTCGGCCGGTCCTGGCGCGGCGCCGAGGCCGGCACCTTCCAGGCCGCGCGGGCGGGCGTGGTGGCGATGCTGGCGGCGGCGGGGCTCAGCGGGACCTCGCCCGATCCCGGCCTGCTGATGATCACCTTCTGCGCCATCGCCTGTGCCATCCGCGAGCATCCGGACGTCGCGGCGCCGGCCCGGGCCGAGGCGCGCCCCCTGCCCGGACGGCGGGCGGGCCACGGCCGAACCGCATGAGCCCGCGGGAGGCTTCCCGGCCCGCGGCCGCACGCCCCGATCCTGCCGGGAGGCCTGCCCATGCCGCCCCGGCCCGTCCGGGACCTCCGAAGCCGGCCCCCCGGCCGGCCGGGCGATCCCTGTCGCTCTGCCTCCGCCGGAACCGGGGCGACGCCGGCCCCTCCTCTGCAAGGTGACCCCATGCCATCGATGTCCAGACCCCTCTTCGATCGCCCCCGCCTGCGGGCCCCGGCAGCGGGGCCGGGCGCGGGGCTGCGTCGGACGGGGCCCGATCCTGCCCCGGGGACGGAGGAGCCGCCGATCGCCGACGCCGGCCCGGCCCGCGCGCTCCGGATCCGCTGCTTCAACGCGAGGTTCAGCCCGAACCTCGGCGACGGGCTGCTTGCGCAATGCCTGGAGCATCGGCTGGTGGAACTGGGGGCCGATCCCGACACCCGCTCGATCGACCTGGCGGCCCGGACGTCCTTCGGCAGCGGCCTGCCGGCGCGGGGCGCGCTGCTGGCGACGCTGGCCGCCCTGCCGGGGCCGGCCCGGCGCCTGGCGCTTCGCGGCCCGCTGGCGCTTCTCGGCTGGAAAAGCTGGCGTCCGCATTACCGGGCCGGGCTCGAGGGGGCGGATGCCGTGGTGATCGGCGGCGGCAACCTGCTGGCCGATCTCGACCTGAACTTCCCCACCAAGCTCTCGCTGGCGCTCGAGGAGGCCCGCCTGCGCGGCCTGCCGGTGGCGATCCATGCCTGCGGCATGTCGCGCGGCTGGTCGCAGGCGGGCCTGCGCATGGTCGGGCGCGCGCTCGCGCGGGCGGACCTGCGCGCGGTCTTCCTGCGGGACGCGGCGTCCTGCGAGGCCTGGAACGAGTTGCTCGCCCCCTTCGCGGGGCGGAAGGCCGAACTGGTCCGCGACCCCGGCCTGCTGGCCTCCCGGGTCTTTCCGCAGCCTCCCCGTCCGCGGGGCGGCCGCCCGGTGGCGGGCCTCGGCGTGACCAGCGCGGTGGCGATCCGCTATCACTCCGACCGGGCCCCCGACGAGGACCGGCTGGAGCGGTGGTTCCTCGATCTGGCGCAGGGCCTGATCGGGTCGGGCCACGAGGTCCGGGCCTTCACCAACGGCAGCCCCGAGGACCGCGCCTGCCTCGACCGGCTGGCGCCGCGGCTGGCGGCCATGGGCGTCCGCCTCCTGTCGCCGGACACGCCGGCCGCGCTTTGCGCCGCGATCGGCGGGCTCGACGTGCTGGTGGCCTTCCGGCTGCACGCCCTCATCGCGGCCCATTCCTGCGGCGTGCCCACAGTCGGGCTGCGCTGGGATCCCAAGCTCGATGCCTTCATGGCCGCGATCGGGCGGGGGTCCTTCCTGCTCGACGTGACGGAGGCCGCGCCCGCCGAGGCGCTGCGGCTGATGACCCGCGCCCGGCAGGAGGGCCTGCCGCCGGGCGAGCCCGAGGGCATCGTCGCGGCGGCGGCGGCGGATGTCGCGCGCCTCCACGCAGCCCTTGGCCCCCGGCCCGGGGTCAGCCCGGGCTGACCTGCCGCAGGGACAGGCTGCGGGACAACTCCTCCCGCACGCGGCGGATCACCAGCGACGAGACCGGCAGGTATTCGAAGCGGCCCTGCCGGCCCACCGAGACGATGCCCAGCCGCTCGACCTTCTCGATCAGGCGCCGGGCGGTCTCGACATCGCCCAGCTGGTAGAGCGGATAGGCGGCCTCGACCACGTCATGGCCTTCCAGCGCCACGTCGCGGGCGATGCCCAGCCCCTCCACATGGGCCTTGAAGTCGCGGAAGGCCTCGGCCGGATCGGCCGCGGCGCCCGGGGGCAGGGTGACCTCCACCGACAGGAACTCGCGCGGGGTCTGCCGGTCGGGATAGAGCCGCGAATGGATCGTGGCGCGCTTCCAGCGGCCTTCGGCGTGGAAGTTGAACAGGACGTTGCCGGCCCCGGGATCCAGCCAGTCGGCCGAGACGAAGAGCGAGAGCAGGTCGATGCTGAGGAGGCCCGAGCCCGTGCCGAACACGGCCCTGTGCAGCGCATCCAGCGGGATGGCGCTGACCAGCGCCCCGGCCCGGTGCCGGCCGGCGGTCGTGGTGACGGTGAAGCCGTCCGCCGCCGCCTCGACCCCGAGCAGCCGTTCCTGCAGCCGGAAGCGGACCGAGGCGGCCTCGAGCGCCTGCCGGATCGGATCGAAGAGCAGCGCGGTGCCCCCCGAGGGCCGGACCCGGAACGGCCAGCGCGGCGCGGCCTGCGGGGCGGGGCGGGTGGCGGCCCGCCAGGCCATCGCCAGCAGCGCCCCGGGACGGGTTGAGCGCTCGACATGCGACATGCGCCGGACGAAGAATTCCTGGTCGATGGCCGAGGCAGGGCAATGGTGGAAGCGCGCGATGTAGCTGGCAAGGCCGGTGTCCTGGTAGAAGGTCCGGCCCAGCCGCGACCGGCAGATCGCCTCGAGCGTGCCGTCCGGCCGCCGCAGGACCCGGCCGGCCAGCAGGTCGGCCACGGCCCGGATCTTGCGCCGCAGCGGCCAGTCCTGGATCTCGCGCAGGGCCAGCGGATATTGCAGCAGGCGCCCCTCCGGCCCGACCCGGCGTTCCATGCGCCAGACCGGGGGGCACAGGTCCCGAACCCCGGGCGCCAGGGCGAAAAGCTCGGCCGTCTCCTCGTAGAAGATGCTGCCCCGGTCGAAGGTATAGGGGCCGATCTCGTGCGAGCGATGCGCGCCGCCGCAGCGGTCGGACTGGTCGATGACCGTGACCGCAAGGCCGGCCGCCGCCAGCACCCGCGCGGCGGCAAGCCCCGCCACGCCCGCGCCAAGCACGATCACGCTGCCCGGAGCCACGGCCTCGCGCAGCGCGGGCCCCGCGGACGGCCCCCTGTGCGGCCTGCCGCTGCCGGCCTCGCTGTCCGGGGCGACGGCCGGATGATCCTCGACCGGGATTCGGCCGGGGTTCCCGGGGCGGGCCGACAGGCCGGGGTCGAGGCGGAGGGCCATGGGCTACTCCGCGGAAGACGGCGGAGGGGCGGTCACGGGCCGGGAAGCGGGGGAAGGCCGCGTGGCAGGTCGCGGATCCGCCAGACGCGAGGCGTTCATGAAAATACCTCCGGATATAATCGCTTCGTCAAAATTCAGGTACTGAAGGCGGAGCAGCGGGGGGCTGCTTCACCGGACAGGTTCCCGAACCTGAATCATCTGGCAGGGTGGCTGACCGGCTGTCGGAAGGAAGGTGGAAAATTCGTATGAGGATCAATTAGAGGTAGAGATCTTCCGGCCGTCAATTGGCAATATGGGTGATCGGATCGGCCGGAAGGGGAGGGGAAGCCCTTGCCGAACCGCATCCCTGCGCCGCCCAAGGTGCGATGAGGTCCCGCGCCTGCCCCGCCCCCGCGGATCCGGCCCCGGATGGATCGCCGCGCGGGCGACGCCCCGGCCGCAGGACCCGCGCGACCGGGGCATTTCCCGGCTGTCCCTTCGCTGCCGCAGGGATGCGGTGCGGGACCGGACCGGCAGTCAGCCCGCCCGCCGGCAAGGCGGATCCGGGGACGACGGGCTCGCCCGGATCCGGCCTCAGATCGGGCAGAGGAAGACGCTGCGGACCTCGACCGTGCCCTTGTGGCCCGACAGGTCGAACATCAGCGCGACCTGCTCCCAGCCCTCGGGCATGCGGCCGTCCATTGCGGCGGCAGGATGGGTGTCGGCGGTGCTGGCGCGGAACGTGGTCCAGTCCGTGGTGACCTCCAGCGGCCAGTCGCTGCCGATGGCCGCGCGGCTCTCGCCGTGGACCGCCTCGATCCGGGCAACGACCCGGCCCGGCTGGTCCGCCCGGATCTCGAAGGCGGCGCCGAGTTCCGCCCCCGGCCGGGCCCGGCCGCAGAGCCACACGAAGCGGTAGTCCGGCCCGGCCTTGAAGCCGTCCCGGCCAAGGGGGTGGCGCTGGAAGGCGCCGGTCCGGCTGTTGCTCGTGCGGCTGTCGTGCGGCAGCGGGCCGAGCAGGTTCCGGCTGGCGTCGAACTGCACGATGGGGGCGACGTGGCGCGGGCGGCCGCCGCGCAGGCGGTCGGTGTCGAGCCGGCCGGGCCCGTCGGCCAGCGCGCCGCTCCGGGTCCTGAGGTTGTAGACCGTGACGTCGCGCATCATCGCCGTCGCCGCGCGCGAGTGCAGCCGGAAGATGACGTCGCACTCGTTGCCCTCCTCGAAGCCCGCACCGGTGACGAGGAAGGTTCCCCCGCTGATCGTCACGCTGCCGCGCGACAACTCGAACGGCGGCCGGTCGGGCCGTTTGGGGCGGTTGATCTCCAGGTGGCAGCCCTGCAGCGTCAGCATGCCCGAGCCGGTCATGATCTGGTCGACGAAATTGACCGAGGTGCCATCGAGGAAGACCTCGGCGCCCTGGTTCAGCAGGGCGATCCGCGCCCCGCCGATGATGCTGCCGTAGAACGAGAACAGCTCTCCCGCATCCTCGGCGCCGCCGAGGAAGTGCATCCCGATCTCCGAGATGCAGCGCAGGCTGTAGCCCCGCACCAGATAGGAGCGGTGCGAGAACACCATCCCGGTGTGGAAGCCCCGCACCACCACGCCATGCATGTCGAGCCGGGACGAGCGCGTCGCCACCCGGGTCTCGAAGCGCAGCCCGTGCAGCAGCGTCCCGTTGCCGGGGCCCGCGAATTCCACCCCCTCGATCCACTTGTGACCGTATTGCGGGCTTTGCTCGGTCGACTGGATCAGCACGCATTCCCGCCAGCCCTGCCATTCCACCTCGAGGCTCTCGAGGCGCAGCCGCGCGTCGCTTTCCAGCGTCAGCAGGGCCGCGGCCTCGCCGCCCTCGACCTCGAAGCTGTAGCGGCCAGGGGCGATCGCGGTGATGCCGCCGAGGCGCCGGTTGTCCTCGGTCGTCAGCGCCACCTGCAGGAAGGGGGTCTGGCCCGTCCCCGTCAGCCGGGAGATCGCCAGCGAGACCCGGTAGCGCCCGGCCTCGGGCAGCGCCAGGGGCCGCGTCAGCCGGTCCCGCTGACCGTCGGCATGCACGAGCGCCTTGCCCTCGGTGCTCCAGTTCTTGTCCGGCCAGATCGTGTCGAGGGTCACGACCGGCGGACGGACCTGCGGCGCCGGCATGGCCGAGAAGTCGAGCACCGCCCCCACGCCCCGCAGGGCCACCCGGGTCGGGTCGAGCACCAGCCGCGACCGGCAGGCATGGCGCCGCGCCCCCAGGTCGATCGCGAAGGGACCGTTCAGGGCGGCGAAATCGCAGGCGCGCTGGATCGCCAGCGCCTCGTCGCCGTCGTCCTTGGGATCCGCGAACCACTCTGGCCGCAGCACGCCCGGCGCCCCGTCGCGCCGCCAGTGCTGCAGGCCCGGGCCGGAGATGCGCAGCACCCCGTCGGGCGCCCGGTCGTCGGCCGGTTCGGCCGAGAACCATCCCTGTCCCTCGACCCAGACCGGCGAGCGTTCGGCCGGAAGGTCCGGCAGATCCGCAAGCGAGACCCGCTGCCCCTCCTGCGCCCGGGCCGAGGCGGGGGAGCCCGCGGCCCCCGCCGCTCCGGCCAGAAGGGCAAGGCCGACCATCTCACGCCGTGTCGTCATTCCAGCGCCTCCTCGGGCAGGGGGAGGGGCCTGCCCGTCGCCCGCCACCGGCCGGCGGGCCGGGGACTTTCGGCGAGAAGCCCGCGATAGAGCCGGTCATGGGCCGCGACCCAGTCGGAAAGGCCGGGGGCCAGCCCCGGCCCCTTCTCGCGCGCGGCACGGGCCAGGCGGGCGACGAGGGCATCGTCGCGCAGGATCCGATCGAGCGTCGCGGCCAGCGCCCCGGCGTCCCCGGCGCGGAAGGTCATGGCCGCCCCCGCCGCGGCCAGCTGGCGGGCGGACAGGATCGAATCCGAGACGACGAGCGGCAGGCCGGTCGCCACGCATTCGAAGGCCGCGAGGCAGAAGGGCTCGGGGCTCTGGGTCGCCACCACGGCGGCCCTTGCGCCGTGCAGGAAGCGCCCGATCGCCTCCCTCGACATCCAGCCGTGCCAGGCATGCTCGGGGTAGAGCCGCCGCAACTCCTCGAGGCTGTCGCCGGTGCCGATGAAATCGATGGCAAGGCCCAGCCGGCGCCCGGCCTCGGCCAGTTCGAACACCCCCTTCAGCCGCTGGACCTGGCCGATCTGCACGATGCGGCGGTTCCGCTCGGGCGCGGGGACCGCATCGGCGAAGGGCGCGACCGGATTGCCGATCGCAAGCGCATGGGCAGGCCGGATCGCGCGCTCGATCCAGGGCCGCATCGCCTCGTTGATCAGGACGAAGCGTGCCCGGAGCAGGAACGGCGCGAGCCGGTTCCACAGCAGCGCCTGGCGCGCCGAGCGCCAGAGCTTGTGGCTGTAGCTGCGCTTGTCGCACTGCGTGGCGAGGCAGGCCGGGGACAGCGGCCGCCGCTGGCAGACCGCGGCGCGCGGATAGTCGAGGAAGGCCCCGTTCGGGCAGGCGAGGAAGAAGTCATGCGCATGGATCGCGCAGCGATCGGCGACCGGGGCCAGCGCGTCCAGCACCGCCGGGGTCAGGATGTTGGACCAGTTGTGCAGGTGATAGACCGTGCCGGGCGTGTCGTTCCGCGCGATCCAGTCCGCGACCTGCCGGCGGACCGCGCCATTGTAGAGGCCGCGCAGCATCGACGCGCCGGGAGAGTGGATCAGCGCCCGGCCCCCCAGCGGCACGACCTCGATTCCCGCCCCTGCCAGGTCCGGGTTGCCGTCGTCGCCGGCGATGAAGGTGACGGCCAGCCCGCGCGCGCGAAGCGACCGGGCGAGCGTGGTGACCAGGTAGCTCGCCCCGCCGCGCACCGTCGAGATGTCGTTCAGGATGACGACGCGATCAGGTGCCCGCATGACGCCGCCCCTTCGCGATGCGGCGCTGTGACCTGCGAATGCCCGGGACCCTCGTGCCGGAAATCGTCGGAATGCGTCGATACATCTGCAAGAACCTGTGAAAACCGCGCGAGAAAATCGATTCCGGGCCGCCCGCCGGCCCCAATGGCCTTCCGCCCCCCGGATCGTGGCAGGATCGCGAGCCGGAGGTGGCCTGATGTTACGCTCTCGCAGGCAGGGCGCAATTGGCCTCCATCGGCGGTCCCACCCCCCATGTTGCGGAGCCTTCGCCGGACGAGGCAGGGCGGCGAAGGCCGGGACGGGACGCTCGGCCGGAAGCGGGTCCCGCCTACGCCTTGCGGCAGAGCCTGCGCCTCAGGCGGGAAGGTCGGCCTCCCGCCGGTCGGCAGGGCTTGCCCGCGGGTCCCGGCCGGCGGCGCAGGCCTCGTCCAGGCGGGTCGCAAGCGCCCGTGCCAGGTCATCGACATGGCGATCCTCGAAGAACTGGCCATGCGCGCCCGGCACGATGTCGACCGAGGCAAGCCCCGGATAGCGCTCGGCCAGAAGCGGGCCCGGATCGCCGCCGTCGCGCCAGGGATTGAGCTTGCTGTCGCGCCCGAAGACCAGCGCGAGACGGCCCGCATGCGGCTCGAAGAGCGACTCCTCCATCAGGATCAGCAGCGCGGTCTCGCGCCCCTGCCGCCGCAGCTGCCGCGCCAGCCGGTGGGCGACCCGCCCCCCCTGGCAGTTCCCGCCGAGATACACCGGACCCTCGGGCCAGAGCGCCTGCACCTCGCGCGCATAGGCCGAGGTCAGCGCGTCGAGCGAGGGGTCGTCGTAGTCCATGATCAGATGGCCCGAGCGCATGCCGACCAGCGGCCGGTCGGGCGCGAACCGGGTGGCGAAGCGCTCGGCCAGCTGGCGGAACTCCTGGAAGCCCTGGAAGCACCAGAACAGCGGGGGCTGGCCGCCGCCCGCGTTCCGCATGAAGAGGAGCCCCGCGGGCGAGACCCGCTCGCCGCTCCAGGACGAGAGATAGGGCCGCTGCCGCTCGAGGAGCGCCGCCTCGAGCCGGGCGGCATCGGGGGCTGGCCCGGCGGCGGCGCCGGCCGGTCCATCGGCGGCGCGTCCCGCCGGGCGCGAGCCGAGCCGGCGCGCCAGCGAGGCGATGTCCTGCGCCATGTAGAGATCGCGGATCCCCGCCGGTACGCCCGCCGCCTCGAGCTCGAGGAGGCAGGTCAGCGCCTTGAGCGAATCCCCGCCCAGGTCCGAGAAGAAGTTGTCGTGGATGCCGATGCGCTCCTGCCCCAGCACCTTCCGCCAGACCCGTTCGATCCGGCGCTCGGTCTCGTCGCGCGGCGCCTCGGACCGCCGCAGGACGGGAAGCGGCACGCCGGCCGCCCCGGCCAGCGCCCGGCGGTCGAGCTTGCCGCTGGGGGCGAGCGGCAGGGCCGGCAGCAGGGTGAAGCCAGAGGGCACCATGTGCGGCGGGAGTTCCGCCCGCAGCGCGTCGGCAAGCTCCGCGGCCTCGGGCGGCGGGGCGGCGGGATCGGCCACCAGCCAGGCCACCAGCCGGTCCCGTTCCGCCGAAAGGCCCACGGCCGCCTCGGCCACGGCCGGGTGGCGCAGCAGGGCGGCCTCGACCTCGCCCGGCTCGATCCGGGCGCCGCGCAGCTTGATCTGGTCGTCGGCCCGGCCGAGGAAGTCGATCACCCCGTCGGCGCGGAAGCGCGCGAGGTCCCCGGTGCGGTAGAGCCGGTCGCAGCCGAGTTCCGGGAAGGGGTTGGGGATGAACTTCCGCGCCGTGGTCTCGGGATCGCCGAGATAGCC
The DNA here is from genome assembly GCF_002407205.1 of Rhodobacter sp. CZR27. Lineage (NCBI taxonomy): Bacteria > Pseudomonadati > Pseudomonadota > Alphaproteobacteria > Rhodobacterales > Rhodobacter > Rhodobacter sp. CZR27. Next base: position 178,084 of record NZ_CP023550.1, on the reverse strand, counting down.
GAGCCCCACGCAGACCCCGCCGAGGCAGAGCTCGCCCACCATCCCCACCGGCACCGGCCGCCCGTGCCGGTCGAGGATCACCGCGCGGATGTTGGGGAAGGGCCGGCCGATCGGCACCGGGTCGGCGATCGTCTCGCCCAGCTGGTGATGGAGTGCGGCGATCGAGGCCTCGGTGGGCCCGTAGGTGTTGCAGATCGCGATCCCGGGGAAGAGGGCGCGGAACTCGCGCACCGAGCGGGTCTCCATCGCCTCGCCGCCCAGGATGATGCGGCCGAGCCCGGCCAGCGCGGGGCGCGCCGCCTCGTGGGCCTTCAGATGCGCGACCAGGGTGCGGAAGATCGAGGGGATGAAATCGGCGAAGGTGATGCCGTGGGTTCCGATCGTCCCGACGATCCGCTCGGGCAGCACCAGCCGGTCGCGCGGCATCACCACCGTGCGCCCGCCGAAGGCCAGCGGCCAGAAATACTGCCAGACATGGGTGTCCGCGGTGGCGGGGGCGGTGGCGAGCACCCGGTCGGCCTCGGGCGATCCGAAGACCCGGGTCATCGAGAACAGCCGGTTGACCACGCCGGCATGGGCGTTGATCGCCCCCTTCGGCTCGCCGGTCGAGCCCGAGGTGAAGATGCAGTAGATCGGATCCCCGAGCGAGACCGGCACGTCGAGGGGGCCCGCCTCCGGGTCGAGGGCCAGGCCGTCCAGCGCCAGAACCTCGCGCGCGGTTCCGGGCCGGGCCCCGCCTGCCCCTGCAAGGGCGAGGTCGCGGTCGCCCTCCTGCGCCACGAGCACGAGCCCCGAGCCGAGCCGGTCGAGGAGCCGCGCCAGCCGGTTCGCCGGCCACTGCGGGTCGAGCGGCGCGAAGGCCGCCCCCGTCTTCAGCACCGCAAGTTCCGCGATCACCATCGCGGCCGAGGAGGTCATCAGCAGCGGCACGATCGAGCCCCGCCCCGCGCCCCGCGCCTGCAACAGGCGGGCCAGCGCATTGGCCCGGCCGTCGAGGTCGCGGTAGGTCAGCGCGCCCTCGGGCGAGACCAGCGCGATGCGCCCCGGGGTCCGGGCGGCCTGCGCCTCGACCAGCCGGTGCAGGGGCTTCGCGGGAAAGGCGCAATCGGTGGCATTCCAGTCGCCCAGGATCCTGCGGCGGTCGGCGGGGGGCAGGATCTCCAGCGCATCCACCGGGCAGTCCGGCCGTTCGAGCGCATCCGCCAGCAGGATCGGGAAGCGCTCGGCCAGGCGTGCCACGGCCTCGGCCCCGAGGGCCGCGGTGCGGTGGACCAGATGCAGCCGGAAGGTTCCGCGCTCGTCCTGGAAATAGGCCGCGAGGTCGCGGTCGGCGCGCGGCAGGAACAGCCGCTCCTCGGTCACCTCCATGCCGTTGCAGCGCCAGGGGCGGCTCGTGGGCATGCGGGTGAAGGAGAGCGGCGTCACCCCGTGCCGGTGCGGGCCGGGCGGGGCCTCGCGCAGCGCGAGCCGGTAGGGGAATTCCTCATGCGCGACGCCCGCGTCGATCAGCGCCGCGGTCTGGTCCATCAGCGCGCGGAACGGGGTCCCGGGGTCCAGCCGGGCCGTCACGATCCCGGTGTTGACGAAGAAGCCCACCACTCCCGCCCAGTGCCGCGACCGCCCGACCCAGGTGGTGGCAACGGGCAGGACCTCGCGCCGCGTCTCGAGGTGGAGAAGCGCGATCCAGGCCGCGAAGGCGATGCGGAAGGGGCTGGTCCGCCATGCGGCGGCGCGCTCGCGCAGGCGCGCCGACAGCCCGGGCGAAAGCGGGATCACCCGATGGGCGCCCTCGTGGTCGGGCACGAGACCGGGGGCGGGCTCTCCGGCCAGCTGCAACTGCCAGGGCTCGGGCAGGCCGGCGAGAAGCCCCCGCCAGTGGCGGCGGGCCTCCTCCCATGCGCCGGAGGCCTCGGTGGCCTGCTGCCAGCGGCAATGGTCGGAATAGCGGGCCGGCAGCGGGGGCAGGGGCCGGCCCTCCAGCGCGGCGAGGAGATCGGCCACGAACACCGGCCACGAGGTGCCGTCGGTGACGAGGTGGTGGAAGCCGCAGAACAGCACATGGTCGTCCGGCGCCCGCTCGAGCAGCCCGAAGCGGACCGGCGGCTCCCCGGCCAGGTCATAGGGCCTGAGGCCGAAGGCCGTGGCGAGGCTCCGGGCCGTCTCCCCCGGCGCGAGGGCGAGCCGCTCGGGCCGGATCGCGGGCGGGGCGGGCCGCACCTGCCGTTCGATGCGTTCCCCCCGCCGCAGGAAGACCGAGCGCAGCGTCTCGTGCCGGGCGACGACGGCCGCCAGCGCCGCGGCCAGCCGCCCGACATCGAGCGGCCCCCGGAAGGCGAGCAGCCACAGCAGGTTGTGCTCGGAGCTTCCCGCCGCGTCCCCGGCGCCGAACCAGAGCGCCGTCTGCGCATGGGAGACCGGTGCCGGTCGCGTCATCGGGAAACCTCTCCATCAGGGATGCCGGGGCGCCGCGCGGCGCCGTCCGGGGGCGTTCCGGCCCGCCGTGCGGCTGGATGCGGTCCAGCGGATAGCGGTCGTTCCCATAATGAAAAGGCGCGTCGAAGGAAACCGCCTCCCCCGAAAGGCGGATGGATCATGGGGATGCCAGTCAACTCCGGGTTCACTTGGCCGTCACCGCGAAACCCGCCGGCCGGGCCTGCGCCCGCAATCCCCGGTGCGGCCATCCCGGCCCTCCCGTTGCGGCGGGGGATCGGCTAAGCCTGCGGGAGCCCGTCCGGACGGGGCGGATCCATGCAGGAAGGCGACATGACGTTGCGAGCCCTCTGGCGCGGCGATCTTCCGCTCGCCCATGCCTTCTGGAGCCACGGCATCCTCTATGCCGGGCTCGCCAGCCTGATCGCCACGGTCGCAGCCTTCGGGCTGATCGCCGGCGAGGCGCCCACGGCCGTGGCGGCGGCGGTCTATTTCCTGCCCGTGCCCTACATCCTGCTTACGGTGGTCGGGGTCTGGCGCAGCGCGGAACGCTACGAGGGGCCGCCGCACTGGGCACAGCTGGCAAGACTGGTCTCGCTTCTCTGGGCCGTGGCGATGATCCTCGTCTGACGGGGGCGGGACGGCTGCGCCCCCGCGATCCCCTTCAGGCGGCCGCGCGCAGCGCCGGAGGGCGGGCCGCTTCGGCGTCCGCCTCGGCCGGGGCCGCGGTCCCGGGCTCTCCCGTCCGGAAGTAGCCGACGCTGCCGAGCAGCTGCCGCGCCCGTCCGGCGAGATCCTCGGCATCCCCGTCGAGCTGGCGCGAGGCGGCCTCCGTGCGGTGGGTGACGCGGTCGAGCGCCTCGATCGAGAGCGACACCTGCCGTGCGCCCTCGGACAGCTCGCGCGAGGCGACAGAAATGCCCGAGACGAGGTCCGAGGTGCGCTCGATCTCCGGCACCAGCCGTCCGATCATGTCGCCCGCGCGCTCGGCCATGCGCGCCGTCTCGGCCGACAGCGACGAGATCCCCGCTGCCGCCTCGCCGCTGCGCTCGGCAAGGCGGCGCACCTCGGCGGCGACCACCGCGAAGCCGCGGCCCTGCTCGCCCGCCCGTGCCGCCTCGACCGCGGCGTTCAGCGCCAGAAGGTCGGTCTGGCGCGCGATCTCGCGCACCACGCCGATCTGCTCGGCGATCGACTGCATCGAGCGCACCGCCTCGGCGACGGCCTGCCCGCAGCGGCGCGCCTCCTCGGCCGAGCCGCCGGCGATGCGCGCGGTCTGCGCGGCGTTCTCCTCGGACTGGGTGATGTTGCCCAGCATCTGCTCGACCGCCGCCGAGGCCTCGACCGTGGCGGAGGCCTGCTCTTCCGTGCCGGACTTGAGCTGCCCCGAGGCCGAGGCCATGCGCCCGCTCGCGGTCGCGACGTCCCGCGCGGTGGCGGACACCTCCTCGACCACCGCGCGCAGCTTCAGCAGCATCGCGTTGTTGGCGCCCAGCAGGTCGGTGATCTCGTCCTGTCCCTGCAGGGCTGCGGTCTGCGACAGGTCGCCCCCCGCCACCCGCTGCGACAGTTCGAGCGCGCGCTTCAGGCCCCGCCCGATCGACAGGGTGATCCAGAGCGCCGCCCCCGACCCGGCGAGCCCCGCGAGGGCCGCGATCAGCACGACGATCACGATCATCCGGCCGAAATCCGCGTCGGCCTCTGCCTTGACCTGGTCCAGGATGCCGAGCTTGTGGGCGACCAGCGCCTCGGACAGGCCCTCGAGCTCGATCTCCATCCGGTCCGAGCCGCTGTCGCGCAGCACCCCGGCCGCGGCCTCGGGCTTGCCGCCCAGCGACAGGATCATCGCGCGGTTGCTGGTCTTCTGGATCTGTTTCCGGAGCGTATTGTAGCGCTGGAGGATGTCGGCGGTCGTGGCGTCCTGCGGGCTGGCCCGCAGCGCGCGCAGGGCCCGGCGCTGCATCATGCGCCCCTCCTGCACGTCGGTCTCGATCCGGATCGCCGATGCGGCATCGCGGTCGAGCAGGTGGGCCCGCAGGTTCGCCATGACGCGGTACTGGCCGATGCTGAGCCGCTGGGCGAGGACCACCTGCTGGACATGCTGGCCGATCACCTCGTCCAGCCTCGCATCGAGGCGGTTGAGATGGACGAGCGCTACGGCCACCGCCAGGCCCGAGGTCAGGAAGACGACGCCGAAGGCGGCAGCCAGCTTGTTGCGGATCGAAAACTTCATACTGGTTGTACCTTTTGCCGAGGATCGCCCTTTGCCTGATCGGGCGCCTTTCCGGCATAGACCGTCACCGCTCCCGCCGGGATCATCCAACGGAGATATTTATGAACTCTTTAGTCGGCCCCACCGTCTTGGGCAGTCCCGGCGCGTCCGGGCCGGTGCGGCAGCGCCGCACAGGACGCGGCCGGCACCCCCCGCACAGGCCGGAGGGGGCAGGGATCCCTGCCGGCACCCCAGCCTGCGGAAAGCCGCGGCCCGGCCCGCATCGCAAGGGCCGGGCATCGGGACGCGCCCGCGGGGCGGCCCCAGGCCCTTGCGGCGGCTCGCGGATCGGGAGGTGCGGAGCCGCGCCCCCTGCGACAGGCCACCGCATCCTCAGGGACGGCATCCCCGCCTCCCGGCCAGTCCCGGCCACCGCAAGCGAGCGGTGCTCATGCCAAGAGATGGCTGCCGTTCCAGCCGCGCCCTGCCATGGTGCGGCAATGTTCTGTTAAAGAGTTCAAGGGCTTCCAGATGTTTGCATTAACCATTCGCACCCGCCTCATCGGCACGTTCTCGGTCGTCATGGCCCTCGGCGGCCTTGCGATCTGGGTGGCAATCTCCACCATCAACGATCTGCGCGGACAACTCGACACCCTGGTGGGACGGGACGCGCCGCAGGTGATCGAGGCGCTTCGGCTGAACCAGAACCAGCTTCTGCGCAACATGACGCAGCGCGAATACACGATGACGGCCTCGGCCGGGATCCACGCCCGGCAGGATGCGCTGATGAAGACGGCCCGCACCGAGATGCTCGCCTCCTTCACGCGGCTCTCGACCCTTCTCGAGGGCACGCCGCGGATGGAGGTGCTGAAGGCCTACGAGACCGACTGGAAGGCCACCAAGGCGGTCAACGACCGCGTGATCGAGCTTGCGGATGCCGGGCGGATGGCCGAGGCGCAGGCGCTGCTCATGTCGCCCGAACAGCAGGCCGGGCTGTCGCGGCGGGTGGGCCTGCTGACCACGCTGTCGGACGAGCTGCTGCGCGAGATGGAGGCCAACCGGGTCAGGGTCGATGCCGGCTTCCTGCGGTCCATGCGCAATCTCCTGGCGATCCTCGCCATCGCGGGGCTGGTCTCGCTGGCCTCGGGGGCGTGGATCGTCGTCACCATCGGGCGGGGGCTCAGGCAGGCGCTGGCGCTGAGCGAGCGCGTGGCCGGGGGCGACCTCAGCGAGATGGCCGAGATCCGGGGCCGGGACGAGATCGCGGCGCTGCTGGCCGCAAACAACCGCATGGTCGCGAGGCTGCGCGAGGTGGTGACCTCGGTCTCGGCGACGGCCGGGCAGGTGGCCGAGAAGAGCGCGCTGATCGCGGCCTCGTCCGAGCAGCTGAGCCAGGGCGCGACCGAGCAGGCCTCGGCCAGCCAGGAGGCCTCGGCCTCGGTCGAGCAGATGGCGGCGAACATCCGGCAAAGCTCGCAGCACGCCGGCGAGACCGAGCGGCGCGCGCTGGACTCCGCCGAGGAGGCCCGGCGGTTCGGCGAGTCGGTGGCCGAGACGGTCGCGGCCATGCAGGAGATCTCGGACCGCATCCTCGTCGTGCAGGAAATCGCGCGCCAGACCGATCTTCTGGCGCTGAACGCCGCGGTCGAGGCCGCCCGCGCGGGCGAGCATGGCCGCGGCTTCGCCGTTGTGGCCGACGAGGTGCGCAGGCTGGCCGAACGCAGCCAGACCGCCGCGCGCGACATCTCGGATCTGTCGATCCGCACGGCCCGCACGGCGGCCCATGCCCGCGAGGGGCTGGAACGGCTGGTGCCGGACAGCCGCACCACCGCGACCCTCGTGTCGAAGATCTCGGATGCCACGCGCGAGCTTGCGCTCGGCGCCGGGCAGATCTCCGCCGCCATCGAGCAGCTCGACGGCGTGGCGCAGCAGACCGGCGCCGCCTCGGAACAGCTGGCGGAAGGCGCCTCGGATCTCTCGCGGCAGGCGGCGCGGCTCCGGGAAGGGATGACGTTCTTCCGGCTTCATCCCGGCGCGGCCCCGCGGGCCACGGAAAGGACCACCGACCGGCTCGTCCCGCTGCGGCGGCGGCCCGCCCTGCCGCGGGCCCTGGCCGGCTGAGGAGGCCGCCGGGCAAGCGGCAGGGGCCAGGCTCCTACGGCAGGCCGCCTTGCCGGGCGGCCTGCGGCGCGTCCCGGTCGGGGGCGCGGCAGCGATAGGCCAGCGTGTGGCCCAGATCCCGCGACGAGCCGGAGCGGTAGAGTTCCTCGCAGGGTCCGAAGGCGGCTTCCAGCGGCGCGAGGTCCTGCCTCACCCGGTCGAAGTCGCCGTCATACACCAGCGTCTCCAGCATCCAGATCTCGGTATGGCTCCGGATCCGGTCGGCATGGTCGGTGGCCAGCGTGGCCGTCGTGCCGCGCTTGCGGTAGTCGGGGTCGAACGCATGCGGGCCATAGCCGATCTGCGTGCCGAACTCCGGCGCGACGTAAAGCATGTTGGGCTGCGCCGTGATCCCCACGTAGATCAGCGGATCGGGGTCCCTGGAGGTGCGCGCAATGACGGCCAGCGCCTCGCTCAGCTGCTGCTTTTCCTGCGTCAGGCCGGCGAGGAGGGAGAGGCCGCCGAAGAGCGCGACGAAGCCCGCGGCCAGCGTGACCGCCCGGGGCAGGGGCGCGAGCCGCCGCGCCGCCCAGCCGAGAAGCGTCAGCAGGCCGATGGCGAGCATGGTGCCCACGACGGGCTGCACGAAGATGAAATGGCGGGTGTAGAGGATCGGGTAGAGCCGCGCGAGGCTCAGCACCGCAAGCCCGCCCAGCAGGGCCACGCAGGCCACCGGCAGCAGGAGGCCGCGCCGGAGCGCCGCCAGCAGGCCCAGCCCCAGCAGGATCACGCCCAGGATCGCGAACAGGTGGGGCGAGTGGTGCCCGCTGGAGAACCGGTAGAAGGGATCGAACATCCCCAGCATGATGCGGAGACCGCCCGAGATCGTGCTGCCCTGGTCGCCGAGGAACGGCAGCCGCAGGTAGCCCTGTGCATAGGCCTCCGAGAAATGGGTGAACTGGTCGGCCGTGGCGGGCGAGATCACGGTGAGGTGCCACAGCCCCGCCAGCCCGACGAGCAGCGCGAAGGTGCCGGCGAGCGGCCGGAGTCCCTCGCGCCCCAGCAGCCACATCTGCAGCACCGCGGCCAGTGCAAGGGCGGCGAAGAGCACCGGGGCCGCGAAGGAGAAGAGGATCGCGGCCAGCCCCGAGCCCGCGAGGATCGCGAGGCTGGCCCGTCCCGGGCACTGGACGGCCCGGACGGTGGCGAGGAGCATCAGGCAGGTGGCCAGCAGTTCGAAGGCATACTGCTTGATCTCGATGCCATAGCGCACGCCGAAGGGCGACAGGAACACCAGCGCAAGCGCCACCGGCGCCACCACCGCCCCGCCCAGCCGCCGCAGGGCAAGCGCGAGGAAGGCCGCGGCGCCGAGGCTGCCCGCCATGCTCAGGAGGCGCAGCCCGGTCTCGGGATGCTCGCCCGACCCCGCCATCACGGTGCTCGCCAGCATCAGGTAGCCCGGCGGCGCGGCCTGTGCGTAGTAAGGCAGGGGGCCGAAGGCCGCGAGAAGCGAGGGCAGCGGCAGGTTCGCCATCAGCATCCCCTCGTCGTGCCAGATGTCGGGCGCATCGAGGATGCCGGCCAGCCGCGAGACGAGGATCAGCAGGAAGACCGCCGGCAGGAGCCAGGGCACCGCCCTGACCCCGCCCACCCCGAAGAGCGGCCGGTCGGCCTCGGGGTGAAAGCCGCCGAGCGCGGCGCGGAAGAGTTCCCCCACCAGCGCGAGCTTGGCACCGACGCTGCCCATCTTGGTGGGAACGGGACCGGTCGCCGGATATTCCCGCCGCACCGGCACCTCGGTCACGCGGTAGCCGAGCTGGCCCGCGCGGGCCGAGAGGTAGAACAGCAGGCTGTAGTCGCGGAAGCAGTCGCGGAACGGCGCCACCCGCGGATCGGTCAGGTAGCGGCGGGAATAGGCGCGGAAGCCGTTCGTCGTATCGGTCAGCCGGGTGCCCGAGGCGAGCGACAGCACCGGCGCATGCAGGAACCGCCCGCCCAGCTTGCGGTCGAGGGGCGTGTTGATCGCCTGCCCGCCGGGACGGTAGCGCGAACCCTGGACATAGTCGAAGCCCGCATCGAGCGCCGCGGTGAAGCGCGGCAGCGCCTCGAGCCCGTCCTTGCCGTTGCCGTCCACCGTCAGGATGCCGTCATAGCCCTCGGCCAGCCCCCAGGCATAGGCCATGCGCAGCTGCGCGCTGAGACGGCCCGGGCCGGTCTTGGTCAGAAGCGCCCGCACCCCGCACTCGCGCAGGAAGCCCGGGTCGAGCGAGCCGTCGGTCGATCCACCATCCGCGATCACCACGTCGAGCGCCAGCGCGAGCCCGTGCAGGGTCCTGAGCTGGCGCCGGATCCGCTCGCCCTCGTTGATCACCGGGATCACCAGCAGGTAGCGGCTGGCCTTAGGGGCGAGGATCCGGGCCTCGTGGGCCGGCACCTCCATCGGACCGTCCACGGGGGCGGAGATCGCCTCCTTCGGGGGGCTCACCTGGTTCACGTCGCTTCCCTCTCGACTGGCACGCATGCCCGCGCCGCAGGCATCACTTGATCTCCGGCGCGGCGCCGGGGCGGAACACGAAATGCCTGCTGGACAGGTAGTTGACCACGAAGGAGACCGCCGTTCCGCCTGCCAGCGCCGCGAGTTCCTCGCCTTCGGAGGGGAACAGCACCCGCTCCAGCACGGCGACGGTGGCCACGCGCGAGGCCAGCGTCAGGCCGAGCCCCGCGCCATAGCGCAAGAGGCGCCGGGCATGGCCGTCGCCGGCGGCCCGGGGGGCGGCGCTGCGGAAGGTCCAGAAATGGTGCAGGACATAGTTCAGCGCCGCCCCCGCGACGAAGCCGCAGACCGCGGCGAAGGGCAGGGCGAGTCCGGCCAGAACCGCCAGCCCCCAGGCCACCGCAAGATCCAGCCCCAGCCCCAGGACCGAGACCACGCCGAAGCGCAGAAGGTCGGTCGGCACCCGGCGCCGCATCAGGCCATCCTCCGGGCGGCGCGGGGCGGGCAGAGGAGGCTTTCGTTCGCCGCCGCCCAGTCCGGCCGGGTCAGCCGCACGAGGTCGAAGAGGTCGTAGATGTTGTCGATCTTGCCGCCGAGGATCGAGATCACCCGCGAACCCCTGGGCTGCTGCTGGTAGAGGATCGGCCGGCCGTCGTCCTGCTCGTTCTTCACCAGCACCGTCTTCACGTCGTGGATCGACCTCACCCACTGGCTCTCGGCCAGGCAGGGCACGTAGCGCAGCCCGTCGAGGATCATGTGGCGGTGCCGGCTCTGCGGCTCGGCGGCAGCGAAGACCTCATAGGCCGGGCGGTCGCTGGTGGCGTCGGTCCAGCTCATCTGCGGGGTGTAGCGGACATGGGTCAGCGAATGCAGCGCCTCGGCCGGATAGGGCATGACCGACAGGAAGGGACCGTCCATGATGGTGATGCCGAAACCCTCGAGCTGTGCCGGCGGGCGGATCAGCGCGATCTCGGTCAGCTCGTGCTTCAGGCTCGCCTCGGGCAGGGCGGCCATCCGCAGGATGTGGTTGATCTGGGCATAGGTGACGTTGAAGACGTGCCGGGCCCGGATCTCCTCGCCCGAGGAGAGCCGGACGATGACGCCATCCTCGTGTTCCTCGAGGCCCTCCACGGCGGTGTTCAGCCGCAGGTCCATCCCCAGCGCGTCGAGCCGTCTTCCCATGTGGTTGCGCAGCACCGAATAGTCGAAGGCGTGCTCGGTGCAGGCGAAGGTCGCCTCGATGGTCGCGGGGTCGAAGAGGGCCGCCTGCGAGGGCGTGGCCGGGGCGATCGGCGCGCCCATGTCGGAAAACATCCGGTAGAACCGCTTGGCGCTGACCTTCGAGCGGCGGCGCGCGATGGCGTAGAGCATCTGGAAGTCGGACCGGATCGCCTCGGGGAAGTCCTCGGCGAAGCGGCGGTGCAGCACCATCGACTTGGCCGCGGTCAGCGCCGAGCGCGGATAGTGGAAGCCGGTATGGACGCGCGCCTGGTTGACCCGCGAGGCGCGGTCCATCAGCCGGTCGCCCGACTCGACCAGCACGATCCGGTCGGTGACCGAGCGCAGGAACAGCGCAAGGCAGCAGCCATAGAAGCCGCCGCCGATCACCAGGCAGTCGACGGCTCCGCCGCGGCTCATGCCGTGGTTCCCGTCAGGGGCGCACGCCCCCGCATCGCGAGTTCGGGCAGGACAAGCGGGGTCACCGCCTCCTGCCCGGACAGGACGGGCGGGGTCTCGTCCACCACCTCGACGTTCAGCTCTTTCATCACCTGCCCGAAGAGATCGACCGAGCTGCGCTCGTCCAGGATGTCCTCGCCCAGGGCGCCGGACAGCGACTCGATCATCTTCTGCACGCCGATCGACAGGCCGAAGATCGCGATGGAGAGGAACAGGGCGGTCAGGCTCAGCGCGAGCGTCAGGGTGAACCAGCCGGGCTGGACCGCGCTGAAGGTCAGCCAGACCACCACCGCATAGACGGCGAGCGCGAGCGACCCCCCGGCCACCAGCAGCGACAGAAGCGCGACCAGCGCCAGCACCCGCGGGGCGGAACTGACGAGCAGCTTCTGCACGAGGCCGAGCTTGCGCCCGAGATCGCCGAACATCCGGTGCCGCCGCCGGGCCGTGGCGGTCTGCCACAGCACGGGCAGGGCCTGGTCCATCGGCGGGAAGCGCAGCGCCAGCTGCGGGTCGGGATGGGCGAGCAGCTTGTTCAGCAGCGTGCGGGGATAGGCCGCCGTCAGCATGCTGCGCGCGCTGACGCGGAAGCCCGCGCTGTGCCCCAGCGCCTCGAGCAGCGGGTTCATCGCGCTCCGCGACCGGCGCCGGCCGATCACGATGGCACTGGCCGCCGCCGCCGCCTCGATCATGGCGGGAAGGTCGAGGTCCGGCTGCTCGTCGATCGCGGTCAGCACCACCACGTCGCCGATCGCCTCGGCGGCCCCGGCCACCCGGCGGCGGTAGAACGGCGTGCCATGGCGGAGCTTCAGCAGCCGGATGTTGCCGATCCTGGCCATCAGCGGCTCGTAGGCCTCGGCGCCATCGGCCGGCACGGTCAGCAGCACCTCCCAGTAGCGGAACCGGGCCGCGATGTCCCCGCAGAGGCGCTGCAGGCCGGCGGCGGCCTCGCGCGTTGCCGGAAGATCCGGAAGGCAGACGGAAACGAAGATGTCCTCGCGTCGGGAAGTCGGTGTCATGCCGGGTCTGCCTTCTCGCTGGCGATGTCGAGAGCCTGCATGAGGCGGCCGAGCGCCGCCCCGAGCACCGCCGCCATGGCCTCGGGCGGCTGTTTCATCTCGATGGAGACCCAGCCGGAATAGCCGCGCCGGGCGAGCGCCGAGAGGGCGGTGGCCGCCGCTCCGGCATCGGCGGGGGCCGGCGCCAGATGCGGCTCGCTGACATGGACATGGCTGATCGGCGAGGCTACCCCGGCCACCGCCTCCGCGATGCCGGCGAAGGCCCCGTTCAGATGCATCGAACCGAGATCCAGGATCAGCGTCACCGCCGGATGCGCGAGGTCCGCCACGAAGGCATCGGCCTCCTCGAGCGTGGTGAGGAAGTTTGTGCCATAGGCCGCCGGGTTGAATTCCACCCCCAGCCTCGTGCCGGCGGCCTGTGCCGCATCGCCGAGATCGGCGAAGGTCTCCAGCGCCACCTCGCGCGCCTCGGTCGCGGCCATGGTGGCGGGCACGACCCGCTGCCGCGGCGAGCCGAAGACGAGGTTCGGGATCGCCAGCCGCCCGGCCAGCGCGATGGCGCGCCGCATCCCCGCCCGGAACGCCTGCCGTTCCCCGGGGGCGCCGAACAGCGCCGCCCCCTCGACCCCGAAGAGCAGCGACTGCATCGAGACAAGCTCCAGCCCCGCCGCCCGCGCCTCGCCCACCGCCCCGGCCAGTTCGGCCTCGGTCGGGGCGAAGGGATCGGCGCTGCGGTCGAAGAACAGCCCCGGGGCGATCTCGAGGCCGCGGATGCCGTGGGCGCGCAGCACCCCGTAGGCCGCGGCCCGGTCCTGCGGATGCCAGGCGATGTTGGAGACCGCGAGCCTCATGCCGCGGCCCTTTCGGCGGCGAAGAACCGGCGGAGGCCGGCCAGAACCTCCCCTGCCGAGGCGATGTGGGGACCCGTCCGGCCCCAGAGCGCGGCATGGCGCGTGCGCAGGTCCTCGCGGTGGATCCTGGCCTGCGATGGGGGCATCGGCCGGCCGGTCAGCGCCCGGTGGATCGCCCCCGCCTCCAGCGGCTCCGGCGCGAGATGGATGAGGTCGAGCCCCGCCCCGAGGCAGAGGCCGATGTCCGCCCAGAGCCGGGACATGTCGTAATACTGGAAGCGGCTGTCCGGATGGGTGAAGCGCACCGCCTCCATCCCGGCCGCCGACACCGCCGCGTCATAGGCCGGCCGCCGGCCGCTGGCCTCCAGCGCCGCGCGGTCGATGACATGCAGGTCGGTGGCCGGCTCGGGCCGGTAGATCCCGGCCAGCCCCGGGCGCAGGCCGGCCGGCAGGGCCTCGGCCAGCTCGGCCAGGCGCGGCTCCGTCAGCATGGCGGGCATCGGGTTCAGGATGTCGAACAGGAAGTTCTTCCTGAGCCCGGGACCGAACAGGGCGGGCAGCCGGACGATCAGGCAGCGCGGAAACCGCTCGACGCAGAATTCCTCGAGCGCGCGGCGGTTGCGGCCATAGGCGAGGGCGGTCTGGAACCGGGTGCTCGTCTCGTCGTCGCCGCCGTCGAACCGGTCCAGGACCGCGATCGAGGAGATCAGCACGAAGCGCTCGGCCCGGATCGGGGCGAGCCGCTCCATCAGCGCGCCCATCGCGGCCGCATCCTGCTCGGGGAAGCGGTTGGCGGTGAACATCGATCCGGGAGCCGCGGCGCAGACGACGGTCCCGAAGGTCCGGTCCACCGCCCCGGCGATGTTCGAACGGTTGAAGAGGCCGCCAAATTCGTGCTGCCCACGCAATGAATTGCCGACGAAGCCCGTAAAACCTACCAGGGCATCCATGACCATACTGACTTTTTGATAAAGACAATGGGCAAGAACTAGACCCGTCATTCCGATTCGTCAAATTCCGGCCACCACCATTTGCCGCGGATTTCCGGCGGTGCGCCATTGTCCTTTCGGGGCGGTTTATCTGCAAATATCTGATATTGTTTTACTTAATTTTAGGTTCCGGGTTCCTCCCGAACGGATGAGAGGATCCGGAAGCCCGTTTTGCCGGCAAGGGGATCAACGGACAGGCAGGTTCTGGACCATTATCCTATCGATCAATATGCTGCTATTGGACAGAGGTCCGATCTCTCTTTCAGGCGCGGTGACTGGCCGATCTATTGCGTGACGGTCATGTCTCATTCGGCGGGCGGATGCCGACATCTGCCGCGCCCCCGTCCGCAGGAGCCTCCCCGGCACCGCTCAGATGAGGCCCCAGTTGCCGGTTGCCAGTGCCACCCCCGCGATCACCGCATTGGCCGCGGCATGGGCCAGGATGGCATCGGTCAGGTTGCGCGAGCGCAGCGCCAGAAGCGCGAAGGCCACGCCCGCCAGTCCCGCCGCCAGCCAGCGGTCATGAAGGACCGCAAAGGCTGCGGAACTGACGGCCACCGCCAGCAGGACACGCCAGGGCCGGCGGCTTCCCGGCGGGGCAAGCCGGTCGAGCAGGTAGCCGCGGAAGAACAGCTCCTCGATCACCGGGACGAGCAGCGCGGTGCCGATGACCCGCGAGAGGATCCAGAGGGCGAGGCCCGCGCCGGCCAGCGTCCCCTGGGCCGGCAGGCTGCCCGGCCCGGGCGCCGGACCGGTCAGGGCCCAGAGGAGGCCGATGCCCACCCCCAGCCCCAGGGCCAGCGGATCCACCCGCCAGCCGAGGCTGCGCAGATGGGGCAGGAACAGCGCGAGCACCCCCGCCATCGCCAGCACCCGCAGGGGATAGACCGTCTCGGGCGAGGCGGAGAAGGTCGAGGCCAGCAATGCCGAGGCCATGAAGACGGCAAATGGCAGGATGCCCGCCACCATCGGATCGGCCAGGAAGGGCGGCAGGCGCGGGGCCTGTGCCGCCGGCCGCGGCAACCGGGCGAAGACGGCAAGGCTGCGGGCGGCAAGGATCAGGCCGAGCGACAGGAGCGTGAAGCTCAGCCAGCCGGCATGGCTGTGGAACCCGCCCACCGCCAGCCCGGGATGGCCGTTCAGCCCGATGACGAGCAGCAGCGTGATCCGCAGGATGTTGAGCGCCGCGCTTGCCACGATCCCGATCGGATAGAGCAGCAGGGCCGCGGGAAAGCGCAGCTCGTGGCGGAAGAGGCCCAGAAAGAGCGTGACGAAGACCGCGACGAGGCCCATCCCCTCGATCCCCGAGCAGACCGGGGCCACGCTGATCGAGAAGCCGGCGGCGCCGATGGTCTTCGCCACCGGGTCGGCCGCGACCTCGTAGCCTAGAAGGCGGATCAGCCCCGCCACCGCCGAGAAGGTGAGGTCGGCCATGGTCTCGAGCCGCCACAGCGGCCGGACCTGCATCGCAAGGATCGGCGCCAGCAGCCCCGCCACCGCGGCAAGCGCGAACCGCCCGCCCTGCGCGGCCAGGAACACCCGCCAGCGCGCAAGGGGCGCCACCATCAGCAGGGCACCCGTCGCGCCGAGCAGGATGCCCATGCCCCAGCAGGCCAGCACGACCGGCAGGACCGCGGTGCCGGCGCCCTCGGCCAGCAGGGGCAGCGGCGCCATCATGGCGGCGAAGCCGGCAAGGTTCGGCAGAAGGCCCGCCCGCCGCAGCCCGGCCTCGGCCGCCAGCTGCCGCACCGCCTCGGGGATCAGCAGCGCCACCAGCGCGAGGGCCGCGGCCATCGCATAGACGCTGACCATGAAGGTGCTCGCCCCGCCGCAGACCGCGGCCGGCCAGTTCTCGAGGCAGGTGAACCGGATCAGATGCTTGTAGGTGACGCCGATCACCGCCAGCTCGGCCGCCAGCAGGCCGACGAGCGCCAGAAGCGGCGCGACGGCCGGGCGGAGAGGGGGGCTTTCGGTGGTCATCGTCGCTGTCGTCGGAAGGGGAAGGAAAGCCCGCCCCGCAGGAAGCGAAGCGGGCCGGGGCCGGATCGCCGGGTCAGGCGGCGCGGCGGCGACGCTCCCAGGCGAGCAGGACGAGCGCGCTCACCACGGCGAGGGCGGCAGCCCCGTCGAGCGCGCTGATCTCGGGGACCGAGCAGGTGCCGAGCGCGATGCAGCCGTCCGTCGCGAGGGCCTGCGTGGCCGATACGAAGGAAATCGCGGTCGCGGCAAGAGCCGTCAGCTTCTTCATGTCACTTCCTTTGCAAGAATGAAGGCCCATGCGCGGGCCGCTTCAGCTTCCTGTCGTGGGCGGCGCATCGCCCGGGGCCGGCTCTCCGGCGGCACCGCCCGGCGAAAGACGCAGCTTTCGCCGGGCGGTGTTTCCGCTGCCCCGGCCAGAGCCGGGAATGATCGGGATCGTCAGCAGAGGCAGTCGAGCGCGCCGAAGGAAACGCCCAGGATGAAGGGCTGCGCGTTGTCCGCCGTCACCGGGTCCGGGTCGACCACCAGCGCCACCACGTCATCGGTGCCGGGCACGAAGCCCTCTCCGTTGCGGATGGCCAGGTCGACCAGTTCGTGGACATCGGCAAGCTGGCCGAAGTTCGAGCCGATGGAGTTGAGGCCGTCGGTCAGATTCCAGATCGCGGCCTGCACCTCGGCATCGTTGAACCTGGTGCCGGTGAAGTCCTGGTTCAGCAGCCAGGTTATCAGGTCGATGTTCTCCGCCGCCGCAAGCCCGTTGCTTCCGGTCTGCCCGGCCAGAACACGGGCCACCGCCGCCGCATCGGTGGCGCAGTAGAGATTGCCGGTGAACACCGGCGCATTGGAGAAGCTGGTCCCCATGGAGGCCAGCTCATAGGCGCTGGCGCAATAGGCGGTCGTGATCACCTGGCCATCGAACCGGGCGTCGCCGGTTCCGGCGATCCGCATGCTGTAGGCGTCGGACGTCCCGTTCTGGTATCCGCTGACCAACTGGTACTCCACCCTGTCCGGCAGGCTTTCGCACAGCTCTTCCAGCGTGTCCGCCACCCCGCAGAAGGACAGCTCGACCTCGGCCGCGGCAGTGCCGCCCCTGCCGTCCGAGACGGTGTAGCGGACCGTCTCGTAGCCCCTCTCGCCGACGTTCAGATCGGCATGGGCCGCCGTGCCGTCGAACGAGAGCTTGCCGTCCGACAGCGTGACCAGCGTCCCCCTGGCGGTGGCGATCGTCTCGCCTTCGCGGATCGTGTGGCCGTCCACCGTGGCGATGACCAGCGTGTCGCCATCGTCATCGCTGTCGTTCGCCAGCACGTCGAGCGTGATCGTCTCGTTCGCGCAGCCGCGACCGGTGTCGTTCAGCGCGACCGGCGCCGTGTTCAGCCGCACGAGGCCCGCATCGATGTCGGTCTCGACCTCGCCGATGGACAGCACGAACGTGTCGGTCAGGCCGAGAAGGTTCGCGTCGCTGTCGCCGTTCACCGCATCCGCGGCCTCGGCACCCCTGGTGGTGAAGGCATGGCCCGCCAGCGTGCCGAAGACCACCGAATAGCTGCCCGCGGCGAGACCGGTGAAGGAATACTGGCCGCCGTTCGCCGTGGTGGTGCTGGCCACCACCGCGCCCTTCCCGTTCAGCAGCGTCACCTCGACGCCATCCGCGCCGGCCTCGGTCGCGTCCTGCACGCCGTCGCCGTCAGCGTCGAGGAAGACCGTGTCGCCGATCGAGGCCGTCCGGGGATCGCGCACGCCGGCATCGACGTCGGTCTTCGCCTCGCCCCGGCCAAGCGTGATCCGGTCGGTCCGGCCCGTCGCGGGGTTCACGTCCGAGTCGACGGTGTCATCGCCGCCTACGTCCCTGCCCACGAAGACCCGGCCCGCCGGATCGTCGCCGAAGGCCACGGTGTAGTCGCCCGCCTTGAGGCCGCCGAAGGAATAGCTGCCGTCGGCCGCCGTCGTGGTGGTGGCCACGACCCGGCCGTCCGCGCCCATGAGCTGCACCGTCACGCCGCCCACGCCCGGCTCGGCCTGATCGGTGCCGCTGTTGTCGGTGTCCACGAAATAGCGGCCCGAGATCGAAGCCGGCCGGAAGGTGCAGAGCCCGAGATCCACGTCCACCGTCTCGCCGCCCCTCACGGTCAACACGTCCGACGCGCCGCCCGCATCCACGTCGGAATCGAGACTGTCGTCGGTGCCGGCATCCCTCAGGGTGAATTCCGTGCCGTCGGGCGCGACGCCCACCACCTTGTACTGGCCGGCCCTCACGTTCTCGAAGCTGTAGGCGCCGTTCGCATCCGTCGTGGTGGTGGCCACGACCCGGCCGGACAGATCGACCAGCTTGACCGTCACCCCCGCCCTCGGCGGCTCGGGCGTGCGCACCGTCGTGTCATGCCCTTCCAGCCGCAGGCTGTCGATGCGCACGTATTCCGAGCAGCTTCCGGCCACGGCGAGCCTGATCTGGTCGCCGCAGTCGATCTGCACGTCCCTGATGACATAGGTCGAGAACGGGCCGCAGTCCGAGCCGCCGCCGTCGCTGTCGCGGCTCAGCCGGATCGCCTCGACCTCGCGGCCGTCGATCACCAGCCGGATCGTGCTCTGGCCGTCGTTCTCGTCCTGCAGGCGGAGCGTCAGGTCATAGGTGCCGCTCTTGCCGTTGAAGCTCGTGGTCAGCTCGCCCTTGCCGCCGGGGCAGGCGAGGCGGACGAACTTGCCGCCCGAGGCGCCGGAGTCGCAGATGGTGACGAGGCTCGAGGTCTTGCACATCGCCTCGGCCTCGATCAGGTAGTCGCAGCCGGGGATCGTGCCGAGCGTGCCGTTGATCCCGTCGCAGTTGGTATCGCCGAAGACGCTGCCCGAGACGGTTCCGAGCTTCTCGAGGCTCCCGGCGCCGAGGTTGCAGTAGTCGATCCAGTTCGAGGTGACGTTGCACTGGCTGACCACGGTCAGCTTCGCGCCCGCGGCAGGCAGGCCGCAGGAGCTGTTGAAGGTGTAGTAGGTGCCGGCGCTGCCTTCCTGCTCGATCTCGACCAGCATGTACTTCTTGCCGCACTGATCCTGCACCCAGAAGTAGCTTTCGGCATAGACCTGGCCGCCGTTGCCCGCCGCGGTGCCGTCGGTGACGATCGACGCCTGCTGCCCGCAGCCATCGTCGGCATTGTTGTCCCGGCAGCTGTCGCCCGACAGGAAGCGGTCGTCATCGGCAACCTTCAGCGCGGTGTCGGCCGCGGCAGGCATGGTGAAGCTGTCGCCGACGCTCACCGAAGCGCCCATCGTGCCCTGCGAGAGGAGCTGGCCCGCGCTGAAGGCCGTGAACTCGAAATTGTTGAGGTTATAAAGGAAAGTCATTCCCGATACGGCTCCGCTTCTTCACAAATTCCTGTCGTGGGAAGCGATTTCCCGACTCCGGCACGAATGCATGGGCCCGACCGCCGACCGGACATGCCGCCCGAGGCGCGCCAGGATTGCATCGTCCGGCTGTCTGGCAAGAAACCGCTCCCTAACGGGGGCAAAGAAAGACACAGTTTTAACACAATTTAAAGATAATATTGACTTTTATTATCAATGACTTGTATTTGCAGAATTTCCAGTTTCGGCCTCCCGTGTTTCCGGGTTTAGCGGCTGAACATGATTTCCCGCAGGGATTGAAAATTGCAAAGGCATGCTCTTTCTGAGCAATTGTCTTCGCAGGGGTTTCAAATCCTGCGGCAATCGCGCCGCCTTTGAGAAAATCGGCCGGTGCGAATCCCGGATCTGCCGGGTTGCGGAATCGTGCGGCCGGCGGGCGCCCGTGATGGCAGGATCGACCGTCCTTCGGTGCCGTTCCTGAAGGTGCAAGCCATGGCCGGGGGCTTCCCCTGCGCCCCCGGCCCCTTCCGGGTCATGGGTGAGCCTGGCGCAGCCGGTGTTCCGCCCCCGGGTCTCGGGATCCCGGTGACGGCCGCAGCGCCGGCCCCGGCGCGGCTGCCGGCCGTGACGGACGGATCGGGGCGATCCCGCCCCCGGCCGGCCCTACTGCTCGCGGAAGGCGCGGGCCATGCTGTCGAGGACGGGGCGGGCCAGATACTGGGCGAAGGTGCGCTCGGCGGTCTGGATCATGATCTCGGCCGGCATCCCGGGCGTCGGCGTGAAGCCGGGGACACGGGCCAGTTCCTCGGGCTCGAGGCTCACCCGCGCCACATAGACCTCGCGCGGCACGCCGTCCGACGCGTCGGCGACGCTGTCGGCCGAGACATAGGCCACGCGGCCGTTCAGCACCGGCGTCGTGCGCTGGTTCAGCGCCACCAGCCGCACCGTCGCGGGCTGGTCCGCCTTCACGCTGTCGATGTCGTTGCGCGGCACCAGCACCTCGACGATCAGCGGCGCATCCGCGGGCAGGATCTCGGCGATCGGCTTGCCGGTCTCGATGACGCCGCCCGGCGTGTGGTAGTGCAGCCGGACCACCGTGCCGGCCACCGGCGCCGGCACCTCGGTGCGCGTCAGCACGTTCTCGGCCTTGCGCGCCTCCTCGCGCACGCTTTCCAGCTCGCCCTGGATCGCCTGCAGCTCGGCCAGCGCCGCGCGGCGGTATTCGTCGTGGGTCTTGTCGATCTGGGTCTGGAACTTGGCGCTCATCTTGAGGCTCTCGGCGATCTCGGCCTCGATCCGGCCCATCTGGCCCTGGGCCTCGAGCAGCGCCCGGCGCAGGGCGGAGATCTCGGTCTGCCGGATCAGCCCGGTCTCGAGCAGGGTGGTCTTCGAGGAGAGCTCCTCCTCCAGCAGCTCCGCCTGGCCCCGCATCGCCCGAAGCTCGGCCTCGTAGCCGCGGCCGCGCATCTCCAGCGCCTCGATGTTGCGCTCGACCAGCGCCACGTCATTGGCCAGCTGCGAGCGGGTGGCGCCGAAGGCGAGCCGCTGGCCCTCGATGATGGCGGCGATCTCGGGATCGCCCTGGGCGGCCAGCAGATGCTGGGGCAGCGCCAGCTGCTCGTCGCCGTGATGAAGCGCGAGCAGCCGCGCCTCGGTCGCCTCGAGCCGGGCGCGGCGCAGCACCAGCTCGCGCCGCGTGGCCTGCGCCAGCGTCTCGTCGAGGCGCAGGATCACCTGGCCCGCCTCGATGCGGTCGCCCTCCTCGACCAGGATCTCGCGGATGATGCCGCCTTCCAGATGCTGGACGATCTTGTTCTGGCCGGTGGCGACGAAGCTGCCCTGCGAGATCACGGCGGCGGCGAGGGGGGCCCTGAAGGCCCAGAGGCCGAAGCCGCCGAAGGACAGCGCCATCAGGCTGAGGCCGAAGACCGCGTGGCGCGTGACCGAGCGCGGCACGCCCGCATACCATTCCGGATAGGATGTCTCAGCCATGGGCGGGGCCTCCCTCGGGCCGAGCGACGCGGGCGGGCGCCGCCTGCGCATTGAGCTGGGCCAGCACCTTCTCGCGCGCGCCGAAGAGCGAGACGGTGCCATTGGCCAGCAGCATGATCTTGTCCACCACCTGAAGGAGCGCGGGCTTCTGGGTGATGACCACCACGGTGATGCCGTTCTCGCGCGCCTGGGCGATGGCGCGGGCCAGCGCCTTGTCGCCGGCCGTGTCGAGGTTCGAGTTCGGCTCGTCCAGCACCACGAGGCGCGGGTTGCCGAAGAAGGCCCGCGCCAGCGCCACGCGCTGCTTCTGCCCGCCCGAAAGCGGCGCGCCATCGGCCGCCACGAGGGTCTCGTAGCCCTGCGGCAAGAGCGCGATCATCTCGTGCACGTCGGCCAGCACGGCCGCGCGGTGGATCTCCTCGTCGGTCGCATCGGCCCGCATCCGGGCGATGTTCTCCTTGATCGTGCCGGGAAAGAGCTGCACGTCCTGCGGCAGGTAGCCCAGGTTCTCGCCCAGCTGGCGCGGGTCCCAGTTGCGCAGGTCCATCAGGTCCAGCCGGACCGAGCCCGAGGTGGGCAGGATCGAGCCCACCAGCATCTTGCCCAGCGTGGTCTTGCCCGCGCCGGAATTGCCGATCACCGCCAGCGTGTCGCCGGGATTGAGCGAGAAGCTGATGCCGTTCAGCACCACCTGCCTGGTGCCCGGCGGCACGTAGAGCAGCCGCTCGACATCAAGCCGGCCTTCGGGGCGGGGCAGGCGCAGCCGCTCGAACTGCAGCCGCGAGCCGGTCAGCAGCCGGGTGATCCGCTGGTGGGCGGCCCGCGTCAGGATCACCGCGTTCCAGCCCTCGATCGCGCCTTCGATCGGGGCGAGCGCCCGGCCCGCGATGATCGAGGCCGCGATCACCATGCCGCCGGTGATCTCGCCCTCGATGGCGAGATAGGCGCCCCAGCCCAGCAGGCCGATCTGCGTGAGCAGCCGCACCGCGCGCGAGAGGGCGGCGCTGACGATGTTGCGGTCCTGCGCGCGCACCTGCGCGGTCAGCGAGGCCGCCACGTCGCGGCCCCAGATCGCCACCGCCTCGGGGATCATCGCCATGGCGTTGATGATCTGGCTGTTCCGCGCCATCGACTCGAGATGCAGGTTGGCCCTGGACTGGGCGAGGTTGGCCTCGGCGAAGGGTTTCTCGGTCATCTTCTGGTTCACCAGCGCGATCACCAGCAGCAGCAGCGCCGTCACCACGACGATGCTGCCCAGGTGCGGATGGACGAGGAAGATCGCGAGGATGAAGAGCGGCGCGAAGGGCACGTCGAGGAACGAGATCAGCGTGCCCGAGACGAGGAAGCTGCGCAGCTGCTGCAGGTCACCCAGCGTCTGGTATTCCCGGCTTGATCCCGAAAGCGAGGCATGGGCGGCCGAACTCAGCACCGGCGCGCCGAGTTGCACCGCCACCTCGACCGCAGTGCGCATCAGCATGAAGCGGCGCACGGCATCCAGCACCGCCTGCAGCAGCACCGCCCCCACGATCACCACGGTCAGCATCACCAGCGTGTCGAGCGAGCGGCTGGTCAGCACCCGGTCCGAGATCTGGAACAGGTAGATCGGGATGGCGAGGATCAGCAGGTTGGTGGCGCAGGTCAGCGCCATGACGAGCCCGAGGTTGCGCCGCACCGCGGCCGTGCCCTGGCGCAGGCTCTCGCCGAAGTTCTCGGGGCCGAGGCGGCGGTGGAAGCCCGGTCCCTGGCCGCCCCCACCCCCGCCCTGTCCCGGAGGCGGGGCCGGGCGCTTCGGGATCGGCTCGCCCGCCCGGGCCTCGATGGTGACCGAGCCGGGGCCGGCGGCCGTGGTGTCCCGCATCCGGGTCGCGCCTGCGGCGACCCCCTCCGCGGCCCTGTCGGCGGTCCTGTCGGCGGCCCCGTCCGCGGGCCCTCCTGCGGCCGCCGGCGATCCGCCGCCTGCGGCGCCCGGCGGCAGGTCCCGCCGGTCCTTCGCTTCGAGTGTCAGGGTCGCATCGGAAACGGGCGGATCGGCGGGGGGATCGAGCATGTCCTTCAAGTCGGTGTCTCCGCTGTCGGCCCGCGCTCAGGCGAGCGCCGTCTGCATCACGTCGAGGCTGCCGGGCAGGTCCGGCAGGCCCGGGACGGGGGCGATCTCGAGGTCGGGGAGGGGGTCGATCATGCCCTCGGCCAGGAAGGCCACCGCCTCGCTCACCACCGGGGCCAGGGCCACGCCGCCGGGCGGCGCGTCGAGGTCGATCAGCCCGGCCTGGTGGATCAGCGCGTCGCTGTAGCCGCCGCCCGCCGCCATCACCGTGCTGTCGAGCCCGTCGTCGAACACATGGGCAAGGTTGGCCTGCGCATTCGAGCCGGTGACGATGCCGATCTGGCCGCCCGCCGCCGCCAGCCCCTCGCAGGCGAGATGGAGCTGGTCGGAATCCCCCAGCACATTGACCTGCTCGATGACGTTGAGCTTGGTGAAATTGCCCCGCACATACAGGACGTCGAGCCCGTCGAGGCCCGCGAAGGCCGGATCGTCGAGGATCGCCGCGCCGGGTCCGCCCCCGGCGGCCATCGCCTCGAGCGTGTCGCGGATGCCCGCGGTCATCTCGGTCACCGTGTCGATGCCCGACTGGGTGATCCGGGCGCTGTTGAGTTGCAGGTTGTCCTGCGCCGTCACCGTGCCTGCGGGGGCGCCGGTCACCACGTCGCTGTCGAGCAGGACGTTGGTCTGGCTGATCGAGGTCAGGCTCAGCATGTCCCCCTCGACCACGATCAGGTCGTAGTGGAAGCCGAGTTCGACGATCGCGGCCTGGTTCGAGACGATGTTGCCCCCGAGCCCCATCCAGGTGGAGGAGCCGGTGAAGATCACCTCGGCCCGGTCCATGTCGCCGAGGAAGACATACTGCTGGACCCAGTTCATCGCGGTCAGGTCGCCGTCAATGGTCACGATCCGCCAGTCCTCGGGCGCGCCGGAGCCGGTGGCCGCGGTCCCGGCCCCGCCCGAGGAGAACTGCTCGATCGCGGCCGCGTTGATCGCCTGCCCCGAGGGGGCGGTGCCCGGCAGGGCCGAGGAGACCATGACGTTGGTCTGGCTGATCGCGGCGAGTTCCACCACCGTGCCCCCTACCGCGATCACCGGCGCATCGACCCAGCGCAGCGTGATGAGCGTCTCGTTGACCGCGAGGTTGGCGCCGGTCTCGACCGCATGGCCGGGCTCGACCTCCATGTCGGAGAAGGGCCCGGCGGAGGGAGCCCCCGGATCGAGCCGCGGATCGGAGGCCGGATCCTCCGCCCCCCCGCCGCCGTTCCCGCCGCCATCCCGGCCGCCGTGGCCGGTCTGGATGCCCGCGGGTCCGCTGGCGCTGCCGGCCGTGGCCGTGCCGCCGCCCGGGCCGTCCTCTCCGGCGGGGGCGGTCTCCTCCCCCTCCTCCTCGGGGCGCAGCGCCTCGGGCAGCAGGTCGAGGAAATCGGGCAGGACCCCGGCCGGCGCGCCCACCACATGGATGCCCAGGGCCTCGGCCCCGTGCAGCGTCACCTCCGTCACCCCCGGGGCGGCCGGCGCCTCGCCCGTGGCGATCATCCGGGCGGCCATGGCCCCGGCATCGGCCAGCATGGGGACGGCATGGGCGGGCAGGCCCGCGTCCACATCGGCGCCGAGCGCCGCGGCCGCCCCGGCGAGCGCCTCGAGGGTGGCCATCTGCAGCCCGACCGGCAGGAAGACATCGGGCGTGCCGAAATCCAGAAGGTCGTTGTCGGACAGGTCCGCCACCTGGACCGTCACCGTCAGGATCGTGTTGGGCGGCGGCGGCACGAGGGCGGGAAGCCCCTCCGCCACCTCGCCGCCCGATCCCTGCACCGCGGGAAGCGCCGCCTCGCGCAGCGGAAGCAGCAGGTCCGGCGCGATCGGCTCGACGGGGGCGGGCGGGGTCTCGGCCGGCTCGACCGGCTCGGGCGCGGCGGCGGGGACGGCGGGCGCGTATTTCAGCCCCGGGGCAAAGTCCTGAAGCTCATGGGGCGCGGAAAGGGCCGGAAAGGGCACCGGCTCCTGCGGGGCTTCCTCGGCCAGCTTCCCGGCGGCGCGGAACGCCTCGTAGTCCGAGCGCATCCGTTCGGCCTCGAGCTCGAGATGGAAGGATCCGATGAAGCGGGAGATGGCCTCCGTCGAGGGATCAAGGGACATGGAACCTGCCTTCTCGGTCCGGGGGGCCAGCCGGGAGGGTGGCCCCGGTGGTGGGGGCGCGGGCACTGCCGCGCGATGGGCAGGAGCGGGGGCAGGGGTGCCGGTCCCGGTCCTGCGCGGAGGGAAAGCCGGCGGTTGCCTTGCGCCCCGGGCTTGCGGAGCGCGGGGCAACCGCCGACGCCTGGCCGGGATCGTCCCGCCCCGGTTGCAGGCGCGGGGCCGGCGTCGGCCGGCCCCGCGGAAGGGGTCCGTCAGCTCAGGTCGTCGTCGCCCACCGAGGTGGTGGAGGAGAGCGAGCCGCCCACCACCGTCATGTCGACGGTGTTGCCGAGGATGTTGGCCCCCATCACGATCGACTGGTTGAAGGCCGTGACATCGATCGCGGCCGCCGCCGAGGCGAGGGACTCGCCCGTGACATAGCCGTCGTCGCCGTTGCCCGTGCCCCAGCTGCCGGCATTGCCGCCGGCGCCGCCGTCGCCGTTCATCGCGGAGCCGCCGTTGCCGCCCAGCACGTCGCCGAGGGTCGCAGCACCGCCCGCGGCCGCGCCGCCGGTGGCCGCCCCCGAGGCGCCGCCCGTCCCGGAAGCCCATGCCGCCGTCGCCGGTCCCGCCGATCGAGGCCGCGGACGAGCCCGCGCCGCTCGAGCTGTTGGTGGCGTCGTCGTCGGAGGTGGCGTTGCCGCCATAGCCCGAGATCGCCTCGGCCATGCTGTCGGCCGAGCCGTCGAGATCGGCTTCCGCGAAGATCTGGGACAGGCCGCCCAGACCGCCCTCGGAGGCCGCGTCGCCCGTGCCGGCGCCATCCGAGGCGGCGCTCGATCCGGCCGTGTTGGTGCCCGCGCCGCCGGTGGCGTCGCCGCCCGTGCCGGCACCCGAGCCCGAACCGGCCGAGTCCGCGGTTCCGGTGCCGGCCCCGCCGGCGCCGCCCTCGGAGGCCGCGTCGCCCGTCCCGGTGCCCGTCCCGATACCGTCGCCCGAGTCCGCTCCGGCGTCGCCGCCATAGCCGGCGCCCGCCGTTCCGGTGCCGGTCCCCGTTCCGGTGCCGATGCCGTCCCCGGAGGTGGCGCCGCTTCCGGCATCGCCGCCCATGGCCGCCGCCAGGGCGCCGCTCAGCAGGCCGATCGCGCCCGCGCCGGCCCCGGCGCCGCCGCCCGTCGCCGTGCTGTCCGCGTCGGAAGAGGCCCAGGCCCGCGCCGAGGCCCGCGCGAGCGCGCCGGCATCGCCGCCGTCACCGCCATCGGCATCCGCATCGCCGCTGTCGCCCTCGCCGCTCCCGGTTCCCGTGCCGGTCGCCGCCGAGTCGCCGCCATCGCCGCCATCGCCATCGGCATCCGCGTCCGAAAGCCCGAGGCCGAGGCCCGCGCCGAGCGAACCCGCATCACCGCCGGCCGCGCCCTGCGGCCCGGTCGCGGAGCCCGCGAGACCCACGCCGAGGCCCACGCCCAGCGACGTGCCGTTGCCGCCGTCGCCGCCGTCGCTGTCGCCATCCTGGTCGCTGTCGGCCGAACCCTCGGCGCTGCTGTCGGCATCCGCCTCGCCGCCATCGCCGCCGTCGACGTCGCTGTCGGTCGTGGCGCTGCCGAGCCCGAGGCCGAGCCCGAAGCCGCCATCGGCCTCGGCATCGCCGCCGTTGCCGCCGTCGCCGTCACCGTCGCCGCCATCGCCCGAGGTGCCGCCCCAGGCCCCGGCCTCGCCGCCCTGCGCCATGCCGCCATGGGCCATGCCGCCGATGCTCGTGGCTTCCGATCCGCCCTCGGCGCCGTTCGCGCCCGCGCTGATCCCCTCGGCGGCACTGGCGGTCCCGCCGGTGGCGTTGCCATACTGGTTGAAGGTGCCGTCGTTGCTCACCGTCGGGTTCCAGAGCATGTCGGAATCCGAAAGGCTGCCATACTGGCCGGTCACGACGGCCGCATCGTTGCCCGAGCCGAAGTCCGAGCCGCCGAGCACGCCCTCGAGGTCGAGGTCGTCGCCCGCGCCGTAAACATTGCCCGCATCGTAGCTGAGGTCGCCGCCGGCCGCGAAGATGTCGCCCACCTCGGCGTCGTCACCCATGTCGATGTCGACCAGGTCGTCGTCGCGCGGGATCCATTCGCCGCCGCCGAAGTCGATGTTCACCTGGTTGGAATTGTCGTTGCTGTCGTCACCGCCGTTGGCGTTGGCGTTGTCGACGCTCTGGCCCTGGCCCTGGCTCTGGCCTTGCCCCTGGTCCTGACCCTGGCCCTGGTCCTGGCCTTGTCCCTGGTCCTGACCCTGGCCCTGATCCTGGCCTTGCCCCTGGTCCTGGCCCTGGCCCTGTTCGTTGGCCACATCGGTCGACTGCTGCTGGTCCTGCTGCTGCAGGTCGATGTCGGCCTCATGGACGCCGATCTCGGCATCGACATCGGCGTTCAGTTCTTCGACCGTGATGTCGTCGAACATGACCTGGTTGGACGGCGAATATGATCTTCTGTCGGACATGACACTATCTCTCCGGTCGCGCCGCAGGTCCGTCAGTCATTTCCAAGACGGAAAAGCCCGTACGCGACGAAATGGGTTGCGGTTGAGGATGGTGGAAACCGTGCCCGGTCCCGGATCCCGCGACGCGGAAGCGCCCGTTCCGGCACGGCCTGCGTCCTTCGCTGCCCTGGTGGCGGCCTCCTTTCTGGGACGGCGGACCTTGGCGGGCGGCAAAAGCCGCCGGGGCGCGCGCCCCAAGGCGCGCAAGGGCCAAGGCCAGCGGCCCTGCTCAATGCGTTTTCGGCAATGGATCGTTTCCGACCGGAAAACCGGTCCGGGAAAGGCTCGCACCAGGCAGGCAGAGGCACCAGTCACCCGAACGAGCGATCCGGGGCCGGGGGCCAACCGACTGTTCCGCAGGGTCTTTCGTGGCGTCCTTCCCGGCTCCTCCGCCCCGGGGTCCCGCCCGAATCCGCCCCGGACTAGATCGAACGGGCGGGGAGGGCGCGCGGCTTTCCGGAAACCGGCCGCATCCCGGTCCGCGGAAGAGACAAAGTTCTCAATAGCATGGCGAGGGGCAGCCGGCGCGGGCTCCTCCAATCGATCAGTGCATCAATCCTTTGATCGGTTTCCGGAATCGATGGAGTGGGATAGATAAATAGAATTATCGACCAATTTTGAAGCTTTTCGACTGTTTTCAGTTCATGTTGCCCGGAGAAGTGGGATGCGTGACGATCTCTTTGAGAAAAGCCTTTGCGACTCCGCGACCTGCCGCAAATCGGCCGTCGTGCTCTTCGTGGGAAGCCCGCTGATCTTCAACGACTGGATCCTGCGGGTGGCTGCCTCGGAATCCGACGACCTGGATGTCCGCCGCCACGAGGATCTCGCCTCGGCCGATCCGGCCCGGCTTGCCCGCGAGGGGGCGCTGCGGCTGGTGGTGGTCGAGGAGAGCCACTTCGACGAGCTCGCCCGGCGCCTGGGCGAGGCCCGCCAGCCCGAGGGACCGATCTCATGGGTGCTGGCCTACCGCAATCCCGCCCTCGCGCGCGAGGTGCTGCGGCAGCGGCAGGAGGGCGGCCCGCTGCAGGAGGTGCGGCTTCTGCCGATGAACGCGCCGATCGGGGTCTGGGCCTCGATGTTCCGCCTGACGCTCTGGGGCGACTTCTTCGTGCCCTGCGAGCTTCTGGCCCGGCGCGCCGAGGCGGCGCCCCCGGCCCCCGCGGCCGTCGTTCCGACCCCGGCGCTCTGCGAGGCGGGCCTCACCCCGCGCGAGACCGAGGTGCTCGAACTGGTGGCCAGGGGAGGACAGAACAAGGTCATCGCCCACCGCCTGGGGCTTTCGGAGCATACGGTGAAGCTGCATATCCACCGGATCATCACCAAGGTGGGCGTGCGCAACCGCACCGCCGCGGCCCGCTGGTATCTGTCGCGCGTGGCGGCGCCCGGGCTGTGAGCGTCCCGGCCCGCGAGGATTTCGACGAGGTCCTGCTGCTGCTCGGGCGGCTGAACTACGTCTGGAGCAACACCGAGAGCCTGCTGATCCATCTGATCGCGGGACTTGCCGGGACCACGAAGGACACGGCGCTGGTGATCTACCTCACGCTCAACACGACGCGGGCGCGGGCCGACCTGGTCGAGCGGCTGGCCAAGATGGAGGGTCGCGCCGCGGAAGAGCGCGAGGCCATCCTCGAGGCGGTGGGCAGGCTCACGCGGCTCGGCGGGCTGCGCAACCAGTACAACCACTGCATCTATGCCTTCGATCCCGAGGGGGGCAATCCGCGCACCATCCAGATGCGGATCTCGGACCGCAGGGCGGGGCTGCGCATGGGCCGGGTGAGCCGCATCGATGCGAAGGCGGTCGACGACATCCGCGGCTGCATCGCCGAGCTTGCCACGCTGAACCGCACGATCTGGGCCCTGATCCGCAAGGCGGGCTATCCGGCGTGACGGCCGGGCGCCCTGCCGGGGGCGGGCCCTGATGCGAGGGAACCCGCGCAGGTTGGCGCTTCCTTCCCTGAACGGGCCCCACCGCAGGGA
The DNA here is from genome assembly GCF_002407205.1 of Rhodobacter sp. CZR27. Lineage (NCBI taxonomy): Bacteria > Pseudomonadati > Pseudomonadota > Alphaproteobacteria > Rhodobacterales > Rhodobacter > Rhodobacter sp. CZR27. Next base: position 148,354 of record NZ_CP023550.1, on the reverse strand, counting down.
GGCGGGTCCGAGGGCACCGCGGGCGCTTCCGTTCTGACGGCCTGCTCTCCAACCCGGGGCGCGGACTGCCGCAGGGAGGCGCCGCGTCTCCCCTGCACGCCCCGGGACGAGCCATGCGCCCACCGAATGCCGGGGTTCCCGCTCCGGGAGTTTCGGGTCCTGCAAAAGTCCCCATTTGCTGCATTGCAGCGGGAGACATCCGCGCGGCTGCTCCGAGACAGCGGCCGGACACCAGACAAGGACAGTGCCATGACCACCCTGACCCACAGCACCCTACGCGACGGCTTCCGTCTTCCCTCCTTCCTCCGCCGTCTTCTCGACGCCGCAGGCCTTTCGGCCGAGGCGCTGGCGCAGCGGCGGATCTACCGGCAGACCCTCGGCGAACTTGCCGCGATGACCGACCGCGACCTCGCCGACATCGGCATCAGCCGCCTCTCGATCGGGCAGATCGCGCTGGAGGCCGCCGGCTACCGAACCGGCCACTGAGACCCCCGCGACAGGCGGCCCCGGCAGGAGGCGGCCCCGGCAGGGGCATTCGGCTTTCCCTTCGCCGTCCGGCCGGTCGGCAAGAGCCCGGGGTGCCCGCTGCCCGACCCTCCCCGCGGCGGGCCCCTCCTGTCGTTCCGGCGGTGCCGGAAGCGGCACCGAAGGCGGGCCCGGCGGCGCGGGGTCAGTTCCGCAGCACGTAGTCCCGCACCGCGGCGGGATCGGGAAGGGCGCCGGTCTGGAAGCCCGAGGCATCGCGCAACTCCGGCGGGGGGAGCCAGCCCGGATCGACGCCGCGCATATCGGGCAATTCGTGCGCGATGCCCTTGTGGCAGTCGATGCAGGTATAGCCCTCGGTCCGGATCAGGTATTGCGTGTGGATCTGCCCCGCCCTGTCGGTCTGGCGGGTGAAATCCATCGCCACCTCGGAATGGCAGTTCCGGCATTCGAGCGAGTCATTGGCCTTCAGCCGCGCCCATTCGTGCTCGGCCAGCCGCAGGCGGTGGTCGAGGAACTTGCGCCGCGTGTCGATCGTGCCGAACAGGTGGCCCCAGACCTCCTTCGAGGCCTGCATCTTGCGCGCGATCTTGTCGGTCCATTCATGCGGCACATGGCAGTCCGGGCAGCCCGCGCGCACGCCCGAGCGATTGGTGTAATGCACCGTGCGGGTCAGTTCCTCGAAGACGTTGGTCTGCATCTCGTGGCAGGAGGTGCAGAAGGGCTCGGTATTGGTGGCCTCGAGCGCCGTGTTGAACCCGCCCCAGAACAGCACCCCGCCCACGAAGCCGCCGAGCGTCAGGAACCCCACGCTGAGAAAGCCTGCCGGGCGGGTCGCGATCTGCCAGAAGCGGCGGAGGAACCGGGGAACGGGCAGCCGCATCACTCCTCTCCGACCGGCATCAGGGTCAGCATGTCGCGGAAGCGGTTCTCGACCAGCGGCCGCGCGTTCGACTGCGGCACGTGGCAGGCGGTGCAGAAGTAGCGGCGCGGCGAGACATCCGCGAGCATCTGGCCCTCGCGGTCCTGGAAATGCGTGATCGAGATCATCGGCGCCGCGACCAGTCCGGAATATTCGCGGCGGTGGCATTCAAGGCAGCGGTTCGCCGTGACCGAGAGCTGATAGCCCTCGATGCCGTGCGGGATGACCGGCGGCTGCTCGGGATAGTTCCGCCCCACCCGCACGTCGTTGATGATCCAGTCGGCGACGGGCGGCGCGGGCACGTCTCCCATCGGCTCGTCGGCGCCGGTCAGGCGCGGCGCGTCCTGCGCCTGCGCCTGGGCCGCGGCAGCCAGGGCCCACAGCGCCAGCACGGCGGCGCGGGTCAGACGGGTTCGATCTTGACGGCGCATTTCTTGAAATCCGTTTGGCGGGAGATCGGGTCGTTGGCGTCGAGCGTCACCTTGTTGATGAGCTGGCTGGCGTCGAACCAGGGCACGAAGACCACGCCGCGCGGCATCCGGTTGCGGCCGCGGGTCTCGAGCCGGGTCCGCATCTCGCCGCGGCGCGAGATCACCCGCACCTCGGCGCCGCGGTTGAGCCCGCGTTCGCGCGCATCCTCGGGATGCATGAAGCAGACCGCCCCGGGGAAGGCCTTGTAGAGTTCCGGCACCCGCATGGTCATCGAGCCGGAGTGCCAGTGTTCCAGCACCCGGCCCGTCACCAGCCAGAGGCCGTAGTCCGCGTCGGGGCTTTCGGCGGGCGGCTCGTAGGGAACGGCGAGGATGATCGCCCGGCCATCGGGCTTGCCGTAGAAGCGCACGCCCTCGCCCGGCTTGACGTAGGGGTCGAGCCCCTCGCGGTAGCGCCAGAGCGTCTCCTGCCCCTCTACCACCGGCCAGCGCAGGCCGCGCACCTCGTGATAGGTGTCGAAGGGCGCGAGGTCGTGGCCATGGCCGCGGCCGAAGGCGGCATATTCCTCGAACAGCCCCTTCTGGACGTAGAAGCCGAAATGCGCGGCCTCGTGGTTCGCATAGTCGGGATCGACCCCGGTCGCGGGGAAGCGGTCCACCGTCCCGTTGGCGAACAGCACCTCGAACAGGGTCTTGCCGCGATATTCGGGTGCCGCGTCGAGGATCCCGGCCGGCCAGACCTCGTCGGTGGTGAAGCGCTTCGAGAATTCCATCAGCTGCCAGAGGTCGGACCGCGCCTCGCCCGGCGCCTCGACCAGCTGGTGCCAGAAGTGCGTGCGCCGCTCGGCATTGCCGTAGGCGCCCTCCTTCTCGACCCACATGGCGGCGGGCAGGACCAGATCGGCCGCCCGGCCCGTGACCGTGGGATAGGCGTCCGAGACCACGACGAAGTTCTCGGGGTTGCGATAGCCCGGCCAGGTCTCCTGGTCGATGTTGGGCGCGGCCTGCATGTTGTTGTTGACCTGCACCCAGTAGAAGTTGATCTCGCCATCCTTCAGCTTGCGGTCCTGCTCGACCGCACTGGCCCCCACCCAGTCGGGCAGCAGGCCGCGGGGCAGGCGCCAGATCTCCTCGGCATGGGCGCGATGCTCGGGGTTGGTCACCACCATGTCGGCGGGCAGGCGGTGGGCGAAGGTGCCCACCTCGCGCGCCGTGCCGCAGGCCGAGGGCTGCCCCGTGAGCGAGAAGGGCGAGTTGCCGGGCTCGGCGATCTTCCCGGTCAGCAGGTGCAGGTTGTAGACCATGTGGTTGGCCCAGACGCCGCGCACATGCTGGTTGAAGCCCATGGTCCAGAGCGACATGACCTTGCGGTCCGGATCGGCATAAAGCTCGGCCAGCTCCTCGAGCAGCGCCGGCTCCACCCCCGAGATCCCGGCGGCCTTTTCAAGCGTGTATTCGGACACGAAGGCCGCGAAGGCGTCGAAATCGGCCGGGGTCATGGCACCCGCATCCGCCGCGCCCCGCGCCGCCAGCTGGAGCTGATGCTCGGGGCGCAGCCCGTAGCCGATGTCGGTGGCCCCCAGCGCGAAATTCGTGTGCCGGTCCACGAAGTCGCGGTTCACCCGGCCCGTCCGGATGATGTGGTTCGCGATGTAGTTCAGGATCGCGAGGTCGGTGCCCGGGGTGAAGACGATGGGCGTGTCCGCGAGATCCATGCTGCGATGGGTGAAGGTCGAGAGCACCGCCACGCGCACGTGTTCGTGGCTCAGCCGCCGGTCGGTCAGCCGGCTCCACAGGATCGGGTGCATCTCGGCCATGTTCGAGCCCCAGAGCACGAAGGCGTCGGCATGTTCGAAGTCGTCATAGCAGCCCATCGGCTCGTCCATGCCGAAGGTGCGCATGAAGGCCACCGCGGCCGAGGCCATGCAGTGCCGCGCGTTCGGGTCGAGGTTGTTCGACAGGAAGCCCGCGCGCATCAGCTTCGAGGCGGCATAGCCCTCCCAGATCGTCCACTGGCCCGAGCCGAACATGCCGACCGCCCGCGGGCCCTTCCCGGCCAGCACGCGCTTGGCCTGCGCGGCCATGATGTCGAAGGCCTCGTCCCAGCTCACCGGCTGGAACTCGCCGTCCTTGTGGTAGACCCCGTCGCGCATCCGCAGGAGCGGCGTGGTCAGGCGGTCCTCGCCATACATGATCTTGGACAGGAAATAGCCCTTCACGCAGTTCAGGCCGCGGTTCACCTCGGCCTGCGTGTCGCCATGGGTGGCGACGACATGCCCGTCGCGGGTGCCCACCATCACCCCGCAGCCGGTGCCGCAGAAGCGGCAGGGCGCCTTCGACCAGCGGATGCGCAGCGCCTCGGCCCCTCCCGTCACGGGCTGGGCAGGCGCGGGCAGCGCAAGCCCCGCCGCAGCCGCAGCAGCCGCCGCCGCCTGCGCCTTGATCAGATCGCGTCGCGTGAGCGTCATGCTTCTTCTCCCAGTGTCCGGAGGGGTTCGGCCTGCTCGTAGACCATGCAGGCCGCATGCACGCCCTCGATCAGCGTCATCCGCGTCAGCAGATCGCCGATGGCGCCGCCGGAGGGGGCCTCCATCAGCACCACGAGCCGGCCCGTCCCGGCCAGCGCCACCTCGGCCCCCATCGCCTCGACCTCGCGCGTTACCGCGTCCTCGCGGCCCGGGACCACGCGCAGCACCGCGCTCGAGATATGAAGCATCGGCTCAGCCATGGCGCGGCGGCTCCTCGGCAGGCAGGATCAGGATCGCATCGCCCGGGCAGGCGGCAAGGCAGGCGCCGCAGCCGGTGCAGGCGGCGGCATCGAGCGCCGGCAGCGGCGGTCCGCCCAGCCGCGGCCGCAGCCGGATCGCGGCCTCGGGGCAGATGTCCGCACAGCTGCCGCAGGTCACGCCGAGGCGGGGAAGGCAGCCCTCGCCCAGCAGGACCCGGTGGCGGAAGGGCGGCAGGCCGCGGTCGAAGACGGGCTCGGGGCAGGCCTCGGCGCAGGCGCCGCAGAAGGTGCAGGCGGCGTGGAACTCGATCGCGGGCAGCCCGCCCGTGGTCACGATCCCCTCGGGACAGGCCCGGGCGCAGAGGCCGCAGAAGGTGCAGGCCGAAGGCTCCGCCATCCACGGCGGCCGGGGAAGCGGTGGTGGAGGAGGAGGCTCGACCCGCCCCCCGAGCAGATGGCGCCGCGTCAGGGTCATGTCCTTCTCCCTCAGACCGGAGGGCCGGGCGGGCCGAAGGCCATCTGCCACATCCAGATGAGAAAGCCCCAGCCGCCGACGAAGGCGATGGCGAGGAACGGCCAGATCAGCGCGGCCAGCAGCAGGAACACCACGATCTCCTCGCGCCGCCGGACGGGAGGCTCTTCCGCCGGAAGGGGGGCGGGATCAGGCATCGCCGCCCTCGTGTCGCGAGAAGCGCCGCCGCAGCGCCTCGGCCCCGACCGTCAGGAGCCCGGTGAAGAAGGCGGCCCCCACCACGTGATTGGACATGTAGCCCAGTTCGAAGGCGCCGTAGTCGAACCAGCTCCAGATCATGCCGATCGGAATGCCCACCAGGGCTCCCATCCCGAAAGCCGAGGCGAGCGAGCGACGCGACCTGCGCGCGAAGGGGGGCCTGCGTACCGGCATGGGGCGGAAATCGCGATCCCGCCCGAATGTTCCCGCCGGTTGCGGGTAATCTTCGCCCGCGCGGGGCGGGCCCCCGGCGTGCTGATGCCACCCGTTGCCCCGGCGGGGTCGGAAAACCTCGCCCGCGCGCGGCGGGCCCGGGGCAGGGCGGGGCGCCGGAACCGGCAAGTCCCCATCGGGGGGCACAGCATCGGTCGTCGGCCAGTCGCCGCCCGGCGCAGCCCAGCACGGTCTCGGACAGGAAGCCGTGTGGTTAACGACTGTGCCGGCCGGCGGCGACAGGACCGCGCACCTGCTTGTCCCGCTCGTCCCGGCCGTGCTACCCCGATGCCATTGAACCTGTTGTGCCTTATCTATTGGAACGTGAACGATGATTTTCGAGAAGCGCCCGAGTGCGACTGCTCCTTTTTCCCTGGCGGCCAAGTGCATTCCCACGCTCGATCAGCCAAGGATGGTGCCCGCCACGCTCGGCATCACGCTTGAAGGTGGATCGGGCGACGACACCCTGATCGGAGGCGCGGGATCGGACCTGCTCGTCGGAAACGGCGGCAACGACTGGCTGGAAGGGCGGGCAGGGGCGGATACGCTGATCGGCGGCGAGGGCGACGACACCCTCGCCGCAGTCGGCCTGAACGATGTCGCCCGGGGGGGCGACGGTCTGGACCTGCTGCGTCTCGACCTGTCGGCGGTGACCAGCGACATCTACCTCTATGACCGCTGGGGCGACCTTTCGAGGCCGGAAGACGGACTTCTGGCCAGCAGTGTGGAGTTCTTCGACATCAGCCTTGGCTCCGGGTCCGGGCTCTTCCGGACCGATGCGCTGATGACGGATCGTGCAGGGCGCGGTGGACATGTCGATGGCGGAGACGGCCACGATTACATCTACCTGGACTACATGGGTTCGTCGCCCGACGGCCTCGGGATCGAGGCGCTCGATCTCGACTTCAGCTCCGGCGAGTCCTCCATACGACTGTCGGACGGCTCCCTGCGCCAGCTGGTTCTGGAAGACGTGGAAACTGTCGGCGTCCACGGCACAGCGGGCAACGACAGGATGATCGCAGGCGCCCTGCAGGGTGACTTCGAAGGCCGGGCTGGCGACGACCTTCTGGTCGGGGGAAGCGGGAACGATTTCCTGATCGGAGGTCATGGATGCGACCGGATCGTCGGTGGAGCCGGCGACGACCGTATTCATGATGGCAACTATGGCTGGAGGCTGCCAACGGCGTTTGATCTTGATCCGGATCTCCTTCTCGGCGGCGCCGGGGCCGATACGATCACGGGGGAACCGGGCGACACCTTGATCGGCGGAGCCGGAGACGATTGGTTGACCTCCAGTGGCAACAGTACGCTGCAGGGCGGCAGCGGAAACGACGCCGTCTGGATTCACAGCCTTGAATGCCGCGCCAGGGGCGGGGCCGGACTCGACACGTTGTCGATGTGGCTTGATGAGACAGGCCCGGTGGAAATGTTTTTCCTTGAGGGTGTCATAACGGTTAACGGAACGAGGATCGCGGAGGGGTTCGAGTTCGTCAGCGGCGAGTTCAGCGCCGGAGACGACGTCATTGTGGCGGGGTTCCTTGCGCCGGGCCCGTCGAGTCACATCATGTATGATTACGCCTGGCTTGATGCGGGCGAGGGCGACGACCGGATCGTGCTGAACTACACCGGGCGCTACGGCGAAGGTCTGTCGGCTTCCGGTGTCAGCATCGTCTTCGACAGCCTCGACAGGAGCCGGATCACGATGAGCGACGGCTCGGTGCGGCTCGTGGATCTCCAGGGATTCGAAGCCGCCACGATAACCGGCAGCGCGGGGGATGACAGAATCTCGGGGACCGTGGGAGGCGACCTGCTGCGCGGCGGCGCAGGCGCGGATTACCTCGACGGGGGTTCGGGCGAGGATCGGCTCTACGGCGGACAAGGCCGCGACCAGCTCGTGGGCTCCATTGGCCGCGACACCTTCGTCTTCCACGGCGCTCCGGGCACCACGGGCGCCGACTCGATCCTCGACTTCGTAGCAGGCTTCGACAGGATCGAACTTGCCGGCGCGGCTTTTGTTGGCCTCGGGGCCGGGACGCTGGATCCCGAGGCCTTCGTCGCCAATGCACGGGGGCTTGCGACGGATGCCGATGATCATCTGGTTTACGCAACCGGGACCGGAGCGCTCTGGTTCGACTCGAATGGCTCCTCTGCGGGGGGCCGTACGCTTCTGGCGAGGCTTGAGCCCGATCTGGCCCTTTCGGCTTCGGACTTCCTGGTGATCTGACGCCCCCTGACCTGCCACTGAACTTTCTGGCCTGCCCCGATGGAGGGGTCCAGTTTCAATCTTGGTGCATGGCTGGGGCTTTGATGATGGGTTGGGTAGCCCCTCCTGACGGCACTTATGTGCCACAGTGATCCAGACAGGATCAGGAGGAACCCGCTATGAAGGACGTCTCGATCATCGGCGTTGACCTGGCGAAACAGGTTTTTCAACTGCACGGAGCGACAGCAGAAGGCGAGGTCGTGTTTCGCAAGAAGCTGTCGCGCAAGCAGTTTCTCACGTTCATGCAGTCGCAGTCCGGGTGCATCATTGCGATGGAGGCCTGTGCCACCGCTCATCATTGGGCCCGGACCTTGTCGGCCATCGGGCATGAAGTGCGCCTGATCGCCCCGAAATTCGTCAAGCCGTATGTGAAGAGCCAGAAAAACGACATGGCGGATGCCGAGGCGATCGCGGAAGCGGGCAGTCGGCCGACCATGCGTTTCGTCGAGGTGAAGACGCCGGAGCAGCAGGGCCTCGGCATGATCTTCAGGCTGCGGGATCTGCTGGTAGGGCAGCGGACGCAGATGATCAATGCCTTGCGCGGCCATCTCGCCGAGTTCGGGCTTGTCGCCGGGAAGGGGCGGGAGAACGTGGACAAGCTGCGGACCGTTCTGGAGCCGGGCGCAGGGTCAGACGATCTTCCTGCTGTGGTCCGCCACATGGCACAGCTTTGCTTTGATCAGATCGACGATCTGTCGCAGAGGATCACCGAGCTTGATACGCAGATCGCGGCGGCCAGCAAACGTTCGCGGTTCTCAGCCCGACTGCAAAAGATGCCCGGCATAGGCCCTATTACCGCGATGGCATTGGCGGCTTTCGCGCCACCGATGGAGAGCTTCCGTCAGGGAAGGGATTTCTCGGCTTGGCTGGGCCTCGTGCCGCGACAGCATTCCAGCGGCGGCAAGCAGAGGCTCGGCCGCACGAGCAAGTCCGGCCAGCGCGACATCCGGCGCTTGCTGATCATTGGCGCGATGGCCGTAATCTCCGGGACCAAGATCCGGCCACCCGCAGAAAGCTCGTGGCTGGGGCGGATGCTGGCACGCAAGCCACGGATGCTGGCCGCCATCGCATTGGCGAACAAGATGGCCCGCATGCTTTGGGCCATGATCACAAAGAACGAAGAGTTTCGAGGGGGACCGCTGATGGCGAACTGACGAGGTCAGCAGCACCGCCTCGAAATGCGGGAGAAGCTGAAGCTTGTATGAAATCGATCGGACAGATCGGGGTTGGGGAAACCAGTGTCACATGGAGAGCTTCGAGCTCGTTTTGATGTTTTGACCACAACCCGCGCATCCCATACCGGCCATGGAGCAAAGCGCTCCGACGAAAGGCCTGACACATGGACGCATTCGATCGTATCATGCTAGCCGAGGCGACAGCCCGCTAAAACCGGGGCTACCCACACATGATGTGACCGCCCCCCGAGGTCATCGAGGCGGAAGACCTATCCGCCCGTGTGGTTCATGTGCCGGACGGGGGTGCCGATCTCCACCCCCTCGAGGATCGGCGGCTTCTCGTAGGCCATGTTCGGCCCCGCGCTTGCGGCACGGATCGGCGTGGACTGGCACGAGATGGGCGCGGTGCTGGGCCGGCACCTCGCCACGCTCCACCCCGGGGGAACGGTCCGGCAGCGCGCGATCCTGCTGTCGGGGCCGGTGGAATCCGGATGGGTCGGACCGCTCGAGGCCGGCCTGAACGCGGCCCTTTCCGGCTCTGCGGTGTCGAGATCCTTGCGGTCTACCGGGCCGACACCGGCCTGCGCGAGCAGCTGCGGACCCTGGAACGCGCTCTGGCCGACTGGCCGGCCCTCGATCTCGTCATCGGGAATGCCCCTGCCATCGAGGCGGCGATGGCGCTGCGGGCGGCCGAGGCACCCGCGTCGGCCGCGCCCGCACTGGCCGCGATCTATTTCAGCCATGGCATCGCGCGGGGACTGCTGGGCGGCCAGATCCTCGCCGTGCCGTTCGACGATCCGGTGGAGCAGGGAGAGCGGGCGGTGGCCGCGGCCATGGAGGCCATCGGCGGCGGCCGGGACGCACGCCTGAATGGCCCCCCGCATCGCCCTCATCACGCGGGGAGCGGAAGCGCAGGCGGCCCGGATGTCGCCCGCCGGCTACTTCCCCGCGCTGAACTGATCGGGCCGGAAAGGGGAAACTCCTGCTCCCGCGCCCGGGCGGGTCGCGTCACGGACTTCCGGGCCGTCCCGTTCACGGGGCTTCCGGACCGTCGTCCGGCGGGGCGGTCGGGTCGAGCAGCGGACCCACGGCCCCGCCGGCGTGGATGCGCGCCATCGCACGGCCGACGAGAGGGGCCAGCGACAGCAGCCGGACGCGCGGCCCCGCCTCGGGCAGGCGCGCCGAGTCGGTGACGGTCAGCGTGTCCACGGCCGGATCGGCAAGGCGGTCCACCGCTGCCGGGTCGAGAAGATGCGTGGCCAGCAGATGCACCTCGGCTGCGCCCCGCGCGCGGCAGGCCTGCGCCGCGCGCAGCAGCGTGCCGCCGCTGTCGATCATGTCGTCGACGATCCAGACCGACTTGCCGGCCACGTCGCCCGCGAACAGCTCGCCCGAGACGACGCCCGACGAGCGGCGCTTCTCGAGAAAGCCGAAGCCCACCTCGCGGTTGCCCATCTGCTCCACCGCCTCGCGCAGAAGCTCGGCCCGCTTCACGCCGCCGCCGTCGGGCGAGATCACCGCCAGCGGCGCCTCGCCCGCACGGCGCAGGATCTCGCCCGCGAAGAGGCGGCAGCCGTCGAGATGCACCGTGGTGCAGCGGAACCCGTTCTGGAAGGCGGCGAGGTTGTGGACCTCGGCCGTCACGACGCAATCCGCCCCCGCGGCCTCCAGCAGGCGGGCCACCTCGGCGGCATTGACCGGATCCCGGGCCTTGGTCTGCCGGTCCTTGCGCATGTAGGGCAGCCAGGGGCAGATCGCGACCACGCGCGCGGCCCCGTTGCGGCGGCAGCAGGCAAGGAACAGCAGAAGCCGCATCAGCGCATCGTTCACCGAGCCGTCCGGCCCCGCGTGGAGCGCCGAGAAGACGAAGACATCCTGCCCGCGGACGCTGACCAGAGGCCGCATCTTGTGCTCGCCCCCCGCGAAGGCGCGCATCTCGAGCGGCGAGGGGGCCACGCCGGCATGGTGCGCCGCCTCATGGCCCAGGGGGTGGGACGGGGTGAGATCGAACCAGCGCATGGGGCACATTCCCCCGGCGGGCCGCACCCCGCATTGACCGCAGTCATTGAGCCGGCGCCGCAGGCGCGGATCATCGACGGCACCTTGCCAAGGGAGGATGCGATGAAGATCTCCGGCATCGCCACCCTCGACCACTCTCCGCAGGTGGTGGCGGAATGGCTCAACGAGTTGCAGCAGGATCTGGGCTGGGCCGATCGCGGGCGGGCCTATCTGCTGCTGCGCGCGACACTCCACGCGATCCGGGACTTCCTGACGGTGGAGGAGGCGGCGGATCTTGCCGCGCAGCTTCCGATCCTGATGCGCGGGATCTTCTACGAAGGCTGGGTGCCGTCGCGCACGCCGGCAGAGGCGCGCACGGTGGACGACTTCCTCGAGCGGGTGACGGGCGCCTTCACCGTCAGCCCGCTGGCCGAGCCGGACGTGGCGGTCGCGGCGGTGTTCGACCTGCTGCGCCGGCACGTCTCGCAGGGCGAGTTCCGCCAGGTCGCCTGGGCCATGCGGAGGCCGCTGCGCGACCTGTGGATGTAGCGGATCCCGGTCTTCCGGCGGCGGAGCCGCCCGGCTACGGGCCGAAGGTCGCGTTCCTGTCGGCGCTGCCCGGAATGGAACGGGTGATCGAGACGCACATGGCGCATGTGTTCCTGTTCGCCGACCGGGTGCTGAAGCTGAAGAAACCGGTCGCCCTCGGCATGCTCGACCACCGGACGCTCGCGGCGCGGCACCGCGCCTGCGCGGCCGAGTTGCGGCTGAACCGCGAACTCGCGGGCGACGGCGTCTATCGCGGCCTGCTTCCCCTGGTGGTTGTCGCCGGCCGGATGGGCGTGGGCGGGCCTGGCAGGGTGGTGGACTGGCTCGTGCACATGCGGAGGCTTCCGGCCGACCGGATGCTCGACCGGCTGGTCACCGAGCGGCGCCCGGTCGAGCGGTCGCTCCTGTCGGTCCTGACGCGGGATCTGGCCGCGTTCTACCGGCGCAGCCGCCGTGCCGGCGAAGGGCGCCATCTCGCGCGCCTGAGGCAGGAGGCCGAGGTGAATGCGGGCCACCTCGCCGCGATGGCGGTGCATGTGCCCCAGGTTGCCGTGGCCGGGCTCGCGGCGGTCTGCGCCCACCGCATCCGGGCGCACAAGCACGAGATCGCCCTCCGCGAGCGTCAGGGGCTGATCGTCGAGGGGCACGGCGACCTGCGGCCCGAGCACGTCTGCCTGATCGCCCGGCCGGTGGTGTTCGACCGGGTGGAGTTCTCGCGCGACATCCGCCTTGCCGATCCGTTCGACGAGGTCGGCCATCTTGCGCTGGAATGCGCCCTTCTGGGGGCCCCGGACCTGGGCGGCCCCCTGCTGAGCGGGCTGGAGGCGGCGGGCCTCGCCGCGCCCTCGGCGGGCCTGCTGTCGACCTACCGCCTGGTCCGCTGCCTCTCGCGGGCGCGGCTCAGCCTCGATCACCTGCGCGACGAAGGGCGCAGCGATACCGCGCGCTGGATCGCCAAGGCTTCCGCCTACCTGGCCGAGGCGGCCCGGCTCGCCTCGGCCTGAGGGCGCCCCGGCACGCCGGTTCGCGGAACGGACGCCGCACGCGGCCGCTGGATCAAGGGAGACCGCGGGCCGGGATACGGCATGAGCGGGCCCGGATCGCGAGGTGCCCGTGGCGCGGGACATGCAGCACCATGACCCGACCCTGCCTCGTCCGACGCCGCCGGACGCCCGACGTGACGGATCCCCGGTGCCGCCGGACCTGTGCCGGGAGATCGCCATTCATAATCCGAATTACCGGTTCCAGGCCGACCACCTCGGCCGCCGCGGACTCCGCGAGGTCGGTGAAGCCTGGCGCCTTCTCGAAGGGCGCCCTTCGCAGGCCGAGAAGCGCCAGGCCCGGGTCCGCTCAGAGAACGAAGTCGCCGCCCCCGAGGGTGCCCGCGCCACTGACGAGGATCCGGAAGTCGGCGCGCCCGTCGCCATCGACATCGCCCATCACCGCCCCGTCGGCAAAGCGCAACTCGCCTGCAACCCCGCTGAAGGCCCGTGCGCCGACAAGGGTGAAGTCCTGGTTCCCGGGCTGCGCCGCATTCGCATCCATGGCCGAGAGGTCGATGCGATCAGCCCCCCGCGCGAAGTCGACGATCACGTCGCTGCCCGCTCCGCGACCGGCATCCGCGATCGACGCGAAGACGAACACGTCCGCCCCGGCCTGCCCGGTCAGGCGGTCCCGACCCGCACCGCCGACCAGCGTGTCGTCGGCCTGGCCCCCGATCAGGGTATCGGCGCCATTGCCACCCACGAGATGATCCTTCCCGCCTTCCCCCCACAGCCGGTCGCCGCCCTCTCCGCCCAGGAGACGGTCGCCCCCTGCCCGTCCTTGAAGAACGTCCGCGCCGCTTCCGCCCACCAGACGGTTCGTGGCGGCATTGCCGAACAGCCTGTCCGCCCCGAACCCGCCGGTGGCGTTCTCGATCAGCGTGTCGAACGCGATCTGCATGTTGCCGATGGCGCCCATCACGTTCGACAGCGCGCCGGGCATCAGGTCGATCAGCTGCGCCGCCCACCAGCGGCTGAAGTTGGCGTGGTCCGTCCCGCCGTGGTCCACGACAAGGAAGGCCACCTGCCCGCCCAGCGAGGCCGCGTGATCCAGCGCCCCGCCCGCCGTCGAGCCCACGCCATAGACGGTCGCCCCGGCATGGATGGAGGGCGCGTCGTACATCTGCTTCAGGGCGAGGTAGTCCGCCAGCATCGGGGTCAGGTTGTAGGCCTTCGTCGCCGCGACACGGGTGTTCTCGTCCTGATCGAAATAGGACATCAGGCTCGTCTGCCAGCTGTCGTTGGCGATCGAGGATGCCGCGAAATCCGTGACCTCCGAATAGTCCTGCGGATGGCCCAGTCCCAGCGCGTGCAGGGTCTCGTGCATGTAGGTCCGGAACACATAGCTGCCGTAGCCGTCGCCGGGCCCGACGCGATCCGAGGCGATGCGGATCTCGGCCGAGGTGATCGTCGTGCCGCTGGCCGATGTCCCGGTGGAGGCACCCGTTCCGCCGTTCGAATAGGTGATCTGCGCTTCCCCGGTGGTTTCCGCGAAGCGCAGCCCGGTCATCGTCGCGATTTCCGCCAGGGCGGCACGCGCCAGCCCGCGCTCCTGCACGGTCAGGTCGCTCAGGTTGACCGTGATGGCGCCGTCGCGGCCCGCGGCCATGGTGCGGGTGACCCCATCCGAATAGGACGTCGTCATGAGCCGGTGCGCGAACTGCTGCGGGGTCATGGTGTGCATCGGCATCGGCCTTCCTCCATCGGTTCTGTCTGCCCCCTGTATTGACGGAAACGGGTTACGGACAGGTTCTGCGCCGGAAAGCGTCGGAGGTTCAAGCTGTCGGGCACGAAACTCTGGCAACTTGCGAAAGAACGACCGGGTGAAGCGCTGCCGCCGGCCATGACCGGGATCAACCCTGCATTGCGCATCCAGCCCCGCCCACACCTCTGGGCGTGCGGCATCCCCTTAACGTGCAAGGGAAAGGGGGGAATGCCTCTCCTTCCTTCTTTGAAACACGACGTCTGTCATGCAGACTTTCCGGCGAATCCTTTTCATCCGCGCATTCTCAGAAGGATCGCATTTCATGACCAGCATACTCACCGTCACCAGCAGCCCCTCACCCGAATACGACTATCTCGTCTTCACGGTCTCGCTGTCCGAGCCCGCGAGCGACGCGGTGAGCGTGGACTACCAGTTCCGCTCGGGCTCGGCGCAACTGCGGGACGACTTCTACTCGACCGATTTCGCCGGGACGCTGACCTTCGCCCCCGGCGAGACGGTGCGGACGATCCAGATCCGCTCCTACGGCGACTCGCTCGACGAGCTGGACGAAAGCGTCTTCCTGGAACTGAGCGACCCGCGCGGTGCCTCCTTCGGCGGCAACATCCACACGCTTTCGGCCACCGGCTGGGTGCTCGACGAGGACGGGGTCGGGGTGAACCGGGCGCTGGCGGTCTCCAGCCCCGTGGTGACCGAGGCGGCCGGGGGACAGGCGCTCTTCACGCTGAGCCTCTCGGAGGCCTTCACCACCGACCGCACCTTCAGCTTCACCACCTACGACGGCTCGGCGCGGGCGGGCTCGGACTATGTGGCGCGCACCGGCACCGTCACCTTCCTCGCCGGCCAGACCGAGGCCACGGTGGCGGTGACCCTGATCAACGACGGGGCGATCGAGGCGGGGGAGAGCTTCGGCCTCGCCGTCACCGGGGCGCATGGCGTGCCCGCGGCGACCGGCACCGCCGGGATCCTGAACGAGGACGGGGCCGGGCCGGTGATCTCGGTCGAGGGCGGCCGCGAGTCCGAATACAGCTACCTGACCTATACCGTCCGGCTGTCCGAGCCCGCGAGCGACGCGGTGAGCGTGGACTACCAGTTCCGCTCGGGCTCGGCGCAACTGCGGGACGACTTCTACTCGACCGATTTCGCCGGGACGCTGACCTTCGCCCCCGGCGAGACGGTGCGGACGATCCAGATCCGCTCCTACGGCGACTCGCTCGACGAGCTGGACGAAAGCGTCTTCCTGGAACTGAGCGACCCGCGCGGTGCCTCCTTCGGCGGCAACATCCACACGCTTTCGGCCACCGGCTGGGTGCTCGACGAGGACGGGGTCGGGGTGAACCGGGCGCTGGCGGTCTCCAGCCCCGTGGTGACCGAGGCGGCCGGGGGACAGGCGCTCTTCACGCTGAGCCTCTCGGAGGCCTTCACCACCGACCGCACCTTCAGCTTCACCACCTACGACGGCTCGGCGCGGGCGGGCTCGGACTATGTGGCGCGCACCGGCACCGTCACCTTCCTCGCCGGCCAGACCGAGGCCACGGTGGCGGTGACCCTGATCAACGACGGGGCGATCGAGGCGGGGGAGAGCTTCGGCCTCGCCGTCACCGGGGCGCATGGCGTGCCCGCGGCGACCGGCACCGCCGGGATCCTGAACGAGGACGGGGCCGGGCCGGTGATCTCGGTCGAGGGCGGCCGCGAGTCCGAATACAGCTACCTGACCTATACCGTCCGGCTGTCCGAGCCCGCGAGCGACGCGGTGAGCGTGGACTACCAGTTCCGCTCGGGCTCGGCGCAACTGCGGGACGACTTCTACTCGACCGATTTCGCCGGGACGCTGACCTTCGCCCCCGGCGAGACGGTGCGGACGATCCAGATCCGCTCCTACGGCGACTCGCTCGACGAGCTGGACGAAAGCGTCTTCCTGGAACTGAGCGACCCGCGCGGCGCCTCCTTCGGCGGCGGCAACCGGACCCTCTCCGCCACCGGCTGGGTGCTCGACGGGGACGGGGTCGGGCTCAACCGCTCGGTTGCCGTCGGCAATGCCACGGTGCAGGAGGGCCCGGGAGGCCGCGTCGCGGTCTTCGTGGTCGACCTCTCAGCCCCCTCGACCGAACGGATCGCCATCGACTTCCAGACCCTCGCGGGCACGGCCCGGGCAGGCAGCGACTTCACCGCCCGCTCGGGCGAGGTGGTCTTCCGCCCCGGCCAGACCCAGGCCGAGATCCGCATCCCCATCGCCGACGACCTCGTGCTCGAGAACACCGAGAGCTTCAGCCTGCGCCTCGTCCCGCCCTTCCCGAGCCAGATCTCCTCGGCGACGCCGGTGCCGGTGGGGGTGGCCACCATCATCGATGGCAGCCTGCGCGGCACGGGGGGCAATGACCGGCTGGCGGGCACGGCCTATGCCGAGCGGATCGAGGGCCTCGCGGGCAACGACCGGCTCGACGGCCGCGGCGGCAACGACATCCTGGGCGGCGGCGGCGGCAACGACCGGATGATCGGGGGCGACGGCGCCGATGTGCTGAGCGGGAACGCGGGACGGGACACGTTCGTCTTCGACACCCGGCCGGGCGGAGGCAACGTCGACCGGATCACCGATTTCAACGTGGCCGCCGACATGATGCTTCTGGAGAACGAGATCTTCCGGGGTCTCTCCGAGGGCGCGTTGCGCAATGCGGCCTTTGCCTCGAACCGCTCGGGCCAGGCCACGGATGCGACCGACCGGTTCATCTACGAGCGCGACACGGGCGCGCTCTGGTATGATGCGGACGGGACCGGAGGCGTCGGTCGGGTGCAGATCGCGACGCTCTCGCCGGGGCTCTCGCTGACGGCCGCGGATTTCCTCGTGATCTGACCGGCGCCTGAACGGATGAGCGCCACCTTCCACGGGCCGGGGCATGCCTGGCGTGTCCGCCGGGCAGACACTTCGGCGCCAGCCGGGCAACGCGGTTCGACAGGCGATCCTCGTCGAACCGCGTCGCCCGGCCTTCACGGAGCGTCGAGCCGGGTGCGGACGATGCGGCAGACCCTGTCGCGCTGGAAGCCCATGCTGGCCGGAGGCTTGAACTGCAGCGAATTGCGCTCGCCACCGGGTTCGAGCAGCCTGGCGTCCTGCAGCAGTTTCGCGATGTCGCATCGCCCGCGGGCAACTTCACTGGTGAAGACGTCGCGGTCGACATGAATGAACTCGGCGTCCATCCATCCCGCCGGACGATCGGCGATGGTGAGAGGATTGCCGGGGGCGAGATCGATGAAGGCCCCGGTGTCGCGCAGTCGCCGAAGCGCTTCGACTGCGTGGCGGAGATCGTCGACCTGAGACGACCGCGCGTTGTGCCAGATCCGGAGGAGCGGGATCGCGGCCCTGGCGATGGAACCGCGAGACCATGGCAGGAGGCCGCGCCTTGCGGCAAAGGTTCCCGCCATGATGATCAGGGTCGCCGCCTCGAGGACATGGGCCACGCCCTCGGGAACGGCCGCGGATCCATGGTCCGGCACCACCGCCTCGCAAATGCGCTCCCGCATCCGGGGCCAGATCCTGGACAGCAGGGCCTCGTTCTCGATCACGATGCGCACGACGGCCGGCAAAAGGTGGCCATGGTGGCTGCGTGCCGCTTCGGCCATGGCCGCGGTGAAAGCCCGCAGGTCTGTGTGGCCCTGCAGGTCTGCGAGGGTGCCGTGCGTCCACGACCGGGCCGGCACCTCAAGCAGCCGGGAGGTCAGACCGCCAAGACAGGCAGGCCGCCCCGGACGCAGATGCCCTGCGATCGGCGAGGACGATGTCGAGACGAGGACGCACCGTCCGGTTCCGACGTCGCCAGGAACCGTCCCGCCGCTCTTCTTGCGGAACGCCGGGATCAGCCGTTCGAGCTCGCGCTCCGGCACCTCCGGAAAGTCATGGAGCACCAGCAGGCCGTCGTGCGCCTGAGTCACCAGCCGTTCCAGGCCCAGGTCGGGCGCGGTCCAGGCGGCACGCTCCTCCTGATGGCCGCTGGTGCTCCGCACGGCCGCCATCAGCAGCTCCGTCTCGGGGCCGCTGCCACCGTGGAAGTTCAGGCCCAGCCCATCGAGCCCGGCCAGGCGCAGCAGCGGCCCAGCAAGAGCCGCCGAGATCGCCAGCATCAGCGCGGGATTGCCGCTGGCCATCCGCCCGACGCCTGCCTGCCAGCCCTCGAGCGAGCCCGAGGCCCGCAGTGCCCGCGACGGGGCGGTGAGCGAGAGATCCTGGCGGCCGGGACCGATCGCCCGGCCGTCGGGCAGCATGTAGGCCAGCGCCTCGCTCTCGCCGCAGATCCAGCCTGGGCGCGGTGTGGCCCGGATACGGTCAAGGGTGGGCCAGGCCCGGATGAGATCGACCAGCGCCTGCGGCCTTGCGCGGAGATCGAGCCCGCGCTCGGCAAGGCGCGCCGCCACCGCCGAAGGGGACTTGACGAGATCCCGCGCCAGGACGACCTCCCGCTGTACCAGGCAGTCGCGGTCGAGGAAGGTCAACTCGACCGACCAGTTGCCGGTGACCGCATCGCGGATCTGCACGGCAGCGCGCAGCGGGCCGCAGACCGGGACGAACCGGTCCTTCCTCATGAGGCCGATCAGCCCGCGGTCGCGGCACCAGACGTGGTCGTGCGGGAGTTCACCGAACATCCGCGCCATGAGCCACGCGGCGCGTGCCTCGGCCTCGTCGTTCGGTCCACAGGCGTCCGGCTGACCCGGGTCACGGTCACCCTGATGGGCGCCCGCGTCCTCCGACGCCGAGGCGTCATCCGCCGTGCTGACGGCGGGCATCCCGTTTTCGTCGAAAGGCGCACTGGCGGCGGTCGCCGTCTCGGGATCCTGCGGTTCGGGATGCGCGGACGGGGAGCCGGGCGCGGACGCGGGAACGTCCTCGTGGGTCATGTTCGTCGTTTCCTCTGATTGGGGGATTGTCGGCGGTGTATCGCCAATGCCCCGATCATAGGCTCCGGCTTGCGCTCCGGCACCTGCCCTGCCCTCGTTATCAACAGGAACGCGCAGCCATCCGGTCGCCGGGCCTCAGGAACCTGTGGAGAACTCCGGCTGCCGAAGGGCGCCGGTTCGCCGGCTGTATCGATGATACTGACCTCTCCTGCGGACTGGCTTCACGCACATGTTCCGCAGGATGACCGGGATGCGTATGGCGGCACGGCAGTGGGCTCGGCGGCGGCCCGGATCGGAGGTGGAGGCATGTCCTCTCCTCGAAGAACCTGCAGGTCTCTCTCTTGCCACTGCCCGCCGCCGCCCGGCAGATCCGGATAGATGGCGAGGAACCGGCCGCCTGGGTTGCACCCGGCAGGAACGATGCGCTGCTCCGCGGAACCGGTCGGATGGGTTCGCGCGGCGGCAAATGCCGGCGCATGCCCTCCCATCGCCAGCGTTGCATTTCGAGAGCGGACCGGCGCGCCGGTGCGGCGGCTGTCCTCAGCCTCGCGGACAAACCCGGCCCGTCCCTGGAACCGCGCCCACCCAAGGCAGCCGCGGAAGGCGATGTCAGCCCCAGTTCCGGTCGTGCTCGGCATGGGTGCGCAGGTAGGCGCCGGGGGCGAAGTGGGTGTCGTAGAACCCGGTATCCAGCCGGTGCGCCTGAAGATACATCTTCAGCAGCACCGGCGGCACCGTGGCCGGGAAGCGCCCGAAGGTCCTGAACACGTAGTCGGCCATGATCGTCGCGATCTCCACCGCTTCGTCGTCGAGCTTCGCCGCCGAGGAGCGAACGGCCGCAGTCTCGCGGTAGGGTCCGCCCTGCGCGGGATCGAACGGCCCGCCCCGGCCGAACTTCCGCGCCACCGCCGCGCGCACGGCCGCGCCCATGTCGGCATGATGCGGCGGCACGTGCGCCTCGAACACTCCCGGCAGGCCGGTGATGTAGGGCAAGGGATCGCCCTGCAGCATCTCGAACCGGAAGCCGAGCCCCGGCACCGCGGGATCGCCGCTCGCCCCCAGCACCACGAAGGGGTTGATGCCGGTATACATCCAGCCGCCCAGCCCCAGCGCCTGCAGCATCAGCGCCCCGGCATAGCAGGCGGTGCCCATCTCGACCGCGACATCGCTCAGCGCCTCACGCTCGAGAAAGCTCATCGGATAGGCCGCTTCCATGTTCAGCCGGTGGCCGAACCGTTCCAGTCCCGGGATCGGCCGCTTGTTCACGTCGTCGTAGATGCCGGTGCCGTTCTGCACGAGGTAGAGCAGCAGCAGGATCACATGCTGCGCGAGATCCGCCACCGGCCAGATCAGCGTGGAGCCGGCAACGTTGGCGCACCAGGTGTTGTGCCCCTCCATGCAGGGCATCGCCGCCGGGATGTTCATCCGGCCATCGGCGAGCTTCACGATCCGCGCCCGGTGCGCCGCGATCCACGACCTGAGGTCGCCCGTCTCCGCCACCGGCGTCATGTCGCGCGTCGGCAGGAAGTAGACGCCCGTGTCATCGGTGAAGAAGAACTCCGTGGTGTTGAACCCGGCCGAGGAGGGGAACGTCCGCCCGCCCGCCGAGGTCGTGTAGTTCGGCAGGCCCTTGTAGCCCGGATGGTGCGGGAAGAGGTTGGCCCAGCCGGTATTGCCCGCGACGGTGGCGAGCAGGAGCATCTGTTCGGCCGGATCGAGCGCCTCGGGCGCCTCGCGCGAGGTGTAGGCAAGCGGGCCTTCGGGAATGGTCGCCCCCTTGGCGAAGCGGCGCGAGCGGCGGCCGTGGATCGCCTCGATCAGCGGGAAGGTCGCGGCCTGAACCAGACCGCGCGCATGGGGAGTGGTGGCGTCGAGCATGATCTTTCCCTTCGTCCTGAGTGTCTCGCCCCGGGCCTGACCGAGGCCGGCGAGCAGCGCCCCCGCGCCGGCCATCGTCGCGCCGAGAAGCCTTCGTCTGTCGATGCCGTGCATGGGGTGCCTCCGTTTCCGATGGCTTCTGATGCCATGTCCGGGAGGTCGGGCGTCAGGCACGGACTCGACGGAAACGGCCCGGATGTGACATCATGGCGGATGCCTGCGCCCGTCACCCCGCATCGCGTCTCGGTCTGCCTCGTGGCGGTGCCCGAGATGGCGACGGGCGTGCTGAACGGGCTCTACGAGGTGCTCGGCTTCGTCGGCTCCGGCTGGGAGATGCTGACCGGCTGGCCGCCCGGCCCGCGCCGCTTCGCCCCCCGCATCGTGGCCGGAAGCCGCGAGCCGTTCCGCAATGCGGCGGGCCTGCCGATCGCCCCCGACCTGTCCTTCGCCGAGGCGCGCCGTGCCGATGTCGTGATCGTCGGCGACCTGGCCATCGGCCGGGACGAGGACACCCGCGGCCGCTGGCCCGCCGCAGCGGACTGGCTGCGCCGCCAGTATGATCAGGGCGCGCTGGTCTGCTCGGTCTGCACCGGATCGCTGATGCTGGCCGAGGCCGGGCTGCTCGATGGCCACGACGCGACCTGCCACTGGGCCGCCGCCGGCCAGATGCGCCGCCACTACCCCCTTGTGCAGCTTCGCCCCGAACGGGTGCTGGTGACGGCCGGGGCCGGACATCGGCTGGTGACGGCGGGCGGCATGGCATCCTGGACCGATCTCGCGCTTTACCTCGTGGCGCGCTACTGCGGCGAGGAGGAGGCGCGCCGGGCCTCGAAGCTGTTCCTGTTCGGCGACCGAAGCGACGGGCAGGCGCCCTTCGCCGCCCGGGTCCGGCCGCGGCAGCACGACGACGCCTCGGTTGCCGCAGCGCAGGTCTGGATTGCGGACCACTACGCCCAGGCGAACCCGGTGGCCGGGATGACCGAGGTTTCCGGCCTTGCGCCCCGCACCTTCAAACGCCGTTTCGAGACGGTGACCGGCTATGCTCCGCTCGAGTATGTGCTGTCGCTGCGCATCGAGGAGGCAAAGCAGATGCTGGAGACCACCGACATTGCCATCGACGCCATCGCGGGCGAGGTCGGCTATGCCGAACCCGCCGCCTTCCGCCGCATCTTCAAGCGCACGACCGGCATAACCCCCCTCGTCTACCGCCAGCGCTTCCGCCATGTCGCAACGCTCGGGGAGGTGAACGGGGGCCTTGCCCGATGATCAAGGCGCTGTCGTCCAGAGCGTTGCCGGAAACCCCTTCGATGGCCAGGACCTGCTGCAAACGGCCCTTCGGCCGTGCCTTCCGGCCAGGCATCGAGCGGCGGCCCCGCGATCAGGATCCGGTTCGACCGCAGGGGGTCGGCGACGAAGCGGGCCTCGTCAATATCCTGCACCTGCAACTCGGGCAGGATCCCGAGCGGCTCCGGCCTGTCGTGGCGCTCGCCCCTCAGAGCAGCTTTCCGATGTCCTCCGCCGTCAGGACCTTTCCGGCCGAGACGAGCTTTCCGTCCACGACAAGCCCGGGGGTGGACATCACCCCGTAGGCCGCGATCTCGGCGACGTCCGTCACCTTGACGATCTCGGCCGGCTTGCCTGCCGCCGCCGCCGCGGCACGGGCATTCTCGGCCAGGGTGACGCATTTCCTGCAGCCCGAACCGAGGATCTTGATGATCATGATCGCTTCCTTCTTCAGATGAACCAGTCGGAAATCGCGTTGAAGACAAGGCCGATCGACAGGATGCCGATCGTCACGACGGCGGTGAAGGTCACCAGAAGCGGCAGCTTCACCACCCGCCTCAGCATGATCAGCGACGGCAGCGAGAGGGCGGTGACGGCCATCATGAAGGCCAGCACCGTTCCCAGTCCCACGCCCTTGCCCACGAGGGCCTCGGCGATCGGCAGCGTCCCGAAGATGTCGGCATACATCGGGATCCCCACCAGCACCGCCACCGGGACCGACCACCACTTGTCCTGCCCGATCAGCGCCGAGATCACGTCGGCGGGGATCCAGTTGTGGATCGCGGCACCGATGCCCACGCCGATCAGCACATAGGGCCAGACGCGGCGGACGATCTCGGCCACCTGATCGCGCGCATAGGCGAACCGCTCGGCCCGCGTCAGGGTGGCGGCCTCGCCCGAGACCGGGACCGTCCGCACGAAGGCCGCCACCTGGTCCTCCATCCCCAGCCGTCCGATCACCGTGCCGCCGACGACCGCCACCACAAGCCCGACGCCGACATAGGCCAGCGCGATGGGCCAGTTGAAGATCGAGGCGAGCAGGATCACCGAGGCGAGGTCGACCAGCGGCGACGAGATCAGGAAGGAGAAGGTGACCGCCAGCGGCAGCCCGGCCGCCGTGAAGCCGATGAAGAGCGGGATGGACGAGCACGAACAGAAGGGGGTCAGCGTGCCCAGCAGCGCGGCCAGGCTGTTCGCGCCGATGCCGGACCGGCCGCCCAGCATGGCGCGGGTGCGCTCGGGCGGGAAGTGGCTCTGGACCCAGGAGATGACGAAGATCAGCACCGACAGCAGCGCGAATATCTTGATCACGTCATAGACGAAGAACTGGACCGAGCCGCCCAGCCGCGAGGCGGGATCGAGGCCCACGGCCTCCACCCCTTTACCCACGAGATCGTTCAGCCAGACCATCCGCAGGACCTGGTCGTTCATCCAGCCGAAGACGCTCATGCCCGGGCCTCCCCTGTCGCGGGTTCGCCCGCCAGCGCGGCATCGAGCAGCCGGGACAGGTCGGGCGGAAGGTCGGGATTGATCCGGTAGCGCACCCATTGCGCGTCGCGGCGATCCACCACGAGGCCCGCCTGCTTCAGCACCTGCATGTGCCGCGACATCCGGCTCTGGGTGGCGCCGAGCCTGCGCATCAGCTCGCAGACGCAGTGCTCGGAGCCATCGGCCAGAAGGCGCATCGCCGCGAGGCGGGTGGGTTCGGCAAGGGCCGAAAGGACGGTCACGATCATCAGGCTGCTCCCCAATATGCGCATTTGCGCATGTGTGGAGCGGGACGCCCTGATCTGGGTCAAGGCGGCCGGAGAGATCGCGTCATGTCAGCCCGCGCCACGGGTTCGGCCGACATCCATGGGCGGGTGACATGGGATCGCTTTCCGCGCATCGGGCCGTCTGGCGGCCGGCTTGACCCCCGGGTGTCGCCGGAGCTAACGTCACAACGGATCTTGAGATGTTGAGACATGGACGACAAGGCCGCCCTTACGGCTTTTGCGGGCCTCTCGCAGGAGACGCGGCTGCGGATCGTGCGGCTTCTGGTGCGCGCTGGTCCCGCGGGACTGGCGGCCGGCGCCATCGGCGAGGCGATCGGGGCGAGTTCCTCGCGCCTCTCGTTCCATCTCGCGCATCTCGAACAGGCGCACCTTGTCACCTCGCGCCGCGAGGGGCGCTTCGTGATCTATGCCGCCGCCTATCCCGTGCTGTCGGACCTCGTGGCCTTCCTGATGCGCGACTGCTGCGACGGGCGGTCCGAAATCTGCGCGCCGTCTCTTGCCGGAGAAGATCATGACTGACGCCCGCCCGCTCGATATCCAGGCCATCGAAGGAGGCGACCCGGACCTGGCCCGCGCCCTTGCCGCCGCCGGCCTGCCGGTGGACGACCTGACCGAGCCGGGCCGGTGCTTCTTCGCCTATCGCGCCCAGGGCCAGCCCGCGGGCTTCGGCGGGTTCGAGCGGCACGGCGCCCATGTCCTCCTGCGCTCGATCGTGGTGCCCGAGGCGCGGCGCGGAGACGGTCTGGGCCGGGCGATCCTCGCCCACCTGATGACCGAGGCCGCGGGCGCCACGTCGGTCTGGCTGCTCACCACCGCCGCCGCGCCGTTCTTCGCCCGCCACGGCTTCCGCAGCGTGCCGCGCAGCGAGGCACCGGCCGAGATCCTCGCCACCCGACAGGCCGCGGCGATCTGCCCGGCCTCGGCCACCCTGATGACCCGCGACCCGGAGAGCTGATGCACCGCCTTTCCTTCCTCGACCGCTGGCTCACGCTCTGGATCTTCGCCGCCATGGCGCTGGGGCTGATGCTGGGCCGGATCTTCCCCAGCCTTCCGGGCGCGCTCGACGCGGCCTCGGTAGGGACCACCAACCTGCCGATCGCGGCGGGGCTGATCCTGATGATGTATCCCCCGCTCGCCCGCGTCCGCTACGAGGAGTTGCCGCGCGTCTTCCGCGACGGGCGGGTGCTGGCGCTGTCGCTGGTGCAGAACTGGCTGATCGGCCCGGTGCTGATGTTCGCGCTGGCGGTCATCTTCCTCAGCGACCAGCCGGATTACATGACCGGAGTAATCCTGATCGGGCTTGCCCGTTGCATCGCGATGGTTCTGGTCTGGAACCAGCTGGCCGGTGGCGACAACCAGTATGTGGCAGGCCTCGTGGCCTTCAACTCGATCTTCCAGATCCTGTTCTTCCCGCTCTATGCCTGGATCTTCCTCGGGCTGCTGCCGCCGCTCTTCGGGCTCGAGGGCAGCGTGATCGACGTGAGCTTCGCCACCATCGCGCAGGCGGTGCTGATCTACCTTGGCATTCCCTTTGCGGCCGGTTTCCTGACGCGGCGGGTGCTGATCGCGCGGAAGGGCGCGGCCTGGTACGAGGGGCACTTCCTGCCGCGGATCGGGCCGCTGACCCTCGCAGCGCTTCTCTTCACCATCGTCGCCATGTTCAGCCTGAAGGGCGGCGACATCCTCGGCCTGCCGATGGACGCCGCGCGGATCGCGCTGCCGCTTTCGCTCTACTTCGCGATCATGTTCGGGGTGAGCTTCGTCCTCGGCCGGCTGATCGCCCGTGACTATCCCCGCACGACCGCCATCGCCTTCACCGCCGCCGGGAACAACTTCGAACTCGCCATAGCGGTTGCCATCGCGGCCTTCGGCCTCGCTTCGCCCGTGGCCTTCGCGGCCGTCATCGGCCCCTTGGTCGAGGTGCCGGTGCTGGTCCTGCTGGTGCAGGTGGCGCTGCGGCTCAGGTCCCGCTGGTTCGAGGCGCGGCGGGCATGAGCGAGATGCCGGCCCTCGAGGCGCGAACCCTGCGCCGTCCCGATCCGGAGGCTCTGGCCGGCTTGCGCCCGAGCTGTCCACCGCTCATCCTGCCGCCTTGCGGATCCCTGCGCGGGCGAAGCATGAGCCGCTTCCCGGCGCTCGAGGCCGAAGGTTCGCCACGTCTCCCTGCGGCCGTCCGGTGAGCCCGCAGGCGCGGGTCGCGGCGGCGCTTGGCGTGGTGCAGATCCTCGCCTGGGGCAGCAGCTATTACCTGATGGCGGTGCTGGCCGCGCCGATCGCCGCGGACACGGGCTGGCCGCTGCCCTGGGTGGTGGGCTCGCTCTCGGTCGGGCTGCTGGTGGCGGGGCTGGTCTCGCCGGTCGTCGGCCGCACCATCGCGCGCCGTGGCGGGCGGCCGGTGCTGGTGGCGGGCTGCCTCGGGATCGCGGCGGGCCTGATGACGCTGGCGCTGGCGCCGAACCTGCCGGTCTTCGTCACGGGCTGGATGCTGATGGGCGCCGGCATGGCTGCGGGGCTTTACGATCCCGCCTTCGCCACGCTCGGCCAGATCTACGGGCGCGAGGCGCGGCGGGCGATCACGCTGCTCACGCTCTGGGGCGGGTTCGCGAGTACCGTCTGCTGGCCGCTCTCGGCGCTGATGCTGGAGAGCTTCGGCTGGCGCGGGACGGCGGCGGCCTATGCGGGGCTGCATCTGGCGATCTCGGTGCCCCTTCTGCTGCGGGCGATCCCGCACGCGCCGCGGCCCCAGGCGCGCGATCCTGTTCCGCCGCCGGAGCTTGCGGGCGAGGAGCGCAGGGCCTTCCGCATCATGGCGGCGATCCAGACGCTTGCAGGCCTCGCGGTGACCATCGTGTCGGTGCATCTGATCGTGCTTCTGGGCGCGCGGGGGCTGCCGCTGGCGGCGGCGGTCGCGCTCGGGGCGCTGATCGGCCCGGCTCAGGTCGGCGGGCGGCTGGTCGAGATGGCCGGCGGAACCCGCCATCACCCGGTCTGGACGCTGCTCGCCGCCGCGAGTGCCACCGCGGCCGGGCTGGTCCTGCTGGCGGCGTCGGACTGGCCGGCGCTGGCGCTGGTCCTTTATGGCGCCGGCAACGGCGTCTATTCGATCGCCCGCGGCGCGCTGCCGATGGCCCTTTTCGGACCGGAGCGCTATCCGGGTGTCATGGGGCGGCTCGCGCGGCCGTCGCTGGTGGCACAGGCCGCCGCCCCGCTGGTGGGCGCGGGGTTGATCGGTCTCATGGGTGCCGACGGCACGCTCGGGGTGCTGGCGGGGATCGCCGCCACGAACCTCGTGCTGGCGGCGGTGCTCCTCCGTCAGACAAGGCGCCTGCGGGATCCGTGAGCCGGATCCCGTGGCCGCCTCAGATCCGCCCACCCCTTCGCGCCAGGAAGCGGCCCGCCTGAACGGCGGGCCGTTGGCAGGTCAGCCCAGTTCCACCTCCTGCGACTTGAAGGTCAGGTGGCGGACCGAGGCCGGCGGGTCCGAGATCTTGCGGATGTTCGCCCAGGTCTGCTTGTAGTTCGGCAGCACCAGCTCGTTGGTCCCTGCGTTGATCACGTTACCCTGCGTGCCCGAAGGCGCGCCGAACACCATGAAGGTCTCGCCGGGCCGCGCAGTGGGCGTGGGGCAGGCCATCGCCTGCGTGGCGCCCACGTCGTTCCAGATCTCGACCAGATCGCCCGGCTTCAGGCCAAGCTCGGCCATGTCGTCGGGGTGGATCTCGAGGAACGGGAAGGGGAAGCGGTCGAAGACGAAATCGTTCTCCTTGTCGAGGAACCAGTTCTGCCAGTGGATGTTCGACCGGCCGTTGTTGATGAGGTATCGGTAGGCCGCCTTCTGCTGCTCCTTTCCCGGCGCCTGAAGCCCGCGCCACGCGCCGGCGCAGAACCGCGCCCGGCCGTCGTCGGTGCCGAACTTGCCGTCGGAATAGAGCCGCTTGGTACCGACCAGCTTGCCGTCCTCGTAGCCCGTCACCGGCTCCTGCACGCCGTTGTTGCCCATCGCGCGCAGCCGGTCGTAGGTCACGATCTGCCCGGTGTTGGCGTGGTAGCCGTCCATGAAGGCGTCCTCCTCGGTCGCCCAGTCATAGCCCTTGAACTGCGCGGCATAGTCCGCGCGGCCGTCCTCGGTCAGCACCTTTTCCAGCGCCTGTGCGATGCCGGCCGCGATCAGGCAGTCGGGCCGCGCGCTGCCCGGACCGTCCATGTATTTCTCCACCAGCCGCATCCGCCGCTCGCCGTTCATCGAGGTCAGGTTCATCTCGCCCGACTCGACGGCCGGAAGGATCACATGGGCCTGCTGGCCGATCTGGGTGTGGATGATGTCGACATTGACCGAGAAGAGGCCGCCCGCCTCGATCGCGCCGACGATGGCGTCCACCATCTCCTCGCGCGTGGCGCCGGCGCGGGCGTCCATCGCCTCCTTCACCATGTTGGTGCGGCGGTTGTAGACGCGCTTGAACTCGACCGCGTTCAGCGTGGTCTTGTAGTGGTCGTTGGCCCAGATGTGGTGGACCTTGCCGCGGCCGCGGATCAGCAGGTCGTCGATATAGGCCGCGGGCCGCCCGACATGGGCATCCGAGGGGCGCATGTAGCCCTCCTGATGGCCGCCGAGGCGCGCGACGCCGCCGCCGGGCCGGCCCACGTTGCCGGTGGCGAGCGCGATGTTCACCGCAGCACCAATGGTGCGGTAGTTGTCGTTGCCCCAGATGATGCCCTTCTCGTAGCAGGTGACGGTGCGCCGCCGCGCGCCGCCCTCCTTGGGCCGGGCGATCCATTCGGCGGCTTTGGCGATGTCGGCCTCGGGCACGCCGCAGATGGCGGCGCCTTGGGCGAGGCTCATCCGGCAGGCCTCGCGGGCGGCCTCGAAGCTGCCGAGGGCCGCGGGATGGGCCGGATCTTCGGGCTGGGCCACCCCTTCGCGGAAGGTCGAGGCGTCGATGAAGGCCTGATCGATCCAGCCCTGATCGGCGATATGGGTGAAGATCGTGTTCAGAAGCGCGAGGTCGGTCCCGGACTGGATCTGAAGGTGCAGGACGTTCGCCGCCCCCGCGGCTTCCTCGCAGGCGTTCACCGTCACCGTGCGGCGCGGATCGACGATCACGATGCGGGCGGGGGTGTGCGGCTCGCCGGGCAGTTCGACCTGCTTCTTCGCCAGCGTCTCGCCGCGCATCCCCGGCACCATGTGGTTCAGGAACAGGTTGGTCTGCGTCTCCAGCGAGTTCGCCCCGATCATGAAGATCGTGTCGGCAAGGCCGTAATCCTCGTAGCAGTAGTTCAGTTCCCCCACGCCCATGTCGCGGGTCGAATGGACCTCGGAGTTGTAGGCGGGCCGGTTGTGGATGCGGCAGTGCTTCACCTTCATCGACTGGAAGTAGAGCTTGCCGGTGCCCCAGGTGTTCTCGTAGCCCCCCGCCGAGCCGCCGTGGTCGAACATCGAGACGAACAGGTCGTCCTCGTTGTCCTTGTCGATCACGCGGGCGGTGACGCGGGCCACCAGATCCAGCGCGTCCTCCCAGCTTGTCGGCTGCCAGGTGCCATAGCGCCAGACCATCGGCTCGGTCAGCCGCTGCTGCTGCGTGCCGGTGATATCGGATCGGCGGTTCTCGGCGATGCGCGCGCCGCGAACCGATCCCAGCCCGCCGTTCACCGAACACTCCGGGTCGGGCTTGATCACCAGATGCACGTCGCGCCCGTCCTGCTTCACGATGTTGTACATCGAGGGCGCGTACCAGTTCGGAGTCTGCGTCTCCTGCTGTTGGGCGAGATCCACGCCGAACTTGTTCTGGCTCGGATCGGTGCCGCCCTGCCGGTTGATCGGCCAGGTGTAGGCCTTGTAGCCGCAGCCGACGATGCAATAGTGGCAGGTGACGTTGTGCTCCTTCGCATCCGCCGGGATGATCGGCAGGCGGTCGATGTGACGCTTGTAGGCCATGATCCCCTCCCCTCAGAGCACGTTCGACAGGCGGCCGTAGATCAGTTCGTCCACGCCCTCGGCGTGGATGTCGCCCTTGTCGTCGACGCGCAGCGTGAACTGCGGCAGGTTCTGCGTGGCATTGCCCCAGATCTGCTGGCCGCCCGCCTCGCAGTCGAAGCGCGAGTAATGGCCGGGGCAGTTCAGCGTCCGGTCGGCGGCGTTGTAATGCAGCTGCCAGCCCTTGTGCGGGCAGAGCACGGAATAGGCCACCACATCGCCGTCCGGCCCCGCGCCGCCCTCGACCGGCTGGCCGAGTTTCAGCAGGATGCCGGGGCTGTCGGGATCGGGATAGGCGATGTCCAGCGGCTCGCCCACCTTCAGGTCCGCGATATTGGCGAGGCGGTTCGACGGATAGTCCACCCGCGCCATCGCGCCCGCCTTCGCGGGGGCCACGGGCAGCACCGCCCCCGCCGCAAGCCCCGCCGCCCCCACCACACCGCCACGCAGGAACTGGCGGCGGCCGACATCGACCAGCCGGTTGCATCTCATCGGATGTCTCCTCCCAAAGACCTGAGGGCAGGATAACAGGGCCGCGCCCGTCGCCGCGACGCGCCCGAGGGCGTTTCCGCAATGCGGCAAGTGGCGGGCAAGGATGCGGATTTTCCGGCGTTCGGATTTCCGAACGTCAGAGACCCAGCTTCTGCATCTTCTCCCACAACGTCGTGCGCGAGACGTCGAGCAGCTTCGCCGTCTCGGCCACACGCCCCTCGCAGCGCTCCAGCGCGGCGAGGATCTGCGCCCGCTCGGCCGCGTCGCGCGCCTGGGCCAGGGTGCGGAAGCTCTCGTCCTGCCGCTCGGGGAAGAGGTCCGCCGGAAAGAGCCACGCGCCCGCGGCAGTCTCCAGCGCCCGGACCAGCCGCGCGCGCAGCTCGCGCCCGTTGCCCGGCCAGTCGTGGGCCCCGACCGCCGCCTCGGCCAGCGCCGAGATCCCGGAGAGCGGCCGTGGCCGCCGCGGGTTCATCCGCCCGAACAGGAGGCGCAGAAGCCAGACCGCGTCCTCGGGCCGCTCGGCCAGCGGCGGCACGCGGATCTCGCTGCGCGAGAGCCGCTCGCCCAGGGCAGCGAGCGTCGGCCCCGCCCCCGGCAGCATGGCCGAGATCACCCGGCCGGTAGTCCGGTCGAGCGCGCGGAGCAGATTGTCCTGCAGGGCCTCGGGCAGCCGCTCGGGGGCATTGAGGAACAGCACCCCTTCGCCGATCTGGTGCAGGGCATCGCTCAGTGCGGCGGCCGGATCGGACTCGCGCGCCAGGTTGACCTCGACGAAGGGCGCGGCGCTGCGGTCCGACAGCCGGTGGATGCGCCGCGCGACGAGGCCCTTGCCGGTGCCCGGCGCGCCGCGGATCGTCACCGGATGATCCTGCGCTGCGGCCGCGCGCACCAGCGCCTCGACCCGGCGCGCCGCCTCCGACACGCCCAGCAGCGGCGGCAGATCGATGGCCACCTCGCGCCGGATCAGCAGCGCCAGCCGTTCCAGCAGCACCGGCAGCTCGAAGGGCTTGGTCACATAGTCCGCCGCGCCTGCCTGCATCAGCCGCACCGCCTGTGCGATGTCGCCCTGCCCGGTGATGAACAGGAAGGGCGGCGGCGTCACCGTGCGGCAGAGCGTGGTGAAGACCTCCTCGCCCGAGCCATCGGGCAGCCGGATGTCGCAGATCACCGCATGGAAGGGCTTGCGCGGCGTGCGCAGCGCCCCAAGCGCACGCCCCGCCTGCTTCAGCCAGAGCACCTCGGCCCCCTCCAGCGTCAGCCGCTGCAGAAGCGAGCCGCCCATGATCTCGTCATCCTCGATGAGGGCGATCCGATGGCCGCTCAGCATGGCAGCCTCGGCGGCAGAACGACCGCCAGGGCGGTCAGCCCATCACTGCGCGCGTGATCGATCCGCCCGCCCAGGTCGCGGACCAGATCCCGGACGAGGCGCAGGCCCACGCCGCCTTCGGGCGGCAGCGGATCGTCGGTCATCAGCCGGCAGAGCGCAGCCTCGGACAGGCCCGGCCCGTCGTCCGACACCTCCAGCCGCAGGTCGGCATCGCAGGCCACGCGCAGGGCAACACTGCCCCCCGAACCGGCCGCAGCCGACGCGTTCAGCAGCAGGTTCAGCGCGATCTGGCGGACCGGTGCCGCGGGCCAGGGATCAAACAGCCCCGGCGCGACCGCCCAGTCGAGGCGCTGCCCAAGCCGCGCCACCTCGGGTGCGAAGAGGATGCGGAGGTCGTCGAAGTCCTGCGCCTGAAGCGGCATCCCCTGCCGGTCGATCCGGTTCATCTCGAGCGTCGCCCGCGCCACGTCGCGCAGATGGCGCAGGCCGCGGTCGAGCAGATCGGCCGACTGGCGCACCACCTTGGGACGGTCGGCGTAGCTGCGGATCGTGTCGGTCGCGTTGAGAAGCCCGCCCAGCGGGTTGTTGATCTCATGCGCGAGCGAGGAGGAGAGCCGGCCGAGGCTCACGAAGCGCTCGCGCTCGGCCAGCCGGCGTTCGGTCTCGGCCCGCGCCCTCACCGCATCGCTCATGGCGTTGAAGGTGCGGAACAGCCCGGCCAGCTCGGGATCGCCGCGGGGGATCTCGGCCTCGGCGATGGGCTGCGGCGCGCCCTCGGCCGCGCCCATGTGCCGCGCGAGCGTGCCCACCGGGCGCAGCATCCGGCGCATGGCCAGCAGTCCAAGCGCCGCGATCAGGCCGGTCGCCAGCGCATTGCCGGCGAGCAGAAAAAGCCGCGCGTGGCGCCGCTCGGCGACGAGATCCGAAACGTCCAGTTCGATCAGGATCTGACCGATCGGCCGCCCCTGATAGACGAGCGGCGCCAGCACCCGCACATGCCGGGCGGCAGGGTCAAGCACCAGCGCCTCCGAGGGAAGGGCATCGGCGCTCAGCGTCGCAAGCGCGCTGCCCACCGGCGCGCGGCGCGGGTCGCTCGCCGCGATCACACGGCCCTGCGCATCGGCCACGGCGGTCAGCACGATCCGGCCGCCCGCCTCGCCCGCACGATCCAGCGTGTCGAAGACCTCCCACACATCCTCGCGCAGGACCGAGGGACCCAGCGCCACGGAAAGCCCCGTCACCTGCAGCTCGACCAGTTCGCGCAGGCGCGACCGCTGCTCCGCGTCCAGCCGGCCGAGCACCTGTTGCGAGGCGACGAGTCCGGTTGCCACCATCATCGCGGCAGCCGCGAGCGGCACCCGGACCGAGAGGGGCAGGTGCCGCATCACCGGGCCGCGCCGAGTTCGCGCATGCGCTGCGCGATCGGGTCGAACAGGGCCACCGCGCCCGGCACCACCCCGTCGAGCTGCAGCAGTCCCAGCGCCGCGCGCCCGGCCTCGGTTTCGCGAAGGGTCAGCAGGGCCTCGCGGAACCGGCGGACCTCGGGGGTCTTGCTGCCATCACGGCGGCAGGCGAAGGGCGGAAATCCCATCGGTTCGGAGCGCGCGATCACCCGGGTGCTTTGCACAAGACCGGGTTCGGCGGCTGCCAGCGCCTCCCAGACATAGCCGTCGACGCTGCCCGACCGCGCCAGCCCCGCCCCCACCGCCCGGACGACGTTGCGGTGCCCGTAGGTGAAGAAGGTCCGGCCGAAGTACCGCTCGGGCGTCTCGCCCATCCGCGCGAGGTCCGAGGCGGTGACGAGCCACCCCGAGTTGCTGTCCGGGTCGGAAAAGGCATGGATGCCGCCGCGGAGATCCGCCAGCCCGCCCGCCGCATCGCCCGTCTGCACGATCAGGCAGGAGCGGTAGAGGGGCTGCCCCCGCCAGACCGGAACTCCCACAAGCTCCAACACATCCTCATGCTGCAGGAACGGATAGCCGCAGATCCAGGCCGCCGAGACAGAGCCTTCGAGCAGCAGGCCCACGACCTCCTGATAGGTGCGGCGCTGGACGAGGGATACGCTGTCGCCAATCGCCTCCGACAGCGCGAACCGGAGCCGGTGCAGAAGGACCGCCTCATTGTCGAGGAACACCGGCGTGAGCCCGAGGCGGAAGTCGGGCGACGCCCGGAGCAGCGAGGGCGCGGCCAGGCCCACGCTCGCCATCCCAATCAGCCGCCGCCGCGTCGGGTGCTTCGCCATGGGCACCTCCCGTCCGCAGCCTAGTCGAGATCGAAACCTCACGGCAACGGAGCAGGCCCTGGAAAGGAGCGCTTGGGATCATGCAGGTCCATAACCTGCTGCTGGCCCGGAAATATTCCGAACGTCCCGAGCATGTTCATGACGGCAAGGTGATCGTCATGCGCTCGAACCTGCGCTGGTGCAGCGATGGGTTCGAGTTCAGCTGTTGGAATGGCGACATCATGCTCGAAGCCGTGGAACGCCGCTTCGGCGCATACCGTGCGCCCGCGGTCATCGAGATGCTGTCCGACAATGGGCCGCCCTACATCGCGAAGGACACGCAGATCTTCGCCCGCCAGTTGGGCCTGAAGCCCTGCTTCACGCCGGTCCAGAGCCCGCAGAGCAACGGCATCTAGGAGGCCTTCGTGAAGACATTCAAGCGCGACTACGTCCAGGTGACGCCGTTGCCAGATGCCCAGACCGTTCTCGGATTGATCGGAGGCTGGATCGAGGACTACAACAACAACCACCCGCACTCTGGGATGAAAATGCGCTCGCCCCGCGAGTTCATCGCAGCTCAAACCGCAACCGCCTGAGTGTCCGATGAAACGGGGGCAAGACCACTTCGGGGGAAAACTTGTTCGTGGTCTTGCCCATGATGCTCCACCTTACTCAGGAGTTGGAGCCTCCTGTCTTTGCAGAATCCGCTATGATGAAGGATGGTGCGGGCGGCATCCCGCGAGCCTCCGGGGCCATCGACGAAGCCCGTTTGCCGGCAAGGGAGCCGCCCGTTTCTTCGCATTCATCCTGAACAGTTGATTGGGGCTGTTGGCGCAGACCCCGCAGAACAGGAACAGGAGACATGATGGACCAGAACTACATCGGCGTCGATGTCGCCAAGGCGTGGCTCGACATCTACCATCCGGCTCGTGGTGCCAAGCGCATAGAAAACACACTGCCCAGTGTCCGCAGCTTCGCCCGGGCCGCGGCGCGCGAGGGTGTCTGGGTGATCTTCGAGGCCAGCGGCGGCTATGACCGGGTGCTGCGCGACGGCCTTGAGGCTGCCCAGGCCAGCTTCAGCCTGCGTCAACCCCCGTCAGGCCCGCGATTTTGCGTGAGCCATGGGGGTGATCGGCAAGACCGACCGTGTCGATGCCCGGATGCTCGCGACCTTTGGTCAAAGGTTGCAGCCACCGCAGACCCCGCCCGGCTCACCGACGCGGCAGGCACTTCTGGCGCAGATTACCCGGCGCCGTCAATTGGTTGAGATGCGAAAGCAGGAGGTGACCAGACTTCAGCAGACGACAGACTGCGAGGCCCGGTCCGACATCAGGAGCTTGATCCTGCTCCTCGAGCGGCGGATCGAAAAGGTCGAGACAAGGATCGCGGAGATCATTCAGTCTTCGCCCGAACTGGCCGAAACCGATCGCCCGCTGCAGTCGGTGCCCGGTGTCGGCACGATCGTCGCGGCCACTCTTCTGGCCGAGTTGCCTGAGATCGGCACAACAGATCGCCGAAGGATCGCAGCTCTCGCCGGCCTTGCGCCGATTGCCCGGGATAGCGGCCAACGCAACGGGAAACGTGTCATCGGTGGCGGAAGGGCCACCGTCAGGACCGCCCTCTATCTCGCTGCACTGCACGCGTCACGTCATTCGGCGACGTTCAAAGCGTTCCGAAAGAAGCTGCAGGATGCAGGAAAACCGGTGAAAACCGCTTTGACTGCGACGGCCAGGAAGCTGCTCAGCGAGCTCAACAGCATGATCTTGGGCGGAACCTGCTTTCGGGAGACTCAGCCAACCTGAATACAGTTGCCGGCAAACCCGGCGCGGTTCATGTTCAACCCGAGCATGAAGGCGAAGATGGATGGGCTGGAGGCGGAGCGGGCCGATCTGGAAGCACGCCTCGCGGACATCCCGGAGCCGGAACCGGTGATGATCCATCCGGGGCTTTCGGAGATCTACGCCCGCAAGGTCGCGGACCTGATGGTGGCATTGAACGACGCGGAGACGAAGCCGGAGGCGGCTGGGATCCTGCGCGGGCTGATCGGGAAGATCGTGCTGACGCCGGATACGACGGCCGCGAACGGGCATGCGATCGAGCTGATCGGCGAGATCGGCGCCATTTTGTCGTTACGCGACAAGGGGATGGGCGGCAACACAAAAGCCCGCAGCGGTGCTACGGGCTTGAGGCAAGTGACGCTGGTTGCGGGGGCAGGATTTGAACCTGCGGCCTTCAGGTTATGAGCCTGACGAGCTACCGGGCTGCTCCACCCCGCGGCCGTTTTGCGTCTTGAGCGATTGTTTGCTTCTGACGCGGATGATTTTGATCGTTCTGGAGATTTCGTTTCTTTTCAGGTCTGGCGGCGACCTACTCTCCCACGTCTTGAGACGCAGTACCATTGGCGCGACGGCACTTAACGGCCGAGTTCGGGATGGGATCGGGTGTTTTGCTCGTGCTATGGCCACCAGACCGGAGAAGAAACGACAACATCAGGCTTATGCTTGTTCCAGGTCGTGCTGCTTTCTGATCTGGGGTAGAGCGAGGTTATGAGCCTTGCTGTTACCGGGTCAGATCAAGCCAATCGGGCAATTAGTACCAGTCAGCTGAATGCGTTGCCGCACTTACACCTCTGGCCTATCGACGTGGTGGTCTTCCACGGCCCTCAAGGGAGACCTTGTTTTGAAGGGGGCTTCCCGCTTAGATGCCTTCAGCGGTTATCCTGTCCGAACATAGCTACCCAGCACTGCCGTTGGCACGACAACTGGTCCACCAGTGGTTCGTTCACCCCGGTCCTCTCGTACTAGGGGCAACTCTTCTCAAGTCTCCTACACCCACGGCAGATAGGGACCGAACTGTCTCACGACGTTCTAAACCCAGCTCACGTACCTCTTTAAATGGCGAACAGCCATACCCTTGGGACCTGCTCCAGCCCCAGGATGAGATGAGCCGACATCGAGGTGCCAAACGATGCCGTCGATATGGACTCTTGGGCATCATCAGCCTGTTATCCCCAGAGTACCTTTTATCCGTTGAGCGATGGCCCTTCCACTCGGGACCACCGGATCACTATGGCCGACTTTCGTCTCTGCTCGACTTGTCAGTCTTGCAGTCAGGCGGGCTTCTGCCATTGCACTCGACGACCGATTTCCGACCGGTCTGAGCCCACCATCGCGCGCCTCCGTTACTGTTTGGGAGGCGACCGCCCCAGTCAAACTACCCACCACGCAGGGTCCCGGATCCGGATGACGGACCGCGGTTAGACATCAAGAATGCGAAGGGTGGTATCTCAAGGTTGGCTCCACGGGAACTGGCGTCCCCGCTTCGATGCCTACCACCTATCCTGCACATCACATTCCTGATGCCAGTGCGAAGCTATAGTAAAGGTTCATGGGGTCTTTCCGTCTAACCGCGGGAAGTGTGCATCTTGACACACAGTTCAATTTCGCTGAGTCCACATCAGAGACAGCGGGGAGATCGTTACGCCATTCGTGCAGGTCGGAACTTACCCGACAAGGAATTTCGCTACCTTAGGACCGTTATAGTTACGGCCGCCGTTTACTGGGGCTTCAATTCAAGGCTTGCACCTCTCCTTTTAACCTTCCAGCACCGGGCAGGCGTCAGACCCTATACGTCGCCTTACGGCTTCGCAGAGCCCTGTGTTTTAAGTAAACAGTCGCCACCCCCTGGTTTGTGCCCCCCGCCCATGCTTGCGCACAGACGGGGCCTCCTTCTCGCGAACTTACGGAGGCATTTTGCCGAGTTCCTTTGATGTGGTTCTCTCAAGCGCCTTGGTATACTCTACCAGTCCACCTGTGTCGGTTTAGGGTACGGTCTGATGGAGGGCTATTTCCAGGGACCGCTCAGCAGCCCGGCCAATCCGATAAGGCCGAACTACACCTGCGATCCGTCACATCCTCCTGGCCCAGGAATATTAACCTGGTTCCCATCGACTACGCCTTTCGGCCTCGCCTTAGGGGCCGGCTCACCCTGCTCAGATTAGCTTTAAGCAGGAACCCTTGGACTTTCGGCGACAGGGTCTCTCACCCTGTTTGTCGCTACTCATGTCAACATTCTCGCTTCCGATCTCTCCACCGGATGCCTTACGGCCCGGCTTCACAGAAAGCTTCGCGTCTCTGTCTCCCCGGAGGGATAAGAGACATGAAGCTATATCACGGAACGCTCCGCTACCACGCACATTGCTGTGCATCCTGAGCTTCGGCTCGTGGCTTGAGCCCCGTTACATCTTCGCCGCAGGACAGCT
>NZ_CP023550.1:0-105000 GCF_002407205.1 Rhodobacter sp. CZR27 | reverse complement strand
AGGGCGCGCCGGGCCTGCCGCCCGAGATCGGAGAGCGTCCTGCGGCCGAGCAGCACCAGCCCCCCGAGCAGCGCCCCCGCGCCGAGGATGGCGAAGACGGGCTGCCCCGCCACGTAGAGAAGGCGGCGGACGAGCGAGGCGGGACTGCCCTGCAGGAGCTCGATCAGCATGCCGTTCCGGTAGGCGTCCGGATAGTTGG
Organism: Rhodobacter sp. CZR27; assembly: GCF_002407205.1. NCBI lineage: Bacteria > Pseudomonadati > Pseudomonadota > Alphaproteobacteria > Rhodobacterales > Rhodobacter > Rhodobacter sp. CZR27. Next base: position 104,801 of record NZ_CP023550.1, on the reverse strand, counting down.
CAATCTGCAGGTGCGTGAGCGGACGGAACAGGCCCAGGTACAGCAGCCCCCAGGTCGCGCTGAAAAGCAGGACGGCCAGCGCCCAGTGCCGGCGCTCCGCTCCCTTCGCACGGAACAGCACGACATCGGCCATGATGACGACCGCGACCAGCATGACCGAGAAGGACAGGAACGACAGCAGCAGCGACAGGGCGACGAACAGGACCGGCTCGACCCGCCCCCGGAGTTTCAGCGACAGGGCCGACTGCACAACGACGAGGGCCGCAAGAAGCTCGAAGACATAGTGCTTGATCTCCAGGGCGTAGCGCAGGGTGATCGGGGTAAGCGCCACGATCGCCAGAGCCAGCAGCATCACGGTCAATCCGCGGCGGGCGGCCGACAGGGCGAGGCAGGCGAGACAGGCAAGGGTGGCCGACAGCACCGCCAGGCGCATCACCGGGATGTCGCCGCCGGCGATCCGCCACAGGCCGTCCAGCAGGATCAGCGCAAGAGGCGGTGCCGCCTGATCGTGATAGGGAAGCACCTCGAAATAGCGCCCCCAGGCCTGGCCCAGATTGGCGAGAAGCTGGGTCTCGTCCTGCCAGAGCGGCCGGTCCGCCTGCAGGATCCCGAGCACGGCCAGAAATCCGAGGCTGATGGCCAGGGCGATGCCGACAACCTGTCCCGGAGCCGCCGCGACGCGTTCCTGCGCGACCGCCCCCGCTCCTGCGCCTTCCCTGCGATATGCCACGTCTGTTCATCCCCCTTGAAAGGCTGAAACGTCTTCCGGATCGGTTTCCGGGAAGGGTCGCAGGGGACGCGGCCGGAAGTGCTGCCTCGGTCCCCTGCGGGACCGGAAGGGGAAACACGAGGCCGGGAAGCCCTTTCCATGCATCCTCACCCGGGCAGTTCCCCCGGTGCCGGGCACGGCGCGACGAACGGCAGGCTGGCCCGGCCGGGTTCCAGACTTCGACAGGCGGCCCGCCCTCGTCAAGCATCTTCGGATCCCGGTTGATGCCCGCGCGTCGCGGCCGGGTGGCAAAGGTCGCATTACCCCTCGCAGGCCATCATCCCCGGCATGTCCGGGCCGGGGAACCCGGGCCGCGCCCGCCTTTACAAAGGGCCTTCCCCGGACTAGTCGGCACAGCCAGCGGCGAAACCTCAGCGGGCGGAACAGAGTGCGCTACCATCTTGTCCACGTCGGAAAATGCGGGGGCGAGTCCGTCATCCGCGCCCTCTCCCCCCAGGTCCGGAATCTATCCGTCCATCACGTCGGCGAGGCCAACCAGGACATCGCCCGTGCCGTCCTGCGCCGCGAGGCCGAGGACGTGTTCATCGTCCTGACCCGCGATCCGGTGTCCCGGTTCGTCTCGGCCTTCGAATGGGACCTGCATTCCAAGAGCATCGGCGGCGACGGGGTCCAGATGAAGAACGCGCAATGGGCGCGGGTCTTCCGCAACTTCCAGACCGCCAACGACCTGGCCGAGGCTCTGACCTCGCCCGACGATGCCCGGCGGCAGGTGGCGCATTTCGCCCTGCGCGGCAGCAAGCTGCATCTCCAGTTCGATCTGGGGTGGTATCTGCCCCCGCATATCGCCGCCGAACTGCCCGCGGGACGCACCCACCTCGTCCGGACCGAGCGGATGGAGCAGGATCTGCGGGCCTTCATGGCCTCGCAGGGAATGACATTCGCCGGCGTTCCGGTGACCAAGAACAGCTACAAGCACCGCCTGCCGCCCGAGCGGCTGACCCCGCGGATGAGCGATCTCGCGCGGCGCAACGTGCTGCTGGCCAGCCATGCGACGGCGGCCACCCTCCGGGTGCTGGAGGCGCGCCTGGTCGGCCCGGAGGCCTGTGTCCTGAGCTGACCGGCCACCCGGGAGGGGGTGGTCAGGAGGCGGCCGCCCGCTTCGCCTTCTGGGCCGCCTGCCACAGGTCCACGACGAGATCGGCCATCCGGTCCAGGTCCCGCTCGTCCAGCGAGGGGGCGGGGCAGGCCGCGTAGGACCTGGCCGGGAACAGCCGGTCGCGCCCGGGGAAGAAAGTCTGCCGGACCCATTCGTTGGACCCGGCAAGAACCGCCTGGCACTCGGCCAGAAGCGCCGGATCCGGCGTGATGCGGGCGCCGTCGGCGAAGAAGCGCTCGAAGAGCCCGACGATGTCGCCCCGCATCCGGTTCGGGCTGCCGTCGGGCCTGTATCGCGGCAGCCGGCGGTTGACCCGCAGCAGGATCTGCTGGCCCAGGACCCCGAGCGAGGGGTTCTTGACCTTCACCTCCGTGAAGCCGGCGGCATCGATCCCTGCGGACTGGACGAAATCCGTCAGGATGTCGCCGCCGACCAGCTCCGCGCGGTCGAAAAGCCTGACCGTCATCCGGTCCCGCCCGAAGGCGTCCTGCCAGGTCTTCAGGATATGGGCATAATCCGTGGGACCGCCGGCCACGGGCGCGGCCGGGGCGAGACTGGTCGAGCCGATCTTGAGGGCCGTGTCATACATCGACATGGCGTAATCGACCGGATCGCGCAGATAGGCGAGGATCCGGACCTCGTCGAACAGCGGCGCCAGGCGGGACTGGAGGGCCGCCACCTCCTGCGCACCCAGCTGCCACAGATGCTCGGCCGAGATCAGGCAGCGGTCGCAGTCGCCGGCCGAGGCGATCTCGGCGCGGAACTCCTGCCACCAGGCCTCGCGGGCCGCATCGCGCGAGGCCGCATCGCGCAGGCCCTGCTCGCGGAAGTACCTTGCGGCGCGTTCATCCTTCTGGACGAGGGCAGGCAGGCGGCGGTGGTTCTTCGCCCCGAGCGTGACGGGGTAGTGGATCCCCTGCTCGCGCAGCCTCTGGCGGTTGACGGACATGTATTCCTGGATGGAGGTCGTGCCCGTCTTTCCCGAGCCGATATGCAGTAAGGCTTTCATCAGCACTCCAGAAGAAATCACCCTGCGGCCTTCGGCCGGTCCGGATCCTGCCGGCTGCGGGCTCGCGATCCCGCGCGGGCCATGCGGCCGGCCGGCCGGGATGGGTCGAAGACAAGGCCCGGCCTTCAGGCCGGCGAGGCCGCCGCGGCGGCGGATACGGGCTGCAGGACGGCGTCCGGATCCCCTGCCCCGGCGCTGCCGAGCAGCAATGCCGCCGACCTCTCGTCGAGATGGCGCCGCGCGAAGCGCTCGTTCGACAGCTGGTAGCGTTCGATGACCGCCCTTCGGGCCGCCGCGTCGTAGAAGGGGCTGTTGTCGCCCTTCACATCGGTGCCGCGCAGGTTCAGCGCCACCTTCCGCGCCTTGTCCCGACCCTTTGCGAGCGCGACCTGGATGACCTGGCGCGTGGCGGCGGGCGTCAGCGAGATGTTCCTGTGGCTTGCCGGCCGGTCCGTCCATTCCGGCAGACCGAGGATCCGCTCGAAATGTGTCACGACATCCCGGCCGACGATCTCCGGATGGTAGAGATGGGCGACGATGGCCCTGTCCCCCAGGGCCTGGCGCCAGGGCTCGATCCGGTCATCGAAGTCGAAGCCGCGGACGAAGCGGGCCATGTACTCGCCCGGATCAACCCAGGCGCCGGGCTGGTGGCACTGCCTCTGCCGGAAGGAGCTTTCCATCAGGTCGTCCTGGCGCCGGACGTAGTAGACCACCCTGAGGTCGTGCCCGGCCAGGTTCCGCACGATCTGCCTGACCTTGGCCGGGGTGGCATGGCAGAGATGCTCGGACGAGATCACCACCGGCTTCCCGGCATCCCTGCTCTCCGCCGCAATGGCCTGCAGCTCCTCGACGACCCTGCGGTCGTAGGCATTGCCCTTGAGCGGAAACAGGTTGTGGTGCGCTTCCTGGCCCTGCTGTCGCCCCCGGACGGGGTAGATCACGTCGCCCAGCACGCGGCTGCGCTCGTGCAGCGCCCACTGGATCGCGGTGGTGCCGGTCTTTCCATGTCCGATGTGCAGCCAGATCCGGGCCAAGTCAGCCTCCGCCATTCAAGCTTTCGTTGGGCAAGGTCACGCCTTTCGCGTTGTCTAGCGCATACCCGCGCGGGTGCAAACCGGGGGCCTCGGGATCTTGCGCCCTATTTGCCCGTATAGTCGCGATACCACGCCACGAACCGGGCGATGCCATCGCGCACCTCCGTCTGCGGCCGGTAGCCGGTCAGGCGCTGCAGCAGCGCGGCATCGGCCCAGGTCGCCGGCACGTCGCCCAGCTGCATCGGCATGTAGTTGCGGATCGCCTTTGCCCCGAGGCTCTCCTCGATCGCCTCGATGAAATCCAGAAGCCGCACCTTTTCGGAATTGCCGATGTTGACGATGCGGAAGGGCGCGGCAGGCGAGAGGCTGTCGCCCTCGACCGCCGTCTCGGGGCCGCCCGGCACGGCATCGATCAGCAGCCGGATCGCGCGCACCAGATCGTCCACATAGGTGAAGTCGCGCCACATCTCGCCGTGGTTGTAGATGTCGATCGGCCGGCCGTCGAGGATCGCATCCACGAACCGGAACAGCGCGAGGTCCGGCCGTCCCCACGGCCCGTAGACCGTGAAGAAGCGGAACATCGTGACGGGCACGCCATGCACATGGGCCCAGGCATGGCCCATGCTTTCGTTGGCCTTCTTGGTCGCGGCATAGATCGTGAGCTGGCTGTCGGCCTTGTCGGTCTCGCGGAACGGCATCTCCTCGTTCGCGCCATAGACCGACGAGGTCGAGGCCATCATGAGGTGACCGACCTTCAGCCGCCGCGCTGCCTCCATCACGCTGAAGGTGCCGATGATGTTGGCATCGAGATAGGCGCGCGGGTTCTCGACCGAGTAGCGCACGCCGGCCTGCGCCGCGAGATGGACGATGACCTCGGGGGCGAAGTCATCGGCCACCCGGTCGAACAGCGCCTGGTCCTCGAGCATCCCCTCGGTGGCCGAGAAATTCCCGTCCTGCAGCAGCATCGCATGACGCCGCCGCTTGAGGGCCACGTCGTAGTAATCCGTCATCCCGTCATAGCCATGGACGCGGAACCCCTCGGCCAGCAGGAGCCGCGCGAGATGGAAGCCGATGAAGCCGGCCGTGCCGGTGACGAGGATGCGTGTCAAGGAAGGGCCTCACGGGGTTCGCCGGAAGGACCGCCGTCCCTCCGGCCGCGACCATAGCGGGCCGGCCCGGCCTCCGGAAGCCCGGCCTGTCCGGGAAGACCCCCGCCGCGCCGGCGCCCGGACGAAGGGGCTACCGATTGTCGATCGCCGCCTCGTCGCAGAGGATGTCGATCGTCTTCTGCATGTCGCGCACATGCCTTGCGGCAAGGGTCTCGGCCGCCTCGACCCGCCGGGGTCGCGGAGCGGCCGCCGCCCCGTCGGTGAAATGCCTGACGAACAGCCGCATGACGTGCTCGACGCCTGCGGGCAGGACTTCCCGGCAATCCTCCGCCAGGTACCGGCCCCGGACATGCGGGCTGGTGATGATCTCGTAGGACGGGAAGTAGGCGCAGTCCCGGAAGGTCCGGACCGCCTTCTCGGCCACGATCCTCAGGACCGCCTTCGACCAGGTCGTGGACAGCAGCACGTGCCGGTTCTCGTAGGTCGCGGCCAGCGGCACCGGGGAAACCGTGAGGATGATGCGGACCGAAGGGTTGATCTCGCGGATGAACTGCAGCGCCCGCTGCAGGTCCTCCCAGGTCTCTGTCTCGTCGAAATTGACGAAACGGACCGTCGCGGGATCGTAGGTCCCGCCGGCAATTCCGGGCGCGATGGGGAAGATGGCGCCATCGCGCGTGTCCTCCCAGGCCTCGGTCAAGCCGAGGGTGAAGACGAAGACCTCCATCTCCTCGATGGCCTGGCGGATGCACCGGAAATGGTGCGCCCGGTCCGCCTCGAGTTCCGCCTCGCTCAGGAAGCCGCCGGGCTGGATCTGCGGCCGGAACGGATCGACGACCCCGCCGGATTGGGGCGCGCGCCATGCCTGCGCGATGGGCGTGAACTGTCCATGGGCGCGCTGCAGCAGCTGCTTCAGTTGCCGCGCGGTGTAGACATTCCCGTAGCGCGCGGAGAACATCCCGTAATTGTGCTGTTCCGCCAATCGCTTCGGAATGATCGGATGCGCGCGTTCGGTGACGAGGTGGTTGAACCCGGACCTGGCCATGAACCGCGCGACATGCTGCGCAAAGCAGCTTCCCGCGGTGACGATCCGGTCGTCCTGGCCGATGCGGAAGGGAACATCCGAGACCGGATCGAGCAGGGCGCCGTCCCTTATGCCCGGCTCCTTCTTCCAGAACTGGCAATCGGGAAGACCGACATAGGGATGTTTCACTTGCTGGCTCCAACGACGTCGAGAAGGGTTTTCAGCACGATCTCTCCATAGACCGTATTCGCATGCGTCGGATCGGGGCCGTAGCAGTGCCGCGCCAGGAACCCGTCCCTGTCGCAAAGCTGTGGCGGGATGTCGATGAACCGGGCACCCTCCGCCTCGGCACATTCCCGAAGGACCTCGGTCTGGCATCGGTAGAGCTGCAGCTTCAGCTCGTGGGGCGAGGGGCCGAACCTGAGTTCTTCGCTGAAGGAGCTCGGGTTGGCCTGGATGTAGTCCCAGTCGGAAACGGGCGGCGGAGCGTTCAGGTAATAGCGCGCCGCATCCGGGAAGGAATTGTAGAGCTCATGGATCATGTCCCGCGAGATGATGTTCCTGAAATGCGCCTTCATGAGCTGGTAGGGAATGAAGTGGCGCCGGCTTCCCTCGCGGGGGGCCGACCCGAATTCGGCCTCCCCGATCGAGAAGGGCGTCGGGTTTTCGGTGATGCCAAGGATGTTGTGCTGGTTTCCGCGGATGCACAGGCAGAGGGCATCCGGCTTGGACAATCGGGCGTGGTTCACCACCGCCCGGACGATCTCGGGCTCGGGCAGTTCCTCGCGCCCCCGTTTCCCGACGACATTGGCGACGCTGATGACTTCGAGCTTGTCCGAATTGAACGTTCTGGCGGCCGCGGCGAGGCATCCGACATGGCTGTGCCCGATGACGAGCACGCTCTTTCCCGCCGCCATGGCGGATGATCCGGCCGGATCCGGTTCCTTGACGATGGCGCCGTCACCTGCCTGCATTGCAATTACCTTCGTGCATGAGGGTTTCGGCCCCTGTCCTGCTATTCACGCTGATGGCGTTCCGGATCGAATGCGACACGCGGTCTGTCGGCCGTTCCGGGACATAAACCCTGGAAACGCTACAGCCGGTGACGCCCCGGTTCAACCTCTCGCTGTGCCGCGACATCGCGGATCGCCCCGGCCGGTGGCCACCGCCGGCCCGCGCAGGACCCCGCCCGAAGGGGCGGCGGGGACCGCCGCAATCCCGGGACGGGAACAGGACCTGCCTGATCGTGGTCGGGGCTCCGGAGCCTTTCCCCGGCAGGGCCGGCGGCGATTGGCCGACCCTGGCCCCGCGGGACCCCGACCGCGTCCCGAGACCTTGCCGCCCCGGCGTCGTCCACGGCATCCTGCGGCAAATCCGTCAGGAGGCCTTCATGACAGCATTCCGGAAGATCCTGCTGGCCGCAGCGCTTGGAGTCGTGCTGGCCCCCCCGCTCGAGGCGGCGCCGGAAGCCATCTACGGACCCGGACCCCGCGCCCTCGACAACCGCGAGATCTTCAGCCCGTCCAACCTGCCGCTCTGGAAGAAGCTGGACCGGGCCGGCGTGGAAGGCATCGTGCTCAACCCTTCCTTTCTGGTAGAATCGACCTTCCAGCGGCAGACGGAGCGCCCCCGCCCCGCGGGCAGCCATCTCGACGACGGCGATCTTGCGGCCCTCGCCCGGATGGTGGCCGAGACGGGCCTGACGGTGACCTACGCGGCGGGGATCGGCCTGTCCTCCGACCGGTGCGACCGGGATCTCGGGCCCGAGGACCTGGGCCGGCAGGCCGCGGCCTTCGAGTTCGAGCGCAACGTCGCCCGGCTGCTGGACGCGGGCGTCCGGGTGTCCGCGATCAACGTCGACGGGGCCTTCCTGCGGCTCCTGGCGGATACCAACAAGCGGACCAGTTGCCGGAACGCCTCGGGCGGGTTCGACCTGCCCTTCACGGTGCGCGCGGCGCAGGCCTACATGCTGGGGATGCGCGACCGGATCGAGGCGGCCCAGGGAGGGCGGCGCCTGGTGGTGCGGATGCTGGTGAACCTGCCGAACTGGCAGGCAGGGACCATTCCCCGCATCGGCAACGACAAGCGCATCGTCACCACCGACATCGCCGACGTGCTGCGGGCCTTCGCCCGGCTGCAGGCCCGGGGGGTGTCCGGAACGCGGCCGCTCGAGATCGCCGAGATCGTCATCGACTACCCCTATGCGATCGTCCGGCACAATCCGAGGCACTTCGTCGCCCGGGTCCGCCACCTCTGGGCCGCCTCGCGCGACATCAACGCCTCGGGGCTGGAGCCGCCCTTCGGCTTCATCGTCAACAGCCGCAGCTTCGTGCATGCCTGCATGGACCGGGAAACCGACACCGAGGCCGAATTCCTGGCCTTCCGCCCCGCAGGGCGGACGGTCAGCCCGGCCTGCCGACGGGCGCAGGTCGGCGAGGACACCGCCGCGAACGCGCAGGACGGGATCTTCGACAACGACACCGACTACCTGCGTGACAGCTTCACCTATGCGGATGCGCTGCAGCCCGGCGGCGAGCTTGCCCGGCAGCTCGTGGACCGGGACGGCGTCCGGATCACCGACCACGTCGCGCATCTCTACTTCCAGTCCTGGGGGGTCAATCCGATGAGCAATGCCTGGTACATGGAGCGGCTGATCGGCCGCCTGTCGGGCGGGCGCTGACGGACCCTGCACCCCCGGACTGGCCGGGCGCATCTCCTGGCCGGTTGCGCGCTCCGGCGCAGGCTTTCCCGGCCGGTCGGGCAGGGCCGGGGCGCAGAGCAACGGCGCCCGCCAAGGGGGCCGCCGCGCGACCGGGCCTCCCCCCTCGCCCCGCCGGCGACCCGATGCCGCGCCGGTGGCGGCCGTCTTGAGGCGCCGGGCAAACCTCCTATCTTGGGCGCACCCGCCACCCGGAGCCCCGCCCATGACCGATGGCCCCGCCCTGACCGCGATCCGGTTCGGATACGGCCTGCCGCTGCCGGAAGGGGCGCCGACCACGCCCGAAGGCATGCTGACCCTGCTCCGCGGCCCCGATCGTGCCGCGGAGGACCGGCCGCTGCCGCGGCTGCCGGACCTGCTGCCCGCAATGCGCACGCTCGCCGAAAGCCAGAGGCTGCCGGAAAGCGATCCCGCAAAGACGGCGCGCCTGCGTGAGGCGCGGGAAGCGATCCGCGATCAGGCGCGACGGTCGGCGGCGGTCTCGATCGGCCGGGCGCTGGCCTCGCCCGATGGCTTCCGCGAGCGGCTGGTGCAGTTCTGGTCGGGCCATTTCGCCGTGGTAGCGCGCAGCGCCCGCGACGGGGCGCTGCCGGGCGCCCTGGTCGAGGAGGCGATCCGCCCGCATCTCGCCGGGCACTTTGCCGAGCTCCTGGCCGCCGTGACGCTGCACCCGGCCATGATCTCCTATCTCGACCAGGACAGCTCGGTCGGGCCCGGCTCGCCCGCCGGGCGAAAGCGCGCGAGGGGGCTGAACGAGAACCTGGCCCGCGAGCTGATGGAGCTGCACACGCTGGGCGTGGGCGCCGCCTATTCGCAGGCCGACGTGACCGAGATGGCGGAGCTTCTGACCGGGCTCGGCTTCAGCATCGAGAAGGGCTTCACCTTCCGGCGCAACGCGGCCGAACCGGGGGCCGAGACGGTTCTGGGCACGAGCTACGAGGGCCGCGGCCTCGGGCCGATCCGCAGGGCGCTGGCCGATCTGGCCGCCCGACCCGAGACCGCCCGCCACATCGCGACCAAGCTTGCCCGGCATTTCGTGGCCGACACGCCCGACCCGGATCTGGTGGCGGCGATGGAACGCGCCTTCCTCGACACCGGGGGCGATCTGCCCGCGGTCTATGGCGCGATGCTGGCCCATCCGGCCGCCCGGGCCGCGCCGCAGGCCAAGGTGCGCCAGCCCTTCGACTATGTGGTGGCGGGGCTCAGGGCCTTCGGCATCCGGCCCGAGGAGGTGGAGCGGCTTCCGGGCAAGCGGCTCGACCGGCTGATCCTTGTCCCGATGGCCGGGATGGGCCAGCCCTGGCAGCGCCCCGCGGGACCCGACGGCTGGCCCGAGGAAGCCTCGGCCTGGATCACCCCGCCCCGGCTGTCCTCGCGCATCCTCTGGGCGCTCGAGATGCCGACCGCCTTCCGGCGCGAATTGCCCGATCCCCTGGCCCTCGTCGACCGCGCGCTCGGCCCCTTCGCGGGGGCGGAGTTGCGGCAGGCGGTGAGCCGGGCCGAAAGCCGGCGCGACGCGGCGGGCCTCGTGCTCGCCTCGGCCGAATTCAACCGGCGATAGGAGAACCCCGATGATCGACCGGCGCATCTTCCTGCAGGGGCTCACCGCGCTCGGCTGCTCGGCCGCGGCCCATCCGCTGATCACCACCATGACGCTCGCGGGCGATGCCGCCACCCTGGGCGAGAACCGGCTGGTGGTGGTCGTGCTGCGCGGCGCGATGGACGGGCTCGACGTGGTGCGCCCCTTCGAGGACCCGCTTCTCGCGACCTATCGCCCGACGCTGGCCCGCGGGAACGGGCTTGCGCTGTCGCAGGGCTTCGCGCTGCATCCGGCGCTTGGCGGCCTGTCGGATCTCTGGCAGCGGGGCGAGCTCGGCTTCGTCCACGCCGTCTCGACCCCCTACCGCGACAAGCGCAGCCATTTCGACGGGCAGGACCTGCTCGAGGCCGGCACCAGCCCCGACGTGCCGCGGGGGACGGCCCGCGATGGCTGGCTGAACCGGATGCTGCAGGCGGTGCCGGGCCTTCGGGCCGAGACCGCCTGGGCGGTCGGGCGCGACCCGCTGCCGGTGATCGAGGGCATGGCGCCGGTGCGGTCCTGGTCCCCGGACCTGAGGCTCGACCTTTCGGCGCAGAACCGCCGGCTTCTGGGCGAGCTCTATCACGACGACCCGCTGTTCCGCGACGTGGCGGCCGAGGCGCTGGAGCTTGCCGCGGCGATCCCCGGGGCCGCGGAGGGCGGGGCGCGGGGGCGGAAGGGAAAGGGCAAGGGAAATCCCTTCGCCGACATCGACGGGCTGGCGGGCTTCGCCGCCGAGCGGCTGCGCGGCGAGGCGCGGATCGCGGCCTTCTCGCTCTCGGGCTGGGACACGCACCGCAGCCAGGCCCGGTCGATCCTGAAGCCGCTCTCGCAGCTCGAACGCCTGCTGCTGCGGCTCAGGGACGGGCTGGGACCGGCCTGGGAGAGGACGGCGGTCCTCGCCATGACCGAATTCGGCCGCACCGCGCGCGAGAACGGCTCGGGCGGGACGGACCACGGCACGGCGGGGGCGATGCTGGTCGCCGGCGGCGCGGTGCGCGGCGGGCAGGTGATGGGGCGCTGGCCGGGGCTGGGGGATGCCGCCCTCTATGCCGGGCGCGATCTCATGCCCACTTCGGACGTGCGCGCCTGGGCCGCCTGGACGATGCGCGCGCTCTACGGCTTCGACCGGGGGCTGCTGGAAGGCAGCGTCTTCCCCGGTCTCGACATGGGGGACGATCCGGGGCTCGTGCTCTGACCGGAGGCCCCGGATCCGCGATCAGTACCAGCGCCCCATCGAGATCAGCTCGACCCTCACGGCGATACGCGCGTTCGAGGTGTTGAAGGCCGAGACATTGGCGCCGGTCGCGGTGCGCGCGGTGATGCGCGGACAGATCGAGCTGGCCGCGGTGCCATTGACGCCCATCGTCGTGATGAGGCCCGAGGTGGAGGAGAACGGAGCCGGAAAGGTGATGGCCGCCTCGCCCGAGGTCACGGTGGTCACCGACTGCCAGCAGGTCTGCGTGCCGTCCTGGTGGCGGATGTAGCGGCCGTTGGCATTGCCTGCGCTGTCCACCACGCCACCCGCGAACCAGCCGGACCATGCCCCGCCGCTGCGGGCCCGCGAGAACAGGATGCCCGGCAGGCAGCCCGCCCCGGCCGCGCTCTCCACGAGGAAAAGCTGCACCTCGCCCGCGCCGGACGTGCGGCTCTGGTGCAGCAGGATCCCGCACTGCACCCCCGAGGGCCCGCCGCTGCTGCCCTGGGCACTGTCATAGCCGTAGAAGCCCGGCGCGATCGAGCCGTCCGTCACCTCGGCATTGCCGATCAGCGGCGCCGTGCCCCCCAGCCCGAAGGCCCCGACCGCCAGCAGCCGGCCGGCCGTCGCATCCGCGGCCGAGGCCTGCACCGCCGTGCCGGTGACGCTGCCGGTGACGGTCATGCCCTGCGGCAGCATCACCCGGCCCGTGCCGCGGTCCACCCGGAGCGCGGTGCGGAAGGTATCGCCGTCCGGGCTGACCTTCACCGAGAGGTCGTCGCTGCCCGCCAGCCCGATCTCGGCCCGGCCCGACCAGCCGGTCTGGAACAGCAGGCTCGCCGTATCCCCGGCCGCGGCCTTGTTGACCTTGAGCTGATGCCCCTCGCCGGAATGGGTGAGCAGCGTGGCCGAGGAGGCGACGGCCAGCCGGTTGGTCTCGTCCGCAGCAGTGGAGATGCCGAGCGAGGCGAATTCCGGCGCGAGCTGGTTCAGCGTCTGCCAGCCCGTCACGGTGAAGACGAGGCCCGCCCCCTCGGCCAGCACGAAGGTCTGCCAGCCGGGCTGCGGGGCCAGGAAGCGCCAGACCGCCGTCTCGGCCTCCCAGACCGCGATCTCGTCCGTGTGGCCGGCCCAGGCACCGCTGGCCCCCGCCGGCACCAGATGGCGCGCGCCGGCCGCCGGAGAGGCGGGCGGCGCCGTGCGGTCCCGGTCGAGGACCGTGGGCTGCACCAGCACGTCGAGCAGCCGCAGTGCCTCGTTGTGGGTGACGTGCTTCTGCGCCTGCGAGGGCAGGATGTAGGGAAGCTGCAGGATGGGAGACGTGTCGGACATGGAAACCCCTTCGGCACCGGTTGGGCCGAAGGTTAGGAAGGAAGGGTGAAGCCATGGTGGGAGGAGCGTACGCTGGAGCCGCCGGAAGGCCGCATCCTGCGAGCGCAGGGCGCGGGTCCGCCCGGGTCCCGGCCCGCCCATCGGAAGGCTGGCGCGATCTTGCGGCCCGGAAGCCCGGCGCGGCCCCGTCAGCTCCGCCCGGAAGGCCGCGGACGATCCCGGCGGGCCTGCGGCTCGTCCGGCCCCGCCCCCGACCGCCCCGCCCGCGGGCGCAGGCCGGCCGGGCGGTTCCGCCCGTCAGGCCCGAAGGGTGTCCGTCGCGGCTGCCTGGCCCGAAACCTGGGCCCGGACCCAGGTCCAGGTCTCGGCCAGCCCCTCGTCCAGCCCGATCCGCGGCTCCCAGCCGAAGGCCCGGCGCGCCCTCGAGATGTCGAGCACCACGCGCGGCACGTCGAAGTCCCGCCCGGGCCGGTGCAGCGGCTGGACCGCCTCCCCGCCCGAGGCGCGAACCGTCCGGTCGATGCCCCGCACGATCTCGGCGACCGAGACACCGCTGCCGCTGCCGGCGTTGAAGCAGCCGCAGACGTCGGTCTCGACCGCGCGCAGGCAGAGCGCCGCGAGGTCGCGCACATGGATGAAGTCGCGCACGACGCTGCCGTCGCCCCAGACCTCGACCGGCTCCCCGCGCGCGGTGCGCCACAGATGGGTGCCGATGATGCCCTGGATGCCGGTATGGCCCTGGCGCGGCCCGTAGGGATTGGAAGCGCGCAGGATCACCGGGCGGAGCCCGTGCAGCGCCTCTTCCATGCGGATGTAGTTCTCGATCGCCACCTTCACGATGCCGTAGGAGCTGATCGGGCACAGCGGGTGGTCCTCGGTCACCGGGTCGGTGCGGGGCACGCCATAGACCGTGCCGCCGGAGGACAGATAGACCAGCCGCCGCTTGCCCGCCGCCCGCATCAGGCCCAGAAGCCGCACCGCCGCGACCAGATTGCCCTCGATGTCGGCCACCGGATCGAGGTTCGAGGTGGCAGGCACGGTGGAACTGGCCAGATGGATCACCGCCTCGACATCGTTCATCGCCTCGAACACCTGGGCCGGATCGCCGAGGTCGCCCAGCACGTATTCGATGCCCGGGAGCGGGGCCCGGAACGCCTCGGGCCGGCGGTCGAAGACCCGTACGCGAAGGCCCGCCGATGCCAGGGCATCCACGACATGCGAGCCGATGAAGCCGCATCCGCCGATCACCAGTACCTTCACGCCACCCTCTCGCATTCCGGCCGCAGCACAACTTCCGCGGCAATTTATCGCTTCCGCTTGCTCTGCCGTAAAGGTTCTGTCAACCTTTTCTGCGCCGCAGAAATGTGACTGGCCAGGCCCTCGAATTGTGGTGGACGCGCTGCGGGAGGGTCGGTATCAACGTCCCGATTCACGCTAAGCCGCCGCCTCCCCGGGCCTTTCGAGACCATACATGCTGACAGTGACGACGAGGGCATTCGCCGGAGTGCCGGATCCGGCGCCATTTGCCCAATGGCCGGAACCGCATGTCCTGATCGTCCTGCCGGATGCGGAACTCTCTCAGAAGGCGATCTCTCGGCTGAACCGGACCATGATCGTGATCGAGCATCTGGAGCCGCCGGCGGGCGCCTTCGCGATGCTCGCGGACCTGCCCGGCTGGCTCGGCCACCACCTGTTCGACATCGGGCGCCCGCTGCTGTTCCTCGACCGCCCCCCCGCCGAAGCGGAGATCGCCGGGGAAGCCCGGCGCGGCCGGGCCCAGCCCTACGGCATCGGCAGCGAGCTGGACGGATCCGGCCGGCTGCGCCTGCTGAGGATGGGCGGGATGGTCGCCTCCAGCCCGCTGCTGCCGCACTTCCTGCGCTTCCTGAAGGGGCGCGGGCTGGATGACGCCCTGTCGGTCGACCTTCTTCGCACCACCTTCCCGGATCCCGGAGCATGACCGACCTCGACCTTCTCTGGCGCCGCCATGCCCCCGCGGAGGTGCTGGCCCTCCGGCCGGACTTCCGCACCGACCCGCGCCGACCCGGAGCGCAGACCTTCTATCGCGAGTTGCAGGCGCAAGCGCCGGCCATCGACGAGGTGCTGGCCAGGCTGACGACCGATCCCGCGCTTTCGGCGGCCATCGCCGAGGGCCAGCCCGATGCCGGCCACCTGGTCTGCGAACTGATCCGGACCGGAGAGCCGGCGGATCTCGCGGTGTCGGACTTCTCGATGCGGGCCTATCTCGACTGGCATCCCGACATCGCCCGCACCGGGATGGATCCGCTGCGGCACTATCTGCTCTACGGCGCGCGCGAGGGACGGCGGACGCTGGCCACGCTGCGCGAGGCGCGGCATCCGGGGCGGCGGCCCTACAATCCCGATCTTCCGACCTGCCTGATCGCCGTGCATGAACTGTCGCGCACCGGGGCGCCCATCGTCGGGCTCGACCTCGCCCGGGAAGCGGCCGAGACGCACAACGTCATCCTGGCCACCCTGCGCGACGGGCCGCTGCTCGACAGCTTCCTCGATCACGTCTGCGATCTGGTGGTCACCTCGCAGCCGCTCGACGAACTGCCCTACTGCACCGGCGAGATCTTCCAGAGGATCGGCTTCGCCATCCTCAACTCGGTCGAATGCTTCGCCTTCGTGCCCTTCCTCGTCTCGCGCGAGATCCCCTTCGCGTCCTACGTGCATGAATATGCCGATTACACCTTCCCCGCCTACAAATCGACCTTCACCGCCCTCTTCGCCGATCTTCTGATCTTCTCCTCCGACCATGTGCGCGACAGCTGGACCGGCCGGCTGAAGGATATCGAGTTCGACATCGGCCGCGACACGATGGTCCTGCCGCAGCGCGGCTTCGCCGTGGGCGGAGTGGACGCCGCCCGCATCGCCGAGGCGCGCGGGCGGATCTCGGCGCTGATCGGGCGCGACTGCTCGCAGGTGCGGCTGGTCTGCGGCGCGGGCCATCTGCAATGGCGCAAGGGCTCCGACATCTTCGCCATGACGGCGCAGATCTGCCGCCCCCGGGATCCCGACACGGTCTTCCTCTGGATCGGCGACGGCCTGAACCCCGAGGACATGGGCTTCGGCGTCTGGATGGACTACCACCTGCGCCAGGTCGGCGCCGGACAACCCGAGGGCAACCTGTTCCTGCTGCCCGCCGGCCCCGCCTATCCGGACGTGCTGGCGGCCTCGGACGCGATGTTCGTCTCGTCCCGGCTCGACCCTCTGCCGAACGTGGTGTTCGACGCGCTGGACGCGGGCTGCCGGATCGTGCTGTTCGACGGGGCGAGCGGGTTCGGCGACGCGGTCTACCGCCGCTCGGACCACATCCTGCCGGTGGAATACGCCAATCCCGAGGCCGCGGCCACGGCGCTGCTCGGCCTGCCGCGCAAGACCGGGCTGGACCGCCCCGCCCCGCCCGCGCCGCAGGAGCGGCTCTTCGCCGGTATCCGCGCCGGGCTGGAGGCCCGCCTGCGGGCGCAGCGGTACTTCGTGCGGGGCGCGAGCCGGATCGACGTGCCGATGCTCTTCCCGCGCGAGGACCACGCGGCCTTCCGGGTGCGCGAGCGCGAGAAGATGCTGCGCTACGGCCGGCGCCTGGTCTGGCGGGACATCGGGACGGCCGAGGCCGCGCTGGAGGCCTCGGACAACTGGGTCCACCGCAGGCTGCGGCTCGCCCCCTATGCCACGACGACCGACGTGGCCGCGGTGCCGCCCTTCTCGATCCATGTCCATGCCTTCTACACCGACGACCTGGCCGAGGACATCCGCGCCCATTTCACCTATCGCCTGGCCCGGCGCATCGTCGTGACCACCGACAGCGAGCGGAAGGCCTGCGAGATCCGTGCCCTCATGGCGGCCGAGGGGCTCGTGCCCGAGGTGGCGATCGTGCCCAACCGCGGCCGGGACATCCTGCCCTTCATGGAACTGTTCCTGCCCGGCGGGCTGGCGGGCGAGGACGAGATCTGGTGCCACCTGCACCAGAAGAAGTCGTTCGCCACCACCGACAGCGGCGATGTCTGGCGGCAGTTCCTGCTGCGCATCCTGCTGGGCGACGAGGCCGGGATCTCGGATGCCGTGCTGCGGATCGCGGAAACCGGCACCGGGCTCGTCGCGCCCTTCGACCCCTACCACATCCCCTGGAACGCCTCGCGCGCGCTTCTGCCGAAGGTCGAGCCCCGCCTGCCGGGGCCGCTGCCCGACAACCCGCTGCTCTTCCCGGTCGGCAACATGTTCTGGGTCCGCCGCCAGGTGGTCGAGGCGATGAACGCGCTCTTCGGGCCCGGCTACCCCTGGCCGAACGAACCCATTGCCAACGACGGCACCGAGTTCCATCTGGTCGAGCGCCTCTGGCCGGCGATCACGACCGCCAGCGGGCTCGACTCGGTCTTCGTCCACAAGCTGGACCAGAAAAGGGTGTGAGATGGTGAAGCTGGTCATCCATGTCGGGCATGGCAAGACAGGATCGACCTCGATCCAGCAGAGCCTGGAGGCCGCCCGGGACCGGCTTGCGGCCCAGGGCGTGCAGTATCTCGGCCTGATGCTGGAACATGCAGCCACCGCCGAGCGGCCGCGCTGGCAGGTCCAGACCGGATCGAACGCCTTCTTCCAGGACACCCCGCCGGAGGAGGCCAATGCCCAGCTCCTGCGGGTTCTCGGAGACGAGGCCGACAGGCTCGCCGCCGCCGGGATCCGCACCGCGATCTGGAGCAACGAGTGGCTCTTCACCCGCAGCCGCTGGGTGCTGGGGGCACTTCTGGCGCTGCAGGATCGCGGCCTGGAGATCGAGGTCCAGTGCTACGTGCGCCGCCACGACGAATGGGCCCAGAGCGCCTATGCCCAGTGGGGCCTGAAGCACAAGAGCTACGAGGGGCCGGTGCGGGACTTCGCCTCCTGGCTCGAGACCTTCGGCGACCGCCAGTTCCGCTTCGCTCCCGCGCTTGCAGCCTGGGACGGCGCCTTCGGCCCCGCCTTCAAGGTCTTCAACTTCGACGCCGCCGCGGATGTGGTGCATCACTTCCTGAACCGGAACGGGCTTGGCGAACTGCCCACGGTCAAGGACAACATCTCGCCCGACCGGACGCTGATGGTGACCCAGGCGGTCTACAACGGCCGGCGCAGGGCGCAGGTCCCTCCGCATGCCTTCAACGCCATCCGGACCCTGCTCGAGCGGCACGACCAGAACAACGCGACGCTGCCGCCGCTGGACCAGCTCGCCCCCTCGGCCGAGGCCCTGCAGCAGCTGGTGCAGGAGCGCAGGGACGACATCGAGCGGATAGACGCCCTTCTGCGCCGCACGGGCGAGCCGCCCCTGTCCTTCGAACGCCCCCCGCGTCCGGCCCGGCACCCCAGTTCCTGGGAGATGGACCAGCTCATGCTGAAGCTGATCTTCGCCCTGTCGGAAGAGCTGGTGCAGCTGCGCCGGCAGGTGGCCGGGCTGCGGGAACAGGTGGGCGGCACGTCGCCCGGAGCGCAGGAATGAGGAGGGCCGGGAACGGCATCCCGGGCCGGGGCCGGCCCTGCGGCACCGTCCCGTCACATCCCGGAGCCTTCCAGTCCCCCCTGGCAGACCGGGCGGCGCCTTCGGGGCGTCACCCCTACAAGAGGTCATGACGTCGTGGAAATCATCCTGCATATCGGCATGGGCAAGACGGGAACCTCGTCCATCCAGAACGCGCTCAGGCAGAACCGCGAGCGCCTTGCCCGGCAAGGCGTCGATTACCTGGGCATCTGGTTCGACGCGGCGGACAGGCGCTTTCTCGGCTACGATGGCCAGGCGGCCTTCTTCAGATCCACTCCCGAGGAGATGCGCACTCACGCCGGGCGCTTCCTGGACACGCTGAAGCGCCGGGCCGAAGCCTCCGGCATCGACCGTTTCATCCTGTCGAACGAGGGGACCTTCGCGCAGGGCACCCAGATGCGCCCCTTCATCGAGGACCTGCGCAAGCACGCGACGGTCCGGCTGATCGCCTATGTGCGCAACCCGCGCGAATGGCTGCCCTCGGCCTACATGCAGTGGTCGATCTACCACAAGACCTATCCCGGCCCGATCCGTCCCTATGCCGCGGTCGCCCCCCAGCTCGTCCGGTCCTACGCCGCCATCCAGGTCTGGGGCGAGACGTTCTCCGACCTGCTGACCCTTCGCCCCTTCCGGAAGGACGTGAACGTGGTCGCGGATTTCGGCGCGCAGCTCGGGCTCGCCATCGACATCCCCGAGGCGCGGATTCTGGAGCGTACCGATGCCGGGGAAAGCATGCTGCGCGCCCTCTACAACAACCGGCAGCGGGACAGCGCGCTGCCCCATCTGTTCAACGCGGCCTTCCAGGGGTTGCGGTTCCCGAAGACGCCCCGGATCGAGGATCTGCTGAAGGACTCCTTCAGCTATGACGGGACCGAGGCCGCCATCGCGGAAAACCGCGCCCCCTTCGACTACATCCGCGAGACCTTCGGGATCGACCTCCTGGCGGACGAGGGCAGCCCGCCGAAGACCCCAGCCGCCGATGCGCTGCGCGACCGGCTGCTGGAGCACGTCCTGCAGATCGTGATGCAGCAGGCCGACCGGATCCGGGCACTGGAACAGCGGGTCGAGGAGATGAAGCCCGCCACCCAGCCGCCCGGCCAAGCCTGAGGGGGTCCGGGATGCGCGTGATCCTGCATGTCGGCATGCACAAGACCGGGTCGAGCTCGATCCAGGACCACCTTTTCGCGCAGGACCCTGCGGAGGGGGTCCGCTATGCCCGGTGGAACTCCGGCAACCACTCCGGCCTCTTCCTCCTGCTGTTCCAGGACGAGGAGCTTGTGGGCAGCCACCGCGGCTTCAGGATTCGTGGTCCCGATTTCATCGCGAGCCTGCCCGAGCAGAAGCGGACATGGATGGCCTCCCTCGAGGAGGATTGCGAAGCCTGCCGGGATGGGACGCTGGTCATCTCGGCCGAGGCCGTGTCGGGACCGAATTTCGGGACGGCCGTGCAGCGCCTGCACGACTTCCTGCAGGCCCGGGCCGATGAGGTCCGCGTCATCGGCTATGTCCGCAGCCCCCGCTCCTTTGCGCAAAGCGCCTTCCAGCAGATCCTCAAGGACAAGGGGATGACCTTGCTGGACATCATGACGCTCTGGCCGCAATACCAGACGCGGTTCGCCCGGCTCGATACGCTGTTCGGCCGGGAAAACGTCACCCTCCGCCCCTATGACCGGAAGAGTCTTTTTCATGGGGACGTGGTGGCGGATTTCATCCGCGAGGCCGGCCTTCCCTATCCTCAAGGCGGTTCCGGAGAGGCCAACCGCTCGCTGAGCGCCGAGGCGACGGCCCTCCTCTTCCTGCAGCGCAGCCAGGGCGAGGGCCATGTCTCGGGCTTCAGGGGAGCCCAGAGGCAGAACAGGACCTTCGTCGAAAGCCTGCGGTCCATCGGTCAGGGCAGGTTCGCCTTCGCCGACAGCCTGTGGGCTCCCGTGCTCGAGGAGAACCGGGCCGATCTCGACTGGATGGAGGACAGGCTGGGCGTCTCCCTGGACGACCGGGCCGATCCCGAGGCGATCCAGGTCGGCGGCGAGGCGGACCTGACGCGGATTGCCCTGCAGGCCCAGCCGGCAGTGCAGGAAATCCTGCTTGAACGGCTGGCATCCGGCCCGCCCTCGGTCGCGACCCTGGTGCGCAACCTCGATCTGCTGCGAAGGCTCTGCTACTGAGGTCGCCGGATTCCGGTCGGGCATCCGGCCGGAGAAGACAGCCCCCGCTCGCGCCGGGGCATCCCCTGCCGGGCCGGGGCGGAAACGGACGAGGCCCGTGCAGGCACGACAGCCGCAGGGGAACGCGGAGAGGGACGGGGAGGCACGGGATGCGCATGATCCTGCATGTCGGCATGCCGAAGACGGGGTCGAGTTCGATCCAGCGGCACCTGCACGGGACGGACCTCGGCCACGGCGTCTCCCTTGCCCGCTGGTCGGAACCCAACCATTCCACGCTCGTCTGGCTGCTGTTCCAGGACGAGGAGCGCCTGGGCGACTACCACGGCTTTTCCGCCCGGGGGCCCGCCTTCATGGCGAAGCTGCCGGCAATGAAGCAGCGATGGCTCGCCTCGCTGGAGGAGGATTGTGCCGCGAGCCGGAACGGGACGCTGATCCTCTCGGGCGAGGGGATGGCCACCCACGCCTGCGACAGTGCCCTGCACCGCCTGCGGGCCTTCCTGCGGGACCGCGCCAGGGAGGTCCGGGTCATCGGCTATGTCCGCAGTCCGCGCTCCTTTGCGGCGAGCCACTTCCAGCAGCTCCTGAAGGGCGGACGGATCTCGACCCTGGACGTGGCCTCGCTCTGGCCCGGATACCGCGAGCGGTTCGCACGGCTCGACGAACTGTTCGGACGGGAGAATGTCACCCTGCGCCCCTACGACCGGGACCGGCTTCGGGACGGCGACGTCGTGGCCGATTTCCTGCATCTGGCCGGCCTCGCCCCGCCCGCCGGGAAGAGCCCCGAGGCCAACACCTCGCTGAGCGCCGAGGCGACGGCGCTGCTCTATCTCCAGCGCAGCCGGGGAGAGGGTTTCCCGGCGGGCTTCCTGGGCGCGCTGCAGAGGAACGCGGACTTCATCAGCAGGCTCCGGACCATCGGACGCCGGAAGTTCGACTTCTCCGGGGAACTCTGGACGCCGGTGCTCGAGGCCAACCGGGCCGATCTCGACTGGATGGAGGAACGGCTGGGCGCAAGCCTCCCCGACCGGGCCGATCCCCGGGCCATCCAGATCGGCTCGGAAAGGGATCTGACGAGAACGGCGATGCAATCATATGCCGCGCTTGAAGAACTTGTCGCAAGCAGCATAGTCGAGACGGACCGCCTGGCAGCCGAAGACACCGCCTGCGCCGTCGATCTGCTTCGAAGACTTTCCTAAGAGAACAGGTTACCGAACATCCATGCCGCTCGACCAGGCTCCTCCGCCCCGCATCGCCCTCGTCGTCCTCGGCATGCACCGCTCCGGCACCTCGGCGCTGGCCGGGGTTCTCGGCCACATGGGCTGCGACCTGCCGCAGGACCTGATGCCCCCCACCGAGGCCAATCCCCGGGGCCATTTCGAATCCCTCAAGGTCTATTACCTGAACGACGCGATCCTGGCCTCGGCAGGCTCGTCCTGGGACGACTGGACCGCCTTCAACGACGAATGGTACCTCTCGCCCCGCTTCGCCGAGTTCCGCGCCCGGGCGGCCGAGGTCCTGACCGAGGAATTCGGCCGCTCCAGCCTGATCGTGCTGAAGGATCCCCGGATCTGCCGCCTGCTGCCGTTCTGGAAGCAGGTGCTGGCCGACGCGGGCTTCCGGCCGCTGTTCGTCTGCACCCACCGCGCGCCTTCCGAGGTGGCGGCCTCGCTCACCCGCCGCGAAGGCTGGCCCGAGGCACGCGGCCATCTGCTCTGGCTGCGGCACGTCCTCGAGGCCGAGGCCGGCACGCGCCGGGACGAGCGCATCTTCGTCTCGTATGATTCGCTCCTGTCGGACTGGCGCGCCACCGTGCAGCGCATCGCGGAGGGGCTCGGGCTGCACCTGCCCCGCAGCCTCGAGACGGCGGCCCCCGCCATCGACGACTTCCTGTCGGCCGAGCTGCGCCATTTCCGGCCCGGCGACGACCGGGGAGCGGCCAGCCTGCCGGACTGGATCCGCGAGCCCTATCGGATCCTCGGCCGCTGGTCGGACGACGGGGAGGCGACCGGGGACCAGGCGGCGCTCGATGCGATCCGCGCCGAGGTGGAGCGGGCGATGCCGATGCTCGACATGCTGGGCCGCGCCGTCGAATCCCGCTCGAAGATCGAGGAGTTCCGCTCCAGCCTGACCCTGCGGGAGCAGGAGATCGCGGAGCTGCGGGGCCAGTTGGCGAGCGATGCGGCCGCGAGGGCGGCCCTGCAGGAAGAGCTGGAACGCGCCCGTCAGGCGCAGGCCGAGTGCGAGGCCCGGCTGCGCCATGCCTCGCAGCATCTGGAATCCATGACCCGCCGGCTCGCGGCGGAAATGGAGCGCGGGCTGGCCGCCCAGCTGGCGACGCGGGAACGGCTGCCGCTGGTCGAGCGGCAGCTCGCCGACCTGGAGCATCAGCTGCTGCACAAGACTGCGCATGTCGCCGAACTGGAACGGCACGCAGGTGATCTCGAGACGGAACTCGCCCATGCCCGGCGCCATGTCGCCGAGATGGAGGCCCGCCACGCGGCGATCCTGTCCAGCACGTCCTGGAAGGTGACGCGCCCGATGCGGGCGGTGACGCAGGTCCTGTCGCGCCGGTCCTGACGGGCGCGCGCCCCGAGCGCCGAGGGTCCTCTGCCGCCGGACCCTCGTGGCGCCTCCCGGGTCCGGCCGACCGTGGCCTCAGCCGCTCAGGGCAGGCTTGCGGGCCCGGTACATCCAGCGGCAGCACCGGGTCCAGAACGAGGCCGCAAGGCCGTCGCGGAAGACCACCGTCTCGCCCGGCTCGCTCTGGCTGATGCGGAAGTCGGGCTGGACGGCCTTCACCCGCTCGGAAAGCCGGTCGTTGCGCCGCCGGGAATAGGTCGTCAGCTGCGCGAACTCGCCCCGGGTCCAGAGGCAGGGCGTCGCCTCCTCGCCATGTTCGGCGCGGAAGGCGCCCGTGGTGCTCTCGATCAGCCAGGCGGGGGCGCGGTCCGGTTCCGAGATGGCGCAGGCCGCCCATGTCGGCAACGACAGGGGCGAGACGTTCGACTGCCCGCCATGCACCACCTGGAGGGACGCACCGGACAGGCCGCATCCGAGATGATCGAGCATCGCGCCCACGATGCCGTCGGGATGCCGCCGGCAGGTGTCGAAGTCGAGGAAGGCGATCTCTTCCGGGGCGAAGGCCTCGAGCAGGTGATCGTAGAGCAGGTTGTAGTCGGTCCAGAGCCCGTCGGTCATGTCCTGCTTCAGGACCGACTGGATCATGACCGAGGGCTTGGGCGGCTGCCGCTCCTTGGAGGCCTGCAGATAGATCGACTGCATGAACTGCCACTGCTCGCGCAGGACGCAGACGACCGAGATGCCCTCGAACCCCGACAGCAGCTCGCGCACGGCGCGGAAATCCACCCGCGCCCCGGGCTTGCCGCGCGAGAATTCCTCGGAACTGAGGAACAGCGTGCCCGGGACATGGGCATAGTCCTTCGAAAGCTGCTTCAGCGTCTCGATGCTGCCGTTCGGGACGGCATAGATCTCGGGCAGCCGGTTCCATTCCATCACCAGCCCGTGGTGCCCGGCCACCCGGCTGAGCCGCGGGTAGATCACGCCGTGCTGCCGCAGCAGGGCGGCATTGTGCGCGAACATGTCCTGGATCGTGGTGGTCGCCGTCTTGTGCGTCCCGATGTGCAGAACGACCCGTGCCATTCAGTTCGACCTCATGCCTTGCGCGGGCGGCTCCGCGGGACGGGCGGCGGGCTCCGCCGCCCCCAGATGCTGCCGCATCACCTGGAGATTGAGATCGCCGAAGGTCAGGCTCGGCTCGAGCACCGCCTTTTCGGCCCATTCGTTCCAGGCGTTCACGAACAGCTCGCGGCGATAGGAGGCCGGCACGCGGCGGGCCAGCGCCCCCTCGAGCCAGAGGTTGAAGGTGGCGGGGTTGGCGCCATAGGCGACATGGGCCGCCGCCCCGCGGCGGGCGGTGTTGTCCCAGCCCGGCATGATGCCGGCGATGGTGTTCCTCGGCAGCGTACGGACATAGGTCTCGGACAGCGCCCGGCGCGCGACCGAGGCATAATCATAGACCAGCCCCCTGAAGGCGGGATCGATCTCGGCCGGCATCCGGTTGCCCTCGGGCCCCCCGAACAGGAAGTCGGGCCCCTTCACCAGCCCGTGCGGCGGCATCTCGACCCAGAAGTCGAAGACCCCCTCGGGCACCGGATGGGCGCCCTCGACATGGAAGCGCACGGCGCCCAGCTCGACCTCGCCGATCCCCTCGCGCCGCCAGGCCTCGCGCAGGCGCGCGATGCTCGCCTCGGGGTCGGGCATGTCCTCGGGGCGGTAGATCACGAAGCGCGGACGGCGCCCGTCGGGGCGGGCATAGCGCGGGTCGCGCAGACAGGGCGCGGTGTCGGCGGCAAGCTTCGCCTCGAAGCCCTCGGCATAGGTCTGCTCGAGCAGCACCGTGCCCGAGAGGCCGTCCCAGTTCCGCCGCCAGCTCTCGTTGGCCCAGCAGAGATAGAAGGGGAAGTCGATCCCGGGCCGCGCCATCAGCCGGTCGATCGGCGCCTCGAGGATGCGGCGGCCGTCGAACCAGTAGTGATAGACGCAGAAGGCGTCGATCCCGGCCGAGCGGGCGAGGCGCGCCTGCTCGCCCATCACCTCGGTCACGCGCAGGTCGTAGAAGCCGAGGTCCGAGGGCAGCATGGGCTGGAGGTGCCCGGCGAAGGCGGGCTGCGCCAGCACGGCCGAGCGCCATTCGGTGAAGCCCTTGCCCCACCAGGCGTCGTTCTCGGGCACCGGATGGAACTGCGGCAGGTAGAAGGCGCTGACGAAGGCGGGCCGCGCCGGGGCCGCCGGCAGCGCGCCGGGGCGGATCTGGCTGGTCTGCAGGATCTTCTGCCCGGCCCGGGCCGCCAGGTAGCCCAGCACCCGCTCGATCGCATGGGCGATGGTGCCGTCGACCTGGCCCTCCTCGGGGTCGAAATCCTCGGGGCGCAGCCGCAGGCTGCGCAGCAGCCCCAGCACCAGCGGCTTGACCCAGTAGATCGAGCCGGCGGGGAAGGAGAGCCTGTCGCGCTCCATCGGGATCTCGATGCGCTGCAGCAGGCGGCGCGTCGCCTCGACGTTCGAGCCCCACCATTCGGTGCCGGTATAGTGCTGGCCGTCGGCCACCCAGAAGGCCGCCGTGGGGTCGTTCACGAAGGCCTCGAGCTTCTCCTCGAGCCCCTTCTCGGGCAGGATCCCCTCGATCAGGTGGCGCCGCCAGATGTCGCCGTCCTGCCGGTGCGGCGACTTCTTCGTGTGGAACTTGCAGACGGCGCGGTAGCCGTCCAGCGCGCCCGCGTTGAGCAGCGTGAGGAACGGCAGGATGTCCCGCCCGCGGTTCGGCATCGGCGTGACGAAGGCCGCGGGAAACTCGGCGCGGATCGCCCGGGCCAGCTCGTCCGTCTCGTCCCCCCGGTAGGTCAGGGTGACGTAGAGGTCGAAGGGAAGGGTGAGCCGGCGCAGCCGCTCGGCGAATTCCGGCCAGAGGTCGGGATAGTAGACATGCACCACCACCGCATGGGGCGCGGTGGCGCGGCCCTGCTCGAAGCGGATCTGCGGCAGGCCGGTCGCGGGAAGCACCACGACCTCGGGCAGGTCCTTGGTCAGGCGCTGCTCCGCATGCCCGATGCGGATATAGTGCAGGAAGGGCGCGACCCTGGCCGCCGCCACGTCCGGGTGGTAGCGCAGATAGGCCTCGGGCGAGAAATCGGGATTGGGCCGGTAGCCCATGCGCTCGCCATAGGCGATGTAGTGCTTCTCGGGATAGCGCAGGTAGAGCGGGTTCAGCCCGGGATAGGCGCCGCGGTAATAGGTGCGGTCGAACAGGCCGCTCCTGCGGATCGCCCGGAGATAGCGCCGCTCCGACGGAGTCAGGGTCATCACCCTCGCCAGCCTGATCAGACGGCGGAGGGTTGCGGGTACGGACTCGGACATGGCCATCTCCAGGGTGAACGGCCGCTTCCTAGCAACAGCCTCAGGGGGACGCAAACCCGCCCGGTCAGGCGCCTTCGTTCAGAAGCATGCGGTGATGGCGCGTCAGCAGAAGCATGCCGAAGAACAGGCAGACGAGGGCCACCGAATAGGCATAGAGCGGAGAGGCCAGCCGCGCGTCATAGGTGGAGTAGAACCCCTCGCGCATCTTGGCGATGACATGGACGAGGGGGTTGAACCACAGCATCGAGCGGAAGGGCTCGGGCGTGGTCTCGAGCAGGAAGAAGATCCCCGACAGGATGAACATCGGCCGGTTCAGGATCGACCAGACCCGCTCCCAGACCGGGGCCACGCTGAAGAGATAGCAGTTCAGCGTCCCCACCCCCAGGGCGATCGCCCCCGCCATGCCGAAGGATTCGAGGATGGCCGGGATGTTCAGGCTGACGTTGAGATCGTAGAGCGCGATGATCCCGCTCATCACGATGACGAAGACCACGAGGGTGGTGATCGTGTTCAGCAGGAACCGGCTGAGGATCGCGTCGAAATAGCTGACCGTCGGATAGGCGAGGAGCGGCTTCGAATAGCGGATCGCCTGGCCGAGCTTCGAGGTGAGCGAGGCATAATAGGTGAAGGGCAGGAAGCCCGTGGCGTAGAAGAGGGCGAAGTTGCTGCCCAGCGGCGGCGTGCGCAGGACGAAGGAGAAGACGATCGTCATCAGCGCAAGCCCGCCCACCGGCTCGGCGATGGCCCAGAGATACCCGCCGGGCGAGCGGCCATAGCTCGTGGCCATCTCGCGCAGCATCAGCGACAGGACCGAGCGGCCCCAGACGAAGCCACGCCCCGAGAGAAGGCCGGAGAGGGTCACCATGATCTTCTGCGTTCCGTCCGTTGGAAGCGCCGCCCTTCGCCGGGCCGGCGGCGGCCGGCATAACATCACTTGCACCCAGCCATGTAAAGCTGGCATACCTTGCCCCTGATGATCCATCCCGAGCCAGCGAAACCGCCCCTGTGAACGCGTCCAAGCCGTCGGTGCCGCAGGCGACCCCTGCAGACCTGCGCTCCTCCCAGCCCTCCGCTTCGCCCGACGCGCCCGAGGCAGCGCCGGCCGCCCGGCCTGCGCCGCTGCAGCGGCCGCGGCCCGCGGGGGGGCAGGCGGCCGCAGGGCCACGCGGGGCCGGGGCCGCTGCAGCGGCGCGCGAGGCCGCGGGGACGATCCAGCCCGCCCAGGCGAAGGTGCCCCCGGTTCCGCCGCGGATGCCGCCGCTCACCGCTCCCGCCCCGGAGGTCGCCGCCCGCGGGGCGGAGCCTGCGACCCCCGCAAGGGGTCCGGGCCGTGCCAGGGCCGCGGCGAAGGCGGCAATGCTGCAGGACTTCAGCATCCCCGCCGTCGCCCCCGCCGCCACGGCCCGGCTGCGCCACCACGGCATCCTGGCCAGTTTCCTCGGCATCGTCGTGGCCCCCACTCTCGCGGCCAGCCTCTATCTCTTCGCCGTCGCGGACGACCAGTACACCTCGACCGTGGGCTTCTCGGTCCGGTCCGAGGACATGAGCTCGGCGCTCGACCTGCTCGGCGGCCTCGGCAGCCTCGGGCTTTCGGGCACGGGCGAGGCCTCGGATTCCGACATCCTCTACCAGTTCATCCAGAGCCAGGAGCTGGTGCAGCGGATCGACGCGACGGTCGACCTGCGCGCGATCTATTCCAAGCCGGCCTTCGACCCGGTCTTCGCCTTCGATCCAGACCGCGGCATCGAGGATCTGGTCGAGTACTGGCAGGACATGGTCCGCATCAGCTACGACAGCACCACGGGGCTGCTCGAGCTGCGCGTCCATGCCTTCGACCCGAAGGACGCCCAGACCGTGGCGCAGCTGATCCTCGACGAGTCGACCCGGATGATCAACGACCTCTCGGCGATCGCCCGGGCCGATGCCACGCGCTACGCCAAGGAGGAGCTCGACAAGTCCATCGAGCGGCTGCGGGACCAGCGCGTCGCCCTGACCGAGTTCCGCTCGCGCACCCAGATCGTCGATCCGAAGGCCGACATCCAGGGCCAGATGGGCCTGCTCAACACGCTGCAGCAGCAGCTGGCCGCCACCAGCATCGACATCAACCTGCTGCGCCAGACCACCCAGCCGAACGACCCCCGCATCGCCCAGAACGAGCGCCGCATCGCGGTGATCGAGGAGCTGATCCAGCGCGAGCGCGAGAAGTTCGGCATGGGCGGCGGGGCGGACGGCAAGGAAAGCGACTATTCCACCCTCGTGGGCGAATACGAACGGCTGAGCGTCGATCTGGAATTCGCCGAGAAGGCCTATGTCGCGGCGCTGACCAACTATGACGCCGCGGTCGCCGAGGCGCAGCGCATGAGCCGCTACATCGCGGCCTATGTCCGCCCGACGCTGGCCGAGGAATCGCTCTATCCGCAGCGCGGCCTGCTCAGCCTGCTGACCGGCGGCCTCGCGCTTCTCGTCTGGTCGATCGGGCTGCTGATCTACTACAGCGTGCGCGACCGGCGCTGAGCCAGGGAGGCCGGCCCTTGATCGAACTGCGCAACGTCTCCAAGAGCTATGTCCTGAACGGGACGCGCAAGGTGGTGGCGCGCAACCTGAACTTCACCTTCCCCACCGGCGAGAGCGTGGGTCTTCTCGGGCGCAACGGCGCGGGCAAGTCGAGCCTTCTGAAGATGATCGCCGGCACGATGCTGCCCGACAGTGGCGAGATCGTCTCGACCGGCACGATCTCCTGGCCGGTCGGCTTCTCGGGCAGCTTCCACCCCGAGCTGACCGGGGCGCAGAACGTCCGCTTCGTCGCGCGCCTCTACGGCGTCGACACCGAGGCGATGATCGAGTTCGTGCGCGACTTCGCCGAGATCGGCGAGCATTTCCACCTGCCGGTGCGCAGCTATTCCTCGGGGATGCGCTCGCGGCTGGCCTTCGGGACCTCGATGGCGGTGCCCTTCGACACCTACCTGATCGACGAGGTGACGGCGGTGGGCGACGCGGCCTTCAGCGCGAAAAGCAACGCGATCCTGCGCGAGCGGCTCGAGCGGAGCGGGGCGGTCATCGTCTCGCATTCGATGCCGCTGCTGAAGAAGCTCTGCACCTCGGGCGCGGTGCTGCATGAAGGGCAACTGTTCTACTACGACCGCATCGAGAAGGCCGTCGCCCATCACGAGCACATGATGCAGGGCGTGCTGCCCCCCTGGATGCGCAAGGGGGGTGGCCGGCGCGCCGCCCTGCGCCGGGCCGCCGCCGCCCGGGGCGAGGGCCGGATGGGGCGCAGGGACGCGGCCCCCGAGCCCGCGGCACCGGAGACTTCCGGCACCTGAGCGGGTGGCACGGCCCCGATGCCGCAGCGCGGCAAGCGGGCATCCGGCCAATCTATACAGCGTCTTCGGGATGAGGCATGGTCCGGCTCAACCTTTGGTTGGAGCCCTTCTTGCCGATGTCCGATGCCGTCCCGGCCCTGCCTTGTCCTGCTCCCCTCGCCCTCTTCCGGCCGGAGAGCCGGGCATGACGGAGACGGTCCTGGCGCCGTCCGACGGGCTGAAGCGCAAGACCGTCGTCGCGGTGCTCTGGTCCGTGCTCCGGACGGGCTGGACGACCCTGGCCACCTTCGTGCTCTTCGTCGTGCTGGCGCGCCTGCTCGGCCCGGCCGACTTCGGCGTCTTCGCCCTGGCGAGCCTCGTTCTCGAGGCGGCGCGGATCCTGGCCAATGCCGGCCTTGCCGATGCGGTCATCCGCGAGCGGGAACTGGACGAGACGCTGGCCGACACCGCCTTCTGGGCGGTTCTGGGCCTTTCGGCGCTGGCGGGCGCCGCGGCCTTCGCGGCGGCCCCGCTCTATGCGCGGATGCTGGGACAGGAGGAGGTCGCGGCGGTCATCCGCTGGCTCGCGGTGCTGCTGCCGGTCTCGGCGCTCGGCGCGATCCATGGCGCAAGGCTCGCGCGCGAGTTCCGCCAGAAGAGCCTCGCGCTGCAGGGCATGGTGACCAGCCTCGCCTCGGGGGTCGCCGCGGTCGCCGCGGCCTGGGCCGGCTGGGGGATCTGGGCGCTGGTGGTGCAGTCGGCGGTGGCCTCGACGCTCGGCGTGGGTCTCGCCTGGTGGAGCTTCCGCTGGCGGCCGGGGCTCGGCTTCCGCTGGTCGCGGCTGCGCGGCCTTCTGGGGTTCAGCGCCAGCATGGTGACGACGCAGCTGCTGTGGATGCTGCTGGTGCGGGTGCAGGACCTGTTCCTCGCCCGCTGGCACGGCACCGAGGCGGTCGGCACCTACCGCATCGCCTGGCGGCTGATCGAGCTGATCGGCCAGTCGGTGCTGGCGCCGGCGGGGTCGGTCGCGCTCGTGGCGCTGTCGCGGCTGCAGGGCGATCCCGTCCGCTTCGCCCGCGGCTACAACCGCATCCTGGGCGCCGCGGGGCTTGCCGTCTTCCCGATGATGTTCGGCTTCGGCGCCCTCGCGCCCGAGGTCTTCCCGCTGCTCTTCGGCGAGACCTGGGCCGGCGCCGCGCCGGTCGCCATGGTGCTGGTGCTGATGGCCGTGCCCTTCGTCACCAACTTCTTCGCCGGCCCCGCGCTGGCCGCGGTGAACCGGGCGCAGTCGGTGCTGGCGGTGGCGGCGCTGCAGTTCGCGGCGACACTGGTGCTGACCGCGGCGCTGGTGCCCTTCGGGCTGATGGCGGTGGCCGCGGCCTATGTGCTGCGCGCCTATCTCACCCTGCCCGTCCAGCAGGTCGCGCTGAGGCGCCATGCGGGCGTCGAGCCGCGCGACACGGCGGCGGCGCTGGCCCCGCCGCTTCTGGCGTCGCTGGGCATGGCGGCGGGGGTCTGGATGGCCAAGGACCCGCTCGCCCTCTGGCTGGGCGCGGGCTGGCCGATGGTGGCCGGGGCGGTGGTGCTTGGCGTGCTGCTCCATGCCGGGCTGATGCTGCTTCTCGGCCGGCCGATGCTGCGCGAACTGGCCGACCTTGCCCGGTCGATGAAATCCGAACCGAGGGACGCCGATGCAGGCCGCTGACCCCCTGACCGCCCCTGCCCCCTCCGTCACCCACCGCGAGGTGATCTTTCGCCTGCAGGCCGCCATCGATGCGGCGCTGGCCCCCGTCCTGCCCGCGCTCGCGGCGGAGCCCTTCGCGCTGCTCGACTTTCCCGACCATGCAAATGTCGGCGACAGCGCGATCTGGCTGGGCGAACTGGCCTGGCTGACGCGCAACGCGGGCCGGGCGCCGGCCCTCACCTGCCGCTTCGACGATCCCGCGGATCGGCTGGACCGCCTGCCGCCGGGACCGATCCTGCTGCACGGCGGCGGCAATTTCGGCGATGTCTGGCCACAGCACCAGCTGTTCCGCGAGGCGGTTCTGGCCCGCTTCCCCGGCCGCCCGGTGGTGCAGATGCCGCAATCGATCCATTACGGGGATGCCACCGCCCTCGCCCGCACCGCCCGCGTCATCGAGCGCCACGGCGCCTTCACGCTGCTGGTGCGCGACCGGCCGAGCATGGAACTCGCCCGGCGCCATTTCCCCTGCGAGGCCCGGCTCTGTCCCGACATGGCCTTCGCGCTGGGAGAGCTGCCGCGCCCGGCCGCGCCGGACCTCGACGTGCTGCTGCTGCTGCGCACCGACAGGGAGGCGGTCGGCGGGCCTGCGCCGGCCGACCTGCCCGCGGACTGGCCGGTCGAGGACTGGCTGACGGACGATCCCGGCCTGTATCGCGCGGCCCTGCGCCGGACCCGCCTCGGCGCGGTCCTGAGCCTCGACCCGCCCGCCTGGGCCGGGCGGCCCGCGGGCTGGACCTGGCGAACCGGCTGGCCCGGGCGCGGCTCGGGCGCGGGGTGGCGCAGCTGTCGCGGGCGCGCTTCGTCATCACCGACCGGCTGCATGTCCATGTCGTGGCCACCCTGCTCGGGCTGCCGCATGTCTTCCTGGACAACAGCTACGGCAAGATCGGGCGGTTCGCGGACAGCTTCGGCACAGGGTGGAACGGATGCAGCCGCGCCGCGAGCCGCGCCGAGGCGGTGGCGGTCGCCCGGCGCCATCTGGCGACCGCCGGGGGCTGACCCGCGCGGATCGACGGGACGCCCCCGGCCCCGGGGTGCGCGGAGCGGCGGCCCGTGACGTCCGCGCGGCACGCGGGGATCAGGCGCGGCGCCGGTCCTCGGCCGGACAGGCGGGAACCGGAACCCGCGCCAGGGCCTGCGGGTGCCGCGGACGCCCGAGCGATGCGAGAAGGCGCCGACGCCACTCCGCCGCCCAGCCTGCGGGATGCGGGACGGCGGCCGCGGCTTCCCTCCGTGCGGTCCGGAAATCCCGCAGGGCCCCGCGCATGTAGTTGTAGTGAATCCAGTTCTCCAGCCAGTCGCGCGTGATGCTCCGGGACGCGCCGAAGTGGCAGGACGCACCCTTCACAAGCACCGTCCGCCAGATCCAGCCCGGCGCGCCCAGAAGATGCCTGCGCCCCGGCGCGGGCGGAGGCCCCATCGAGCTGGGCCTTCCGGTCCGGGCAAGGAAGGCCCAGGTCTCGCCCGCCGACCGGAAATAGGCGGCCACGTAGCGGGGCGTCAGGCGCTCGGCGGGGATCACGTGCCGGACAAGGGCGTCCGGGATCCAGATGCCCCGTCCGCCCGCCTCGAGGATCGCCAGCAGGACCGTGGTTTCCTCGCCCAGCCGCGGCCGTCCGGGCGCGACCCCCAGTTCCGGATCGTAGCGGTGGCGGCGCTGCTCGTCGGTGCGCACCGCGAAATTGGCCCCGAAGGGAAGATCGACCGAGCCGCGCTCGAAGACAAGCTCGGTCGGCGACAGGTCGCGCTCGGCCATCAGGAAGCGCAGCAGGTCACGGTTCCCCGACACCCAGCCCGGCACCTCGCCATCGAACACCGGCTCCACCCGGCCGCCGAAGAAGGAGGCGCCGGGATGGCGACGGAAGGCATCGGCATAGGCCGCAAGCCAGCCGCGGTCGACCAGCACGTCGTCATCCGTCCAGCAGATGTAGCGGCCCTGCGCCTCCGAGAGGCCGCGGTTGCGGGCATGCGACAGGCCGGGGACGGGCTCGAGGATGCGGCGGATCGGCAGGCGGCCGGAGAACGCGGCGACCACCTCGGCCGTGCGATCCGTGCTGGCGTTGTCGACGATCAGGATTTCCCAGTCCGCGGCGGGCCGCTGCATCCTTTCCGCCGTCCGGAGGGTGCGCCCCAACTGTTCGGCACGGTTTCTCGTGCACAGGACGATACTCAACAACATCGAATGAACGCCTTCTGCGCCCGCCACGACCCGATATGGCTAAACCCCGTAAAACCTGTCCGAATGGGACTATCGCCCCCTTCTACTTTCGGTGGTTTTTTCCGCCATTTCAATCCAAAAGCTTGCAGCCCCCCGAAGCGGATCGCTTCAGGATTGCGTCACCCCAACCTGCCCGGTGATATCCGCGAAAGGGGCCGCCGGCCCGGGCTAGCCCTGCCCGGCCAGCCAGTCGCGCAGCCGGTCCCGGAACCCCTCGTCGACCGCGGGGCCGAACAGCACCAGCTCGCCCCCGCGGGCGCCCTTCAGGAAGACGCCGGGCCGGATCTCGGCCGCCGCCGCCGCGGCGGGACGGGTCCGGCGGGGCGCGGGGCTGTCGCAGGGCGCGGGGGCGGCTTCGGCCGGGGCCGCGCCGGCCGAAGCCGGATCGGGCTGCCCTGCCCCGGCCACGGCCTCGGCGATCAGCGCCAGCTCGGCCTCGGCCGTGTCCGGCCCGGCGGCCGCCAGCCGCGCCGCGAGCCCCTCGGCGAAGTCCGGTTCCTCCTCGATCCGCCGCGCCAGCGCCAGCCCCAGCCGCTCCGGCAGCGCCGCCGGAAAGCGCAAGGCCCCGTCGAGCGCCTGGTAGATCCCGAGGAACGAGCCGATCTTCGACCGCCGGGCTCGGCTCGCCGAGGCGTAAAGCTGCTGGAGCGCCGCCTTCTCGGTCGGAAACACCCCTGCCTCGACCGCCTTGGCCGCGATCCGCGCCCGTTCGAAATAGGACAGCCCGAGGCGGATCTCGTTCTCCTCGACCATCGCCACATAGGCCTCGGCGGCGGTCTCGGGCCGGCGCAGGATGGCCAGCACGCTGGCGAAGCGTTCCTCTCCGGTCGTGGCCAGCAGGCGGCGCAGCGCGGTCACCCGCCGCCAGCCCGAGATCAGGCCGAAGCGGCCCTCGCCCATGTCGGCGACCTCGATCGGGCTGCGCTGGCCGTGGCTGGCAAGGCTCGCCATCAGGCTGTCGAGTTCCTCGGCCTCGATGCCCAGCCGGTCGCGCACCAGCCAGGACTCCTCGACCCGGTCAAGCGCCAGCCGCAGCACGAGACGCCCCTCGGCGCGGGCCGAGGTCAGTTCTTCCGCCACCTCGCGCAGCGCGGCGGTGGCGGCGGCCTCGCCGGTGACGCGGCTGATCGGGGCAGGGGCCAGGCCCGGGCCGAGCAGGGGTTTCGCCTCGGGCGCCGCGGGGGCGGCGAACCCGCCCATCGGCGGCACTGTCAGTCGCTTGCGCTTGGCCATGGGCCGATCCTTCCTGTCCCTGCGGCGGATTTGTTTCGCGCGCGAAACATTTTGCCCCGCCTCATCCCGCCTGCTTCCCCACCGATTTGTTTCGCGCGCGAAACATTTCCGGGGGTGCGGCTCACTCCGCCGCCTCGGCTGCCGCCAGTTCCTCGCGCCGCCAGATGCCCATCAGCAACCGCTTGAAGGCGGCATAGGTGGCGTCGAAGGTCTCGCGGCCGCGGATGTAGGTGTCGCGGTTGAAGTCGCGGTAATCGGCCTCGTAGATGCCGTTCACCTGCTCGCCGGCCTGGCCGATCAGCGCGGTGAAATCCTGCCGGACCGGGCTCATGGTGCGGCCCATGTAGGCCTGCATCAGCGCCGCCATCTCGCCCTGCTGCGCGCCGTCGAAGCGCGTCAGCACCGCCCGCACCGCATCCCATTCGAACGACAACTCCTCGCGGCCGAGCGCGCGGGCGGCGATGTTCTCGCCCTCCTCGATCGAGCGGAAGGTGGAATGCAGCATGTCGAAGAAGCGCCCCGTCGAGTCGAACTCCAGAAACGAGGCGCCGAGCGGCACCAGCAGGATGTCGGCCGCGGCCAGCCCGTTGATGGTCAGGTAGCCGAGGGCAGGGGGGGTGTCGATGAAGATCACGTCGTAGCGGTCAAGCACGCCATCCTCGCCCAGCACATCCGTGAGCGCGTCCCAGAGCTTCCAGCTGCGCCCCTGCATTCGCCACACGGGGATCTGGAACTCGGCCCAGTAGAGGTTCAGCTGCGCGCCGATCAGGTCGATGTTGGGCCAGTGGGTCTTTGCGATGAGATCCCCCGCGCGGATCTTCAGCGCCTCGGTCAGCGTCTCGTCCATCGGCACCGGCGCCTCGCCGCGCGAGACGCGCAGGCGGTTCTCGGACTGCAGGTGGCCGGCGTAGTGGCGCGCGAGGAGCGGGAAGACCGTGCCCCATTCGTCCGCCACGCGGCCGCCGAAGATCGAGGTCATCGAGCCCTGGCTGTCCAGATCGATCACCAGCACCCGGTAGCCGTCGAGCGCGGCCGACATGGCGAGATGCGCGGCGGTAGAGGTCTTGCCGACGCCGCCCTTGAAGTTCGCCACCGCCACCAGTTTCGCGGGCAGGCCCGCGGGGCGGTAGGGGCGGTATTCCTTGGCCTTGGAGCCTTCGGCGGCGAAGTGGGCGCGGAGCCGCAGCACCTCGTCCAGCGTGAACCACTTGGCGCCGCCCTCGGTCTCCGAGATGCCCTGCGGCAGGTCGGGATTGGCCTTCAGCACGCGGCGGAAATGCGCGGTGGCGACCGGGATCAGGTAGCGCGTGATCTCCCAGGTCGAGAACAGGCGCAGGCTCCGGCGGCCCTCCTCGTCCAGTCCGCGCGAGGCCAGGTCGTCGCGCCCCTGGGCGCAGGAGCGGGCGATCTCGGCGAAGCCCGCGGTGGTCAGCGGCGCCTCGAGTTCGGCCAGCGCCGCATCGGGCGAGATGTTGAAATAGGGCGGCAGCGGCACCTGCGGCTCGCGCGCGGGCGGCCCCTTGCGCAAGTCCACCCGGCCGCGCGCGGCGGTCTTCCGTCCCCTGGTCTCTGCCATGCCTGTCCCCTTTTCCGGGTCATCTGCTCATTTTACGGCAAAGTATCACCTTTTTGCTGACATGGCAATTTTCTGCGCACACGGTGCAACAACTTTCTGATTTTCATGGCTGATTTCCGCCACTTGCGCGGGCGGCCAGCTGGGTCTTTCCCGCGCGCCGTGGCCGGCCTGCATCAGTTAGTTTCGGGTTATATATAGTTACGCGATCCGGCGGATTCGTCCAAGCCCTTGAGGGGCCGGGGAAAACGGACGGGTCCGGAGAGGCCGGGCGACTCCGGAACCCCGAAGCTCCGACTCCGAAGCCACGCTTCCGCGACTCCGGAACCCCGATCTTTCGGAGCGCTGCGGGCGGGCCGTGCTGGACGGAGGGGGCGCTTGGGCGTAGGCTCGGTGTCATCGAAACCACGAAGGCGCGAGACATCCCGGGATCACATCGGGGGCCGCGCCGTCGAGCAGGCACAGGCGACGCGAATGCAGGAGACAGGCGGACGGCGGAAGGCCGCCGCTGCCCGGACGGGTGCGCAGGACACCCGGCGGGCGGGGCATCCTGCCGACCCGACCCCGACCGGTGAGACCGGGACGGGGCAGGGGGGCAGGGGGACGACCGGGACCGGCCCGGACCTGCGGGGCGATCCCGCCGAGGGCCCGACGGGCCGGATCGTCCGCGGCCGGCGGCCCGCGGCGGGGCAGGGGGAGGCCGGAGCCTTGGCCCGGACGGGCGCGCGCCAGGCCGCCGCGGTCCCCGAAGAGCCCGCTGCCCGGCCGCCCGAGACCACGGACTTCTTCATCTGCGACATCCTCGATGCGCTGCCCAAGGACGACATGGCCTCGATGGAGCATCCTGTCTTCTCGCTGGCCACAAGGCCCGACCTGCGCGTGCTCGACTATTCCCACAACGGGGTCCGCATCACGGTGACGCCCTCGGTGCGCGGCCTCGCCACGCTCTTCGACAAGGACATCCTGATCTACTGCATCAGCCAGCTCATGGCCGCGCTGAACGCCGGCCGCGCCATCAGCCGCACGCTGCACCTGACCGCGCATGACCTGATGACGGCGACGAACCGCGAGACCAGCGGCGACGGCTACCAGCGCCTGCGCGAGGCCTTCGAGCGGCTGGCGGGCACCCGCATCACCACCAACATCGAACAGGGCGGCCGGGAGATCACCACCGGCTTCGGCCTGATCGAGAGCTGGCAGATCGTGCGCCGCTCGCGCGGGGGGCGCATGGTGCAGGTGATGGTCACCCTCTCGGAGTGGCTGTTCCAGGCGGTGCTCACGAAATCGGTCCTCACGCTCAGCCGCGACTATTTCCGGCTGCGAAAGCCGCTCGAGCGGCGGATCTACGAACTGGCGCGCAAGCACTGCGGCCACCAGCCGGAATGGCGGGTCTCGATCGCCACGCTCGCCAAGAAGTCAGGCTCGGCTTCGCCGCTCCGGGTCTTCCGCAAGATGATCCGCGACATGATCGAGGCCAATGCGCTGCCGGGCTACCTGCTCGCCGAGGAGCCGGGCGACATGCTCTGCGTCACCCGTCGCGAGGCGGTGCTGGCGCCGGGCCTCGCGCCTTCGCTGCGCGAGGCCACGCTCGAGAAGGTGCGGGCGCTGATGCCGGGCTGGGACGTCCATGCGCTGGTCGCGGAATGGCAGTCCTTCTGGCACCGCAGCGGCCAGCCCCGGCTGAGATCCGCCGATGCCGCCTTTCTCGGCTGGGTCGAACGCCGGGCGGGAGCTTGAGGATGCTGCCCTTGCCGCAGCGCGGCGCTATAGGAGAGCCCATGACCGAGTCCCATCCTCCCCGGATCGCCATCCTGCTTGCCACCTACAACGGGGCGGCAAACCTCGACGAGCAGCTGGAAAGCTATGCCGCCCAGCATCTGCGCCCCGCGATGCTGATCGTGAGCGACGACGGCTCGGCCGATGCCACGCGCGAGCGGGTGGCGGCCTTCGCCGCGCGCCACCCCTGGCTCGAGGTGCGGCTGATCGACGGACCCTGCCAGGGCTCGGCGAAGAACTTCCTGCACCTCCTGGGCCAGGTTCCGCCCGAGGCCGACATGATCGCCCTCTCGGACCAGGACGACGTCTGGCTGCCCGACAAGCTTGCCCGCGGGGCGAGGGCGCTGGCCGCGGAGCCCGCCGACCTGCCCGTCCTCTATGGCGGTTCGAGCTGGATCTGCGATGCCGATCTCGGCAACCGCCGGCCCTATCCGCTGCCGCAGCGCGCGCCGGGCTTCCGCCATGCGCTGGTGCAGAACATCGCCGGCGGCAACACGATGATGCTGAACCGCGGCGGCATCGATCTGCTGGCCGAGGCCAGCCGCGAGCCCGGCCGCCTCGTGGTGCATGACTGGTGGATCTACCAGATCGTCTCGGGCGCCGGCGGGCGGGTGATCTTCGATCCGGTGCCGTTGCTGCTTTACCGCCAGCACGGCGGCAACCTGATCGGGGCGAACCACGGGCTTGCCGCGAAGAAGCGCCGGCTGATGATGCTGCTGAGCGGCCGGTTCCGGCAGTGGAACTCGATCAACATCCGCGCGCTCCGCGCCTCGGCCCACCGGCTCACCCCCGAGAACCGCCGGCTGCTGCAGGAGTTCGACGCGCTGCGCCGGGCGGGCCCGTTCAACCGGCTGCGCCGCCTGAACCGGATCGGGCTCTACCGGCAGGGCCTGCCGGGCAGCATGTCGCTCTGGCTGGCGGCGGTCCTGGGCCGGATCTGAGGCCGGGACGCGTGGACAGGCTCCGGCCGAGTTGCTATCCAGCAAGCGGTTCGAAGCAGGGGATTTCAGGTGAAGATCGAAGAGACGGAACTGCCGGGTGTCCTGATCCTGACGCCCAGGGTGTTCGGCGATGCGCGGGGCAGCTTCTGCGAATCCTGGAACCGGGCGACCCTTGCCGGCCTCGGGATCGACCTCGACTTCGTGCAGGACAACCAGTCGATCAGCGTTCCCGTCGGCACGGTGCGCGGCCTGCATTACCAGGCGCCGCCGCATGCCCAGGACAAGCTGGTGCGCGTGGGCCATGGCGCGATCCTCGACGTGGCGGTCGACGTGCGGGTGGGCTCGCCCACCTACGGCAAGTGGGTGGGGGTGGAGCTTTCGGCCGAGAACGCCCGCCAGCTTCTGGTGCCCAAGGGCTTCCTGCACGGCTTCGTCACGCGGGCGCCCGCGACGGTCGTGCTTTACAAGACCACCGACGTCTATGCGCCCGACTGCGACGGGGCGGTGCATTTCGCCGATCCCGACCTCGGCGTGGACTGGGGCATCGACCCCGCCACGGCGATCCTTTCCGACAAGGACGCCCGCGCGCCGCGCTTCGCGGACTGGACCAGCCCCTTCACCTACGAGGCCTGAGCCCCATGAAACTGATCGTGACCGGAGGAGCGGGCTTCATCGGCTCGGCGGTGGTGCGGCAAGCGGTGGCGAAGGGCCACCATGTCGTCAATGTCGACTGCCTGACCTATGCCGCCTGCCTGGAAAACCTGGCAAGCGTCGCCGATGCCCCGACCTACGCCTTCGAGAAGGCCGACATCCGCGATGCGGAGGCCATGGCGCGGGTCTTCGCCACCCATCGCCCCGATGCGGTGATGCATCTGGCGGCGGAAAGCCATGTCGACCGCTCGATCGACGGGCCGGGCGCCTTCATCGACACCAACGTCCGCGGCACCTATGTGCTGCTGGAAGCCGCGCGCGCGTACTGGGTAGGGCAGGGGAAGCCCGCGGGCTTCCGCTTCCACCACATCTCGACCGACGAGGTCTTCGGCACGCTGGGCGAGACCGGCCAGTTCACCGAAGATACTCCCTACGCGCCGAACTCGCCCTATTCGGCGTCCAAGGCCGCCTCGGACCATCTCGTCCGCGCCTGGGGCGAGACCTATGGCCTGCCTTACGTGCTGACCAACTGCTCAAACAACTACGGGCCGTTCCATTTCCCGGAAAAGCTGATCCCCGTCGTGATCCTGAAGGCGCTGGCGGGAGAGCCGATCCCGGTCTACGGGAAAGGCGAGAACGTCCGCGACTGGCTCTATGTCGAGGATCATGCCGACGCGCTGCTGACCGTGCTCGCGCGGGGCGAGAACCACCGCAGCTACAACATCGGCGGCGAGAACGAGGCGAAGAACATCGACATCGTCCGCAAGATCTGCGCGATCCTCGACCGGAAGCGCCCGAAGACCACGCCCTATGCCGAGCAGATCGCCTTCGTGACCGACCGCCCAGGCCACGACCTGCGCTATGCCATCGATCCGACCCGCATCCGCACCGAGCTTGGCTGGCGGCCCTCGGTCACGCTCGACGAGGGGCTGGAGCGCACGGTCGACTGGTATCTGGCCAACGAACCTTGGTGGCGCGCGCTGCAGGACCGCGCGGGCGTGGGCCAGCGGCTTGGGGTCAAGGCATGACGGACAGCCGGGGCCTCTCCGCCGACGAGGCCCGCCGGCTGCGGCCGGGCGACGAGCATTACCGCGCCTATGTCGGTCCGCCCGGTCAATGGGATTACATGGGGGCCACGCAGTTCCGCCTGCTGACGACGCTTGGCCTGCGCGAAGGGCACCGCCTGCTCGATGTGGGCTGCGGCGGATTGCGCGCCGGGCGGCTGCTGATGATGTATCTGGCCCGCGGCCATTACTACGGCATCGAGCCGAACATGTGGCTGGTCGAGGATGCGATCGAGCGCGAGCTGGGACCGCAGTTCGTGGCCCTGAAGGCCCCCGTCTTCAGCGACAGCGCCGAATTCGCGGCTGATGCCTTTGCGGTGAAATTCGATTTCATCGTCGCGCAGTCGATCTTTTCGCACACCGGGTCCGATCTTCTGTCGCGCGCGCTGGAGCGGTTCCGCACCGCGCTTGCCCCCGACGGGCTGATCCTCGCCACCTTCCTCCATTCCGAGGACCGGCCCGATCTTCCGGTCGAGGCTCCCGGCTGGACCTATCCCGGCTGCACGAGCTTTTCCCGCCCCCGCATTGCCGAACTGGTCTCGGCGGCGGGACTGGTCTCTCGCCCGCTGCCCTGGTTCCATCCGCGCCAGAGCTGGCATGCGCTCGCCCACCGGGTCGAGGCGCTGCCGCCGGCCGACCAGGACCATCACCTGACCGGCGCCGTGCTGCGCGACGCCGAATTCGCTGCAAGTCGGAAAGAGCTTCGATGAAGGACCTCATGGTGTTTGGCCGCACCGGGCAGGTGGCGCGGGAACTGGCGCGCCTTGCCCCCGATGCGCGCTTCCTCGGCCGGGACGAGGCCGACCTGACCGATCCGGAAGCCTGTGCCCGGGCGATCCGCGAGGCGATGCCTTCGGCCGTCATCAACGCCGCCGCCTGGACGGCCGTCGACCGTGCCGAGGACGAGGAGGCCGAGGCGACCCTCGTCAATGGCGAGGCCCCCGGCGCCATGGCGCGGGCCTGCGCGGACCTCGGTATCCCCTTCGTGCAGATCTCGACCGACTATGTCTTCGACGGCTCGGGCGAGCGTCCCTGGCGGCCCGGCGATCCGGTGGGTCCGCTCGGCGCCTATGGCCGCTCGAAGCTCGCGGGCGAGGAGGCCGTGCGCGCCGCGGGCGGGACGCATGCGATCCTGCGCACCTCCTGGGTGTTCTCGGCCCATGGTGCGAATTTCGTGAAGACCATGCTGCGCCTCGGCGCCACGCGCGAGCGGCTGACCGTGGTCATGGACCAGGTGGGCGGACCCACGCCCGCCGCCGAGATCGCCGCCACCTGCCTCGCCATGGCCGAGGCTCTGGTGTCGAAGCCCGAACTCTCCGGCACCTATCACCTGTCCGGTGCCCCCGACGTGAGCTGGGCCGGGTTCGCGCGCGAGATCTTCCGCCAGGCGGACCTTCCCTGCGAGGTGCAGGACATCCCCTCGGCCGAGTATCCGCAGAAGGCGCACCGTCCGGCGAATTCGCGGATGGACTGTTCCGACCTCTCCCGTTTCGGCCTCGCCCGCCCCGACTGGCGGCAGGGCCTGGCCCGCGTCCTTTCCGACCTGCAAGGAGTATCCTCATGACCGCACGCAAGGGCATCATCCTCGCCGGGGGCTCGGGGACGCGGCTCTACCCGGTCACCATCGGCGTCTCCAAGCAGCTGATGCCGGTCTATGACAAGCCGATGATCTACTATCCGCTGACCGTGCTGATGCATGCCGGCATCCGCGAGATCGCGATCATCACCACGCCGCAGGACCAGGACCAGTTCAGGCGCGTGCTGGGGGATGGCAGCCAGTGGGGCCTCAGCCTCACCTATGTGGTCCAGCCCCATCCGGGCGGGCTGGCCCAGGCCTATACCCTGACCGAGGATTTCCTCGCGGGCGCCCCCTCCTGCATGGTGCTGGGCGACAACATCTTCTTCGGCCATGGCCTGCCGGCGCTGCTTGCCGAGGCCGACGGGCAGGAGACCGGCGGCACGGTCTTCGGCTACCACGTGGCCGATCCCGAGCGCTATGGCGTGGTCGCGATGGACGAGCAGGGCCGCGTCACCCAGATCATCGAGAAGCCGAAGGTTCCGCCGTCGAACTATGCCGTGACGGGGCTCTATTTCCTCGACGCGCGCGCGCCGGAATTCGCCCACGGCCTGAAGCCCTCGGCGCGGGGCGAGATCGAGATCACCTCGCTGCTCGAGATCTACCTCGAGGAGGGCACGCTCGACGTCAAGCGCATGGGCCGCGGCTTCGCCTGGCTCGACACCGGCACGCATGGCAGCCTGCTCGACGCGGGCAACTTCGTGCGCACGCTGCAGAAGCGGCAGGGCATGCAGACCGGCTGCCCCGAGGAGGTCGCCTTCCACAACGGCTGGATCGACGCCGCGGCCCTGCGGACGCTGGCCTGCAAGCTCGACAAGAACGACTACGGCCGCTACCTGCAGGCGCTGCTCACCGAGCAGATGATGGAGGGCTGACGGCCCGGCTCCGGCCAGTGGCCGGGGCCGTCTCTGCGGCGCAGTGTCCACTTCTCCACAGGCGGTTGCCTCGTTCGGCCCGATCGACCAACCTGCCGGAGGCGCATCTGCGCCGATGCCGGAGATCCCTCACCCCGGAGACCTCATGCACCTCTCCTCGTTCGAGAACATGCAGCGCTGCATCGACTGGTACTGCCCGCCCGGAGCCCGGGTGGTCGACCTGGGGGCGGCCAGCGTCAACGGCTCCTACCGCGACCTCTTTCCACCGGGTACCGCCTATACGGGCTTCGACCTCGCCCCGGGACCCGGCGTGGATGTCGTGCTCGAGGATCCCTATGTCCTGCCGCTGGCCGACGGTTCGGTCGATCTGGTCGTCTCGGGCCAGATGCTCGAACATTGCCCGCAGTTCTGGCGCGTCTTCACCGAGGTGGCGCGGGTGCTCGCGCCCGGTGGGCTGGCCTTCATGATCGCCCCCTCCGAAGGGCCGATCCACCGTTACCCGGTCGATTGCTACCGCTTCTATCCCGATGCCTGGGGGGCGATGGCGGACTGGGCGGGTCTGAGGCTCGTGCATTGCTGGCGCGACCAGCGCGGGCCCTGGTGCGATCTCGTCGGCGTGTTCCAGAAGGGCGGCACGCTCGAGCGTCTGACGGCGCCGAAGCCTGCACAACCCATCCTGCTGCCCGCAGCCCCCCATCCCGATCCCGCGGCCGAGGCGACGCGGGGCAAGCGTCCCTATCGCGAGGTGCTGGAAGAGATGCACCGCCTGCTCTCCCCCCGGCTTTACTGCGAGATCGGGGTGCGCAAGGGCCAGAGCCTCGCGCTGTGCCGGGGCAGGGCGGTGGCCATCGATCCCTCGCCCGACATCGAGACCCTGCCCGGGACGGCGACGCTCCATCGCTGCACCAGCGACGACTTCTTCTTCTTCGCAGGCGACAGCCCCTTCGACGGGCGGGTGGACTTCGCCTTCATCGACGGGATGCATCTGAGCGAATTCGTCCTGCGCGACTTCATGAACCTCGAACGGCACATGAGCCCGAAGGGTGTGATCGTGGTGGACGACGTGCTGCCCAACCATCCGGTGCAGGCCCTGCGCGAGCGGCAGTCGCAGGTCTGGACCGGCGACGTCTGGCGCTTCGCCCGGCTGCTGTCCGAGATCCGACCCGACCTGC
The DNA here is from genome assembly GCF_002407205.1 of Rhodobacter sp. CZR27. Classification (NCBI taxonomy): domain Bacteria; kingdom Pseudomonadati; phylum Pseudomonadota; class Alphaproteobacteria; order Rhodobacterales; genus Rhodobacter; species Rhodobacter sp. CZR27. The sequence continues at coordinate 60,160 of NZ_CP023550.1, read as the reverse complement.
AGCTCACCTGGCTCGACACGGAGCCGACGGGACTTCTGGTGGTGCGCGGGCTGAAGCCGCAGAACCGCGTGCTGTGGAACCGCTACAACCCCGAGATCCGCAAGCTGCTCGAGGCTGGTGACGAGCCGGTGCCCGAGGATCTTCTGACCCGGGCCCATGCCCTGGACCCGACGGCGGAGGCGATCCGCGCGGCCATCGGCCGGTGAACGCCATGCCCGACCTGAGCCTCGTGGTCTGCGCCCATGACATGGAGCGGGAACTGCCGCGCACCCTCTTCAGCCTTTGCCCGCCCTATCAGCGCCTGCCCGCGGGCCTGTCCTGCGAGATCCTGGTGATCGATTGCGGCTCTGCCCGCCCGGTCGAGGCGGCAGCCCTTTCCTGCGGCGGGGTCGATCTGAGGGTCCTGCGGGTTCCTGCCTGTCCCTCGCCAGCGGCCGCGATCAATGCGGCCATGGCCGAGACGCGCGGGCAGCTGGTCGGGCTCTGGATCGACGGGGCGCGCCTCTCCTCGCCCGGCCTTCTTGCCCGGGCGGTCGAGGCCTGGCGGGCCGATCCCTCGCGCGCGATCGGCACCTTGGCCTTCCATCTCGGGCCCGATGTCCAGATGCGCTCGGTCGGGACCGGCTACGACCGCGCCGCCGAGGATGCGCTGCTCGCCTCGGTGCCCTGGCGGAAGGATGGCTACCGGCTGTTCGACATCTCGGTGCTGGCGGGCTCCTCGGCCGAGGGCTGGTTCGGCTGCATCTCGGAAACCAACGGCCTGTTCCTGGATCGCAAGCTCTGGGACCGCCTGGGTGGTCTCGACGAGCGGTTCCACTCTCCGGGCGGCGGCTATGTCAACCTCGACCTCTGGCAGCGCGCGGTGGCGCTGTCGGGGGACGAGCCCTGGATCGTGCTGGGCGAGGGGACGTTCCATCAGGTGCATGGCGGCGCCGCGACCAACGGCACGGCAGCGGCCCGCAAGGCGATGGCCGCGGAATACGAGACGCTGATCGGCCGGCCGCATCGCTCCCTGGTCTACCGCCCGCGCCTGATCGGCACGCTGTCCCCGACGGTGCTGGCCAGGGGGTCCCGTCCGCCACCCGAGCCCCCGCGCCGGGTGCAGTCTGTCGGCGGGCGCGCCTTCCGCATCGCCCTGCCGCCCGAGGTGCTCGACCGGGTGCAGGCCGGCACGCTGCGCACCCGCTACCGGGGGCTGAGATTTGCCAAGAACCCGTTCGACATCGCGCTCTACCTGCGGCTCATCGAGGCGCTGGCTCCGGCCACGATCATCGAGATCGGCACCTCCGAGGGCGGCAGCGCGGTCTGGTTCCGCGATCAGTGCCGCACACTGGGTCTGCAGACCGGGATCCTGAGCCTCGATCTGAAACGCCCGCCCCTCGAGGAGGAGGGCATCCGCTTCCTTGCCGTGGACAGCACCGATCCGGCGGGCACCTTCCCCACGGACCTGATCGACGCCGCCCCGCGGCCCTGGCTGGTCATCGAGGACAGCGCCCATACCTACGAGTCGGTGGCCGCGGTGCTTTCCTATTTCGACCCGCGCCTGCAGCCCGGCGACCGGCTGGTGGTCGAGGATGGGGTGGTGGCCGACATGCGCGCCGAAGCCTACCGGCGCTATGACGACGGTCCCAACCGCGCGGTGGCGGAATTCCTGCTGGCGCATCCCGGCCGTTACCGGATCGATGCCGAACTCTGCGATTTCTACGGGCCGAACGTGACCTGGTGTCCGAACGCCTGGCTGGAGCGGATCTGAGCGTCAGATCCGCTGGTCGTAGGCGCCGACCGACGGTTCCGTCCGGATCACCGCATCGAGATCGGCGAAGATCGCCCGAAGTTCGGCTGCACTCTCCGGGCTCTCGCAGACCACCACCAGGTTCGGCGTGTTCGACGAGGCGCGCACGAGGCCCCAGCCGCCGTTCTCCAGCATCACCCGCGCGCCGTTCACCGTGACGAGGCCGGTGATCCTCTGTCCGCCCAAGGATCCGCCCGTGGCCGCTATCGCCTCCAGACGCTCCACGATCCGCTGCAGGACGCCGTATTTCTCGGTGTCGGGGCAGAAGGGCGACATGGTGGGCGAGGTGAAGGTGGCGGGCAGGGCGCGGCGCAGGTCCGACATCGAGGTGCCCGGATGGCGGTCCATCAGCCGGCAGAGTTCCACCGCGACCCGCATCCCGCAATCGTAGCCGCGACCCACGGGCGGCGCGAGGAAGTAGTGCCCGGACTTCTCGAAACCCGCGATGGCGCCGGTCTCGAACACCCGCCGCTTCATGTAGCTGTGGCCGGTCTTCCAGTATTCGGTCGTGGCGCCCAGATCGCGCAGCACGGGATCCGAGGCGTAAAGGCCCGTCGATTTCACGTCCACCACGAAGCGCGCGCCGGGATAAATCCGCGCGTAGTCGCGCGCGAGGATCACGCCCACCTTGTCGGCGAAGATCTCCTCTCCCTCGTCGTCCACCACGCCGCAGCGGTCGCCGTCGCCGTCGAAGCCGAGCGCCAGATCCGCGCCCGAGGCCCGCACGGCATCCGCCATGTCGTGCAGCATCTCCAGCGCCTCGGGGTTCGGGTTGTAGGTCGGAAAGGTATAGTCGAGTTCGCAATGCAGCGGCACCACCTCGGCGCCGATCCGGGCGAGCAGTTCGGGCGCGAAGGCACCGGCCGTGCCGTTGCCGGTGGCGCAGACCACCTTCAGCGGGCGCGAGAGGCGGAAATCGCCGGCGAGGTCGTCGAGATAGGCCTCCCTCACGCCGTCCTCGAAGACGTAGGCGCCACCGGAGGCGGGCTCGCCGCGGCCCTGAAGCACCAGGTCGCGCAGCTCGGCCATCTCGTCGGGGCCATGGGTGAGGGGGCGCTGGAAGCCCATCTTCACCCCGGTCCAGCCGTTCGGATTGTGGCTCGCCGTGACCATCGCCACCGCCGGCACGTCGAGGTGGAACTGCGCGAAGTAGGCCATCGGCGACAGCGCCGGGCCGATGTCATGGACGCGCACGCCGGCCTGCATCAGCCCCAGCACCAGCGCCTGCTTGATCGCCAGCGAATAGTCCCGGTAGTCGTTGGCCACCACGATGTCGGAAAGCCCCCGTCCGCGCATCTGCGTCCCGAGTCCCAGCCCCAGCGCGGTCATGCCGGGCAGGTTGATCTCCTGGGGGTATTTCCAGCGCGCGTCGTATTCGCGAAAGCCCGTGGGCGCGATCATCGGGTCGCGCAGGAAGGCCCAGCTGTTGGGCGTGACGGTGGCAAGCGGGCGGGTCATCGAAATCCTCCGGTCAATCAATCCGTTCTAGCCGAGCGCCAGCCGTCGGGCGAGTCTCTGCGATGCGACAGGGCGCGCTGCCGGAAGCCATTGGCCGGAAGGGCGGCGCGGCCTAAGCTGGGGCGGTCGATTGTTCCGGAGTCGCATTTCCATGACGCCCATCGTTCCCGTACTGCTGGCCGGAGGGTCCGGCACCCGCCTCTGGCCACTGTCCCGCAAGAGCTATCCCAAGCAGTTCGCGCCGCTCACCGGCGACAGGACCCTGTTCCAGGCCGCGGCCGGCCGGGTCTCGGGCGACGGGTTCGCGCCGCCGGTCGTGGTCACCAATGCCGATTTCCGCTTCATCGTGACCGAACAGCTGCAGGAGGCCGGCATCGACCCCGGCGCCGTGCTGATCGAGCCCGAGGGCCGCAACACCGCCCCCGCCATCCTCGCGGCCGCCCTTCACATCGCGGCGCGGCGGCCCGATGCGCTGATGCTCGTCTGCCCCTCGGACCATGTGGTGCCCGATACCGAGGGCTTCCGCGCCGCGGTCGAGGCCGGCCGCGCGGCGGCGGCGGCGGGGGATCTGGTCACCTTCGGCATCCGCCCGACCCGGCCCGAGACCGGCTATGGCTGGCTGGAGCTGGACGACCTGCCGCCCGAGGGCTGCCTGAAGCCGCTGCCGCTGCGCCGCTTCGTCGAGAAGCCCGACCTTCCGACCGCCACGCGGATGTTCGAGGGGGGACGCTACCTCTGGAACGCAGGCATCTTCCTGTTTTGCGTCCGCACCATCCTTCAGGCCTTCGAGACCCATGTGCCGGGCCTTCTCGATCCCGTGCGCCGCGCGGTCGAGGGGGCAGAACCGGACCTCGGCTTCCTGCGCATCTCGGGCGAGCCCTGGGCCGAGGCCGAGGCGATCTCGATCGACTATGCGGTGATGGAGCGGGCCGGAAACCGCGCCGTGGTGCCGTTCTCGGGCGGCTGGTCCGACCTCGGCGACTGGGAGGCGGTGCGGCGCGAACTGGGCCCCGACGGGAACGGCAATGCACTTTCGGGCGCGGCCACGGCGATCCGATGCGAGAACAGCCTGTTGCGCTCGGAAGCGCCGGGGCTCGAGATCGTGGGCATCGGGCTTTCGGACATCGTGGCCGTCGCCATGCCGGATGCGGTGCTGGTCGCGCACCGCGACTGCGCGCAGGAGGTGAAGGAGGCGGTCGCCGCGATGAAGGCCAAGGGCGCGGCACAGGCCGAGTGCTTCCCCCTCGACCACCGGCCCTGGGGCTGGTTCGAGACGCTGGTGCTGGGCGACCGCTTCCGGGTGAAGCGCATCGTGGTGAAGCCGAAGGGCGTGCTGTCGCTGCAGAGCCACCACCACCGGGCCGAGCACTGGATCGTGGTGGCGGGCACGGCGAAGGTCACCGTGGACGGCGAGACCCGCCTCGTGACCGAGAACCAGTCGATCTACGTGCCGCTCGGCTCGGTCCACCGGATGGAGAACCCGGGCAAGGTCCCGATGGTGCTGATCGAGGTGCAGACCGGCGCCTATCTCGGCGAGGACGACATCGTGCGCTACGAGGATGCCTATGCCCGTGGCTGATCCGTCCGGATCTGATGCGGCCCCGACAGGGCATCCTGAACGACCGTTCGGAAAAGCAGGGGATCGGAAGGCGCGTGCCGCCTGACCCCGCACGCGCGGTTTGAACCTTGCACCGGCTTGGCTTAAGGGTTGGGCCGACAGAGCGGGAGACCCCCATGACCGAGACCCCCACCCCCCGGACCATCGTCACCGTCGGCGACATCGCCATCGGGGGCGACAACCCGATCGCGCTGATCACCGGACCCTGCCAGCTTGAAAGCCTCGAGCATGCCCGCATGATGGCCGGGCGCATCGCCGAGGCCTGCGCGCCCACCGGGACGAAGTTCGTCTTCAAGGCCAGCTATGACAAGGCGAACCGCTCCTCGCTCGGCACCTCGCGGGGGCTGGGGATGGAGAAGGGGCTCGAGATCCTCGGGAAGATCCGCGACGAGTTCGGCGTGCCGGTGCTGACCGACGTGCATGAGCCCTGGCATTGCGCGAAGGCCGCCGAAATCTGCGACATCCTGCAGATCCCGGCCTTCCTCTGCCGGCAGACCGACCTGCTGCTCGCGGCCGGAGAGACGGGAAAGGCCATCAACATCAAGAAGGGCCAGTTCCTCGCGCCCTGGGACATGAAGAATGTGGCCGACAAGGTCGCCTCGACCGGCAACCGGCGGATCATGCTCTGCGAACGCGGCACCTCGTTCGGCTACAACACGCTGGTGACCGATTTCCGCGGCCTGCCCACCATGGCCGCGACCGGCTATCCGGTGGTGTTCGATGCGACGCATTCCGTGCAGCAGCCGGGGGGCCTTGGCGGCACGTCGGGCGGCCAGCGCGAATTCGCCCCTGTGCTGGCGCGGGCGGCCTGCGCGGTGGGGGTGTCCGCGCTTTTCATCGAGACGCATGAGGATCCCGACCGCGCCCCCTCGGACGGGCCGAACATGATCCCGGTGGAGCGGATGGGCCGGCTCATCGCCGACCTGCGCGCCTTCGACGCGCTGGCCAAGTCGCTGTCGGCCTGAGTCAGAGCAGGAAGTCGGCCCCCCGCATCGCCGCGAGGCCAGAGACGAGGATCGAGAAGTCGGCCGCCCCGTCGCCGTTCAGGTCGCCCGAGACGACCAGGGCGCCCTCGGGCCCGCTGATCCGCAGGTCGCCGGCCCGATCGAACCCGCCGGTCCCGACGAAGCGGAAGGCCTGGTTCCCGGCCGCGGTCAGGTTGGCGTCGATTGCCATCAGATCGATCCGGTCGCCCTCGACCCGGTTGAAATCCACGATCCGGTCGCGCGTGGTCGCGGTCGGACCCGAGTCCAGGGCGCTCAGGAAGACGAAGCGGTCCGCGCTGAGGCCACCGGTCAGCAGGTCGCGCCCCTCGCCGCCGATCAGCCGGTCAAGCCCCACATCGCCATAGAGCAGGTCGTTGCCCTGCTCGCCGTAGATCGTGTCGCTGCCCGCGCCGCCCCAGCCGCTGTCGGTATTGCCGCCCAGCCGCAGCGTGTCGTTGCCGCCGCCACCGAAGAAGCGGTTGCTGTTGTAGCCGAAGCCCACCGCGCCTGCATCGAGATCCGTGATCACGTCGGCATGGGCCGAGCCCACGACATCGTTGAAGCCGCGCACCACATCGCCCTGCGCATCGCCGCCGCTGAGGGTCGTGGCATCGCCGTAGGTCAGCCGCACCCGCACCCCGGCTCCGGACGTGGAATAGGAGAGCGTGTCGCCGCCGTCCGCCCCGCCGCTCAGCGAATCTGCGCCGGTGCCGCCCTCGATCGTGTCGAAGCCGAGGCTGCCTCCGATCGTGTCCGCCCCGTCGCCGCCGTAGAGCAGGTCGTTGTCTTCCGCCCCGTTGATCGAGTCGTTTCCGCCACCGCCATGGACCGTGTCGTCGCCGTCGTCGCCGAAGATCGTGTCGTTGCCGCCCGGGCCGAAGCGGAACTGGTCGCCCATGATCAGGTTGCCGAGCGTGTTGCCGTCGATCCAGTCGCTGCCGTCGCTGCCCCGGGCATTCTCGATCACGCCGTTGACGATCAGCCGCGAGCCGCTGTTGCCGATGTAGTAGATCCCCTCACCCGAGGTCGGTCCGGCGCTCGTGTAGGTCCAGCTGAGGTCGATCTCGGTCCCGTCCGGATGGACGCTTCGGAAGACGAGCCAGTCGATGCCGTCGCCGTCATCGGCGAGGATCACCGTCTGTCCGTTCAGCGCGATCTGGTCGATGACATAGGTGTTGTTCGGCACGGGGGATCTCCTTGTCGCACGGCAGGGGTCTTCCGGAAGGCAAGACGGCGCGGCGTCGATGTGGAGCGAGGGATCGGATGGACCGCGCAGGCCCGCAACCGTCGTGGCTGTGTGAGAGGCCGGCACCGTTCCGGCGCCGGACCCGGGAGCCGAGGCGCCGACCTCAGGCGCCGAGCATCCGCCGGCGGCGGATCAGGGCGAGGCTGCCGAGGGCTGCGACGAGCAGCAGGCCGGTGGCGGGCAGGGGCACCACGTTGACGCCGGTCAGCGTGGCCGTCGTGGTGATCCGCCGCGAACCGTCGTCGAACAGCTCCGAGCCGCTGCCGAACGAGATCAGGAATTCCGACCCGTTGACGACGATCGGGGCGATCGCATCCCAGATCAGGCTGCCGTCGACGATCCGGCCGAAGGCCGTGGTCGTGAAGAGGCTTCCGGTGCCCGACACGGTCAGCCTGGGCGAGGAGAAGGCCAGAACGGCGCTGATCGTGTAATCGGCCCAGCCCAGGCCGCGCCCCGTGAGCGTCAGGAAGTCGAAGGTGGCCGAGTCGCCGGTGCCGATCTCGTAGCTGTTGCCGTTGCGCAGGCTGCTCGCAAGCGAGGCGGTGACGCCGCAGTTGGACAGGACGCACAGGCGGTCCGTCGAGGCGAGCGAGACCGAGGAATTCGTCCGGTCCACCACGAAGGACATGGTGGCCGCCTGCGCCCTCTGCGAAGCCGCGCTGCCCGAGGCGAGGGCAAGACAAATGGCCGCACTCTTGAAGAACTTTCCGATCAATTCGAAACTCCCAAAGAATCTTTGGTCCTGCCGGCGGAACGCCGACCTTTTCCGCAAGATCTCCTGACTTTGTGTCAAGATTGGGGCGAATTGAAGTTATTCCTTCATGGAGTTCCTGCGTCCGACGCTCGCGATCAGGGGCTCATCAGGTCCTTCGAATCAGAGCAGACGGTCCGCAGGGCGGGCGCTCCGGACGAGCCGCGACCGCGCGGAGGAGCAGCCAAGTGTCTATGCAGGCTGCAGAAAAGCGGAGTTCTGGCGACAAAGAGGTCTGGATGGATGCCTTGATCGCCTCTTGGTTGCATTTTCGAATCCTGTTGCCGTTTCTGCGGCGAAGTTGTGTCTTTTTTCGTTGATTTTGATGGAGAGACCTCGCATCACATGCCTGGATAAGGGTTCAGCACGAGCGACGATCCAGGCGTTGCCGTGATGTTGTGCAAAAAGGAGGTTTGGAAGTGTTCGATTTCATGAAGGGGTCTCTGCTCGCGTTCGCGACGGCCCTTGCTGTCGGTTTCGGGGGACAGGCCGATGCGGGGACAGTCCATTTGGAGGACGGCGTCAGCTACGTCCTGAACGAGGATGACATCTACATTTATGAAAGCGGCCGCGAGCTAATCAATACGGGCGTGGTTGACCTTGATTTCGCGTTCCAAGGTAGCGATGGACTTCTCGCGAGCGCACTGACGGGCAATATCACAATCAGGGGCGTCATTGATGGGCTTTACATGCAGTGGCGGAACATCAACGGCGGCATCGTAACCCAGGCCCTGTTCCCGACGAACCCGACCAGTCTGGGGCAACACTCCTATGACGCCACGCTGTCGACCCTCTTCACCTCGCCCGATCTTCTGATGCAGACCCTGCATCTTGGCTGGACGAGGGCCGTCAATGCCCAGATCAGCCTCAACGTTGCGGCTGTTCCGCTGCCGGCCGGCGGCCTGCTGCTTGTCACCGCGCTTGGCGGCCTGGCTTTCCTGCGCCGTCGCAAGGCGCTGGCGGCCTGATCCGATCCGCGTCAGGTTTCAGGCGGGAGTCCGAAAGGGCTCCCGCCTTTCGTTTGCTCAGCCGTAATAGCCGTAGCCGTGATCCGGCCCCATGAAGCGGCACTTGTTCAGCACCACGCCCAGCACGTTGGTCTGGCCCGCCAGCTCCTGCTCGCAGACGTCCACCTCGCTGGCCGAGGTGCTCTCGGCCGCGGCGATCAGCAGGGCGCAATGAACCTGGCCGGCGAAGGCCATGGTCTCGTCGCTGACCAGAAGTGGCGGCATGTCGAAGATCACCACGTCCGGCGCATAGCGGCTCTCGATCTCGGACAGGACGGCAGGCACCGAGGCGCCCTGCAGCAGTTCGGCCGGATTGCGGAACGGGGCGCGGTTGGTCGCGATGGCGAGGTTCGTCCCGATGCGCACCGCGTTGTCCTCGAACCGCGCGGAGCCCTGCAGCACCTCGGCGAAGCCGTGCTTCTCCCTGAGCCCCAGCATGCGCGCCAGCGAGGGCCGGCGCAGGTCGATCTCGGCCAGAAGGACGCGCAACTCGGGCTGGCGGGCCAGGCTGAAGGCCAGGTTGAGCGCGATCGTGCTCTTGCCGCAGCCCGCGCCGGGAGAGGTGATGGCCACCCGGCGCCAGCCCTGGGCCCGCATCTGATGCAGCAGCTTGGTGCGCATCACGTCGAAGGCGGCGGTCTCGCGGCCGCCCCGGGTCGCGACGATGTGGTGCCGGGCAAGCTGCCCGGCCTCGGGCGCGACCTGGGGCAGGGCCTCCCACGCTTCGGCGATGCGGGCGGCATCGCTGGCCTGCGGTCGCGAGAAGAAGGCCGGCGGCCGATCCGAGGGGGTGCCGGAGGCGGAGCGCGCGGCCCGGGCCTTGGCGATGGCGGACTGGATGCGTTCCATGGCTTGCCCTCCTATGCGGACCCGATGCGGAAGGTGGCGATGCCGATCTTCCGCATCAGCTGGTTCACCAGCAGGTCGACCGGCGTGACGTAGGTGTGGACCGCCCAGAGACCGGCCGGGATCATGAGGAGCACGGCGGCGACCGCCCCCGCGATCAGCGCCCGGCGGCGGAGGATCTGGCCGCGGGTGCGCATGTAGGGCAGCGTCGCGAAGGGCGTGATGCCGAGCGTCGTCGTCAGGTCCACCGGCCGGCGGATCGCGGTGTTGAGCAGTTCCAGAAGGGCGATCAGCCCGCCTCCGGCGGCGAGGCCGGCGGCGATGCCCGCGGCCGCGATCTTCTTGCGGTTCGGGCTGTTCGGCTCCTGCGGGGCGACGGCCTGTTCCACCACGGTGATGCGCTGGCCCTTGGACATCGCCTCGATCATGTCGCCAGTCTCGGCCCGGGCGCGGTTGGCGACCGCCTCATCGTATTGCGCGCGCAGGTTCTCGTAGTCGCGCTCCAGCGTGTCGAGCTGCACGGCATTGCCGGGCGTGGCCTCGATCGAGCCCTTCAGCTCCTCCATCGAGGCGGCGATGTCGGCCTTCTGCGAGGCGAGGTCGGCCACCTGCTGGTCGAGCTTGCCGAGCTCGAGATGAAAGGCCGTGGCCTCGCCGGGTCCGGTCCCGCCGGTGGCCGGCTGGCCGCCCTCGCGGCGCCGCTGGGCCGAGGCATCGTGCAGGGCGACGAAGCGCGCGCGACGCTCCTTCAGGGCGGTTTCCTCGCGCTCGAGCAGGAGCAGGCGGTCCTGCAGCGCGACCTGCTGCTCGCGGCGGAACTCCAGGCTGTCGGGCAGCGCCTCGTTGTGCTGCTGCCGGAAGGCGAGGATCTCGGCGCCGCGCCTGGCCAGTTCCTGGTCGAGCCGCTCCACCTCGCTGTTGAAGAAGTCGAGCGTCTGGCGCGAGACGCTGGTGCGCATCTTGACGTTCTCGTCGAGGATCATCGTGACCACCTCGTTGGTCACCATGGCCGACAGGGCGGAGGTGGGCGCACTGAAGCTGACGGTGACGACGGTCGCGTCGATCTGCCGGCCCCCCATGTTCGTCCCGCCCGTCGTCTGGATCCGGATGCGGTCGCGCATGTCCTCGACGATCTCGTCGGCGGTGAGCGGGATCGAGGGCTCGCCAGGCACCGGGGCATAGACCTTCAGCCGGTTGGCCATCTCGAGCAGCTTGTCGCGGGTCAGGATGCGCTGCTGGATGATCTGGAGCTGCTCGGTCGCCGCGGTCTGGACCGTCGAGGCGGCCAGATCATTCGGGATCTGTTCGGATTCGACGATCAGCCGGGCCTCGGCCACGTAGCGGGGCGGCAGGACCAGCGCCAGCGTCACCCCGGCTGCCGTGCCCAGCAGAAGCAGGATCAGGAAATACGGCAATCGGCGCAGGAAAAGGGCAATGTAAAATCGAAGGTCCATGATCAATCCGGAGACTTGCGCTGTCCCTGTCGGAGCACGAGGACAGGGGCGGCGGTCCTGCCTCCTCCGAAGAAGACCCCGTCGTCAAGCACCTGCTGGATGATGCCGCGCCCGACCTCCGGCTCGTCGCGCGAGAAGGCATAGACGAGCGCCAGGTCGCAGAGCTGGTTCACCAGCCGCGGCACGCCCCCCGTGGCGGCCTGGATCGCATCCAGCGCAGCCGGGGTGAAGATCTCGCGGCTCGCCCCCGCCACGGCCATCCGGTGCGTCACGTAGTCCCGCATCGTCTGCCCGTCCATCGACGGCAGGTGGAAGCTTGCCGCCACGCGCTGCGCGAACTGGGTGAGGTTCGGCCGCTGGATCATCTCGCGCAGCTCGGGCTGGCCGATGAGGACGATCTGCAGCAGCTCGTCCTTGCCCGCGTTGATGTTGGTGAACATCCGCAGCTCCTCGAGCGCGTCCCGGCCGAGGTTCTGCGCCTCGTCGAAGATCAGGATCACCCGGCGGCCGGCGGCATATTCCGTGATCAGGCAGGTCTGGAAATGCGCGAAGAGGTCGACATAGCCCGCCTCGGGCGCGGCGGACTGGCCGAGCGCCATGAGGACCCAGCGCAACAGGTCGCCCCGGTCGCCCTGGACGTTGGCGACCAGCCCGACCTTCACGTCATCGCCCAGCGTCCTGAGCAGGTGGTGCAGCAGCGTGGTCTTGCCCGCCCCCACCTCGCCGGTGATCAGCGTGATCGGGGCCCGCGTCAGGATGCCGTACTCCAGCGTCGTGAAGGCCGCCCGGTGCGGGGGCGACCAGAACAGGAAGTCCGGATCCGGAACCAGCGAGAACGGCCGTTCGCGGAGGCCGAAGAAGGAGGTGTAGATCTCCAGTGCGCTCATGGTCTCTCTGACGAACGTTTCCCGCGCCTCGATGGACCGGAATTCGGGCCATTGTTGGACGATCGCAACTGATTTCAAGGACCCGCCCCCGACGAATTGTGGCGATCCCGCGTTCGGCGCCTGACCTGAGCCCGAGACGCCGGAATAGCGCGAGTTCCGCTCCTTCACAAGCACGGGCTCGAGTCCGGGCCGCCGACGGGCAGGGCCGGCATTTTTGGCCGAAATTGTCACGAAGAAAAAGACGGATGACTTATTGGTGTGTCCGGCGCCCATAATGCAAGCAAAAGTTGTGTTGTCCGTATTATGGTTAAAATACGGCATTGCCGGGGCGGCGGATGGCCGGCACCGCATCCATTATGTCGCGGCGCCCTGGTGCGTGGCGGGTTTCGGATGGCTTCACATGATCTTAGCCGAACCGCGGGATGCGCTGTCGAACGAATAGGATTTGCCATTACGGTAAAAAAAGTCTATCCGTCCGGATGCGGGGGCGGGATTCGGGGGATGGAAATGAATGGATCCTGATCGCCGACCTGATTTCAGGCCGCACCCCGGGTGCCGGAGGGAAGCGGTCCGCAAGCCTGTTTATTTTATGATTGAGAATTCAATATATGACTGCTCACTATCATGACCTTGTGGAGCGGGCCCAGTCGGATGAACGCATCGCCTCGACCTTCAGGCCCGGCGGCAATGGCGGACGGATCTACCGGGACGGGTTCAAGCGGTTGCTCGACATCCTGCTCATTCTGGCGGCGCTTCCCGTCGTCCTGCCGCTCGTCCTGATTCTCGCCGTTCTCGTGGCCCGGGATGGCGGATCGCCGTTCTACCTGCAGGAGCGCATCGGCCGGAACGGCCGGATCTACCGGATCTGGAAGCTGCGCACGATGGTGCATGACGCCGAGGCGGCGCTCGAGCAGTATCTGGCGCGGAATCCGGCCGCGCGGGCCGAATGGGACCTGACCCAGAAGCTGAAGCGCGACCCCCGCGTGACCCGGGTGGGGCGCTTCCTGCGCATCTACTCGCTGGACGAGTTGCCGCAGCTCTGGAACGTGCTGAAGGGCGACATGAGCCTCGTCGGCCCGCGGCCGATGATGCCCTGCCAGCGCATCCTCTACCCCGGCTCGGCCTATTTCGCGTTGCGCCCCGGCATCACCGGCTACTGGCAGGTCAGGCAGCGCAACCTTTCCTCCTTCGCGGATCGGGCCTGGCACGACACGCAGTATCACCGGGACCTGTCGCTCTGGACGGACCTCAAGCTGCTGCTTTCGACGGTGCGTGTGGTGATGAGGGCCACCGGCCACTGAGGCCGGGCCGCACCCACCCCTGTGAGGATGTCTTCATGATGCGCCGTCTTGCTCCGCTGATGCTTGCCGCCTCGCTGATGCTCTCTGCCTGCGAGAGTTCCGAGGAAAAGGCCGAACGCTACTATCGCTCCGGCATGGAGCTTCTCGCCGCGGGCGACGAAGACCGCGCGATGGTCGAGTTCCGCAATGTCTTCAAGTATGATCCCGCCCATCGCGAGGCGCGCCAGGCCTTTGCCGACCTGCTGCTGAAGCGCGGCCGGGACGCCGAGGCCTATGCCCATTACCTGAAGCTGATCGAGCAGTATCCCGACATCCTGCCGGTCCGCGCCACCCTGGCCGAGATGGCCATCCGGGCCATGGACTGGGACGAGGCCGAACGGCATGGCCGGGCCGCCCTGAACCTGGCCCCCCAGCCGCATCCGCCGGAGCTGCGCGCGATCCGCGTCTCGCTCGACTACCGCACGGCCTGGCTGGCGCGGGACGAGGCGACGCTCGCGCGCCTCGAGCGCGAGGCGCGCGAAATTCTCGCCGAGGCCCCGGCCAACCGCATCGCGCGGCGTCTTGTCGTGGACCGGCTGGCCGGCGGCAGGCACCCCGAGGCGGCGCTGCCCGAGATCGAGATCCTGCTGGCGGCCGATCCGGACGCCCTCGAGCTTCACATGTTGAAATACCGCCTGCTGGCAGGCTCCGGCCAGCCGGAGGCCGCAGGCGAGCAGCTTCGCCGGATGTTCGAGCTCTTCCCGGACAACCGGGATGTGCAGGCCGGGCTGATCGCCTGGTACATGAGCCGGAAGGACCTGGCCTCGGCCGAGGCCCTGCTGCGCAAGCTGGCGGGCGAGCCCGTGGCCGAGCCCGAGGGGCATATCTCGGTGGTGCAGTTCCTGCAGACCACGCAGGGCATCGAGGCCGCCATGGCCGAACTCGACCGCCTGATCGCGGCGAACGAGGGCCTGCCGGCCGCCGATCTCTACGGCGCGCTGCATGCCTCGCTGCGCTTCGACGCCGGGGACCGCCAGGGCGCGTTGGCCGGGATGCGGGCCATCCTGGAGAAGGCGGAAGCCAGCGACCAGACCCGGCGCATCAGGGCGATGTTCGGGCGGATGCTGCTGGTCTCGGGCGACCGGACGGGCGCGCGCGGCCTGGCCGAGGAAGTCCTGGCCGAGGACGCCACCAACGTCGAGGCGCTGAAGCTGCGCGCCCGGCTGCTGATCGACGAGGACCGGCCGAGGGACGCCATCCTCGACCTGCGCACCGCGCTCGACCAGGCGCCGCGCGATGCCGAGATCCTGACCTTCATGGCGCTTGCCCACGAACGCGACGGCAACCTCGAGCTTGCGGGCGAGCAGCTGGCCCAGGCGGTGGAGGTTTCCGGCAAGGCGCCGGCGGAATCGCTGCGCTATGCCCGCTTCCTGATGCGCCAGGGCCGCGACGGCTCGGCCGAGGCGATCCTGACCGATGCCCGGCGCGCCCATCCGGCGGATCTGGGCGTGCTGCTCCAGCTGGCGGACCTGCGGCTGAAGACCCGGAACTGGGTGGGTGCGCAGGAGGTGACGACCACGCTCCGCACGATCGACAGCCCCGAGGCGCAGCAGGCCGCCCGGCAGCTGCAGGCGGCGCTCCTGCTCGGCCAGGACCGGACCGAGGAGGGTCTGGCGCTGCTCCAGTCAGAGGCGGGCGAGACCTCCGAGAACACCCGGGCCATCGCGCTGATCGTGCAGGCCCGGGTGCGCGGCGGCAAGATCGCCGAGGCGCGCAGCTATCTCGACACGATGCTGGCAAAGTCGCCGGACAACGCCTCGCTGCTTCTCCTGAGCGGCAACCTCCACGCGATCGCGGGCGAGCTGGACCGGGCCGAGGCGATCTTCCGCGACCTGATCACCCGCAGGCCCGCGGACGGGGTGCCTGTCCGGCTGCTCTACCAGCTGCTCGTTACCACCGACCGCGCCGACGAGGCGATCGCGGTGGTCGAGGCCGGGCTGAAGGCCGCGCCGAAATCCGGCCTGCTGCGCTGGATCATGGCCGGGCATCTGGAGCAGGCGGGCGACATCGAGGGGGCGATCGCGATCTACGAGGCGCTCTATGCCGATGACAGCAGCAATGTCGTGGTGGCCAACAACCTCGCGAGCCTGATCTCGGCCCACCGCTCCGATCCCGCAAGCCTCGAGCGCGCCCATGTCATCTCGCGCCGCCTGAAGGGTTCGCCCCAGCCGGCCTTCCTGGACACCTACGGCTGGATCGAATACCGGCGCGGCAACCTGCTCGAGGCGCTCTCGAGCCTCGAACCCGCCGCCGCGGGCCTGCCGAACGATCCGCTGGTGCAGTTCCACCTTGGCATGACCTACGCCGGCCTGAACCGCCCCGAGGATGCCACCCGCCAGCTGCGCCGCGCGCTGGAACTGGCGGAAGGAAAGGACCTGCCGCAGATGGAGGAGGCGCGGCGGGTGCTGGAGGAGCTGGAAGGTTGAGAGCCATCGTACAGCTGTCAACTGTGCCGTGAAACCCAGGAGGTACCGTGACCCGGTTCAGTGATCTGACCGCCTTCGACCCCGTCTTCGTTTACGGAGCCATGCGGTCCGGAACGACCATGTTCCGCCTGATGCTGAATGGCCATGGCCGCATCGCCAACCCCGGCGAAGTCGACTTTTTCTTTTCCTTCCTGAAGAAGGATCCGACTCATGCCACGGGCTGGCGGTACGATCTGGAGGCCCTCAGGATCGACCGCATCTTTCAGGGATCCCGACTGCTCTTGGCGGATGGGAAAGATGGTCTGGACCTACTTGCGGATTTCATGCGTCAGCATTCCGAGCGCAATCCGGGAAAGATACTGACCTACAATATTCATCACACTCTGGCGGAGGCGGTCGAGCTCTTCCCGGATGCCCGGATCATCCACATGCTGCGGGACCCCCGGGACGTGGCCTACTCTTCCATAGGCATGGGATGGGCCCACAGCGTATTCTATGGCATCGATCACTGGATTTCCTCCGAGAGGCAATGGGAGTTGCCGAGCGCAAGGCTGCCCGAGGGGAATGTTCTGACGCTCCGTTACAAGCGTCTTCTCTTGGATATCGAGCCACAGCTGAGGGCCGTCTGTGACTTCATCGGCACTTCTTATGACCCCGGAATGGTCCGCTACCACGAGATGTCGACCTATTCCGCGCCCGACGCCAAGCTGATGGAGCAATGGCGCGGTAAGGGATGCCGCTCGGACATAGAACTGATCGAGGGGAAGGCGGGGGATCTCATGGCGGCACGAGGGTATCCGCCCGAGACGCCCGGGCGCCGGCCCGGAGCCTTGGAGCGCCTGATACTGTATGTGCGGCACAAACTCCATCTTGTGCGGGTGGGAACCCGCAGGTTCGGAGTTGTCCTGTTCTGGGGTGAGAAACTCTCTCGCTGGACCGGCTTGCAGAAGCCGCACCGTGATTTCCGCAACCGCATGAACCTCATCGATATGAAATTACTGAAATGAGGGATGTTCGGCTTTGTGTTCCTTGCAGGAGGGGTCGCTGACATGACGGCAATTGGCCGTGAAGCCACCGTGGCGGGCAAGGGGCCTTTCCTGCTGCTCCTAGCAGGGCTTGCCGCCCTGGCCTTCTTCCACGAAGGCATCGCGGCCCTCCTGCGGGCCTGGCAACTGCCGGAGTACAGCCACGGCCCCCTCATCCCGGTCCTGTCGCTGCTCCTGTTCCTGCGCCAGCTGAAGTCCGAGCCGATCCTCGGCGGCCCGGTCAACCGCTGGCCGGGGGTGGGGCTCCTCGTCTTCGCCATGGCGCTCGGCGCGCTCGGCAAGCTGTCGGAGATCGACGATGTCACGGCCTATGCGCTGATCCTCTGGGTGGGCGCGATGCTGCTGATCTCCTTCGGCTGGGAGCAGGGGCGGCGCTTCTGGCCGCCGGTGCTGCATCTGGTCTACATGCTGCCGCTGCCAGGGCTCGTCTACTACAAGCTCTCCACCTTCCTGCAGGCGGTCTCGTCGGAACTGGGTGTCTTGTTCCTGCAGTTGATGCAGGTGCCGGTCTTCCTCGACGGCAACATCATCGACCTCGGCGTCACCAAGCTGCATGTGGCCGAGGCATGCTCGGGGCTGCGCTACCTGTTCCCGATTCTCAGCTTCTCCTACATCTTCGCCGTGCTCTACCGCGGGCCCTTGTGGCACAAGGCCGTGCTTCTCGTTGCGGCGGCGCCGATCGCCGTGCTGATGAACTCGATCCGCATCGCGCTGGCGGGATGGATCGTGAATCACTGGGGGATCGGCCACGTCGAGGGATTTTCGCATTTCTTCGAGGGCTGGGTGATCTTCCTGTCCTCGGTCATGCTGCTCTTCGCGCTGGCCTGGCTGATGCTGTTCCTGCATCCGACCCGTCCCGGCCTCGTCGAGGCGCTAGACCTCGACACCTCGGGTCTTCTGACCCAGGCCGCGCGCGTGCGCCTTGTCGAGCCGTCCTGGGCGTTGGTCCTGTCGGCGCTCCTGCTGGGAGGCGGTGCGCTGCTCTGGCATCTGCGGCCCGAGGTGGAGCGGACGCTCCCCATGCGCGAGTCCCTCGCCGCCTTTCCGCGCGACCTTGGCAACTGGCACTCCGGAACGCCCCTGCGGATCCCTCCGGCCACGCTGAAGGCGCTGGCGGCGACCGATCACCATTCTGCGCAGTTCCGGACGCCGGATTCAGCCGAGACGGTGGATCTCTTCATTGCCTGGTATGAGGACCAGACCAGGGGCGGCACCCACTCGCCCGAGATCTGCCTTCCCTCCTCCGGCTGGGAGATCGCGCGGCTGGAGCGGGTGGACATCGGCCCCGCCGCCGGGCTGGGCGAGCCTTTCCCGCTCAATCGCGTCGTGATCCAGAGGGACGAGGCGCGTATGATGGTCTACTATTGGTTTGAGCAGCACGGCCGCCATGTTGCCTGGGACTTCGAGGCGAAGTTCTGGCTGCTCTGGGACGGCCTGACCATCGGCCGCACCGACGGCGCGCTGGTCCGCATCCTGACCCCCATCGGACGCGACGAGAGCGAGGCGGAGGCCGAGGCGCGGCTGCAGGAGGTGTTCCTTGCGACCAACCGGGTGCTGACCCGCTTCGTGCCGGAGTAGCAAAGGCATGCAATTTCAAGACGCGATGCCGACGTCCATGTTGCGAAAGCCAATCCTATGGGCCCTCTGATCAAGGGATGCCGGAACTTGACCAATATTGATATCACAAAAAAATGTGCAGACGCGGGATCCCTCCTGACCGACGCATTGGGGAACATGGTCCTGATCAGTCTGGTCAGCCGATCCGATCGGCGCGTTGAGTTTCTCGAGCAGTTGCTGAAAATCGGCTTGTCATATGACGATCCCCGAGTAACAATTTTTGATGCCATACGACCAAAGACCCCTGACGGGTTCCCGACTATCGGCGCCAGGGGTTGCTTTCTCAGCCACCTGGAGGTCCTTCGAAGATCATTGGAGAGCGGCGCAAATTCCGTACTGATCTGCGAGGATGACCTGAACTTCACCGCTGATCTCCCTTCGCGGATCAACCATCTGGCTGATCAGCTTGCCAAGCAGTCTTGGGACATGCTCTATGGGTTTTCCCCGCCAGGCCAGGGTCGACCTGTGGATCAAAGTGGCGAACTACTGGAAATAACGCCAGATCAGGAGATCTTATGTGCCCATATGTTGGCCTTCCGGCGGTCAGCCATCGAGAAGGTCGTGCCATATCTACAGATGATGCTGACCAGACCTCCCGGTGATCCGGAAGGTGGCCCGATGCATGTTGATGGAGCCTACAACTGGTTTCGGAAAAGCCATCCGGAACTGCGCGTGCTTGCAGCCAGCCCTCCAGTCGGGTTTCAGCGAGCTTCCGCCACCGATATCCATGCACTCGGCTGGAAGGACAAGTTGCCCGGGCTGCGGAATCTGATGAGGGTCCAGAGGCGGATGCGAAACAGACTTAGTTCAGCCTGAACAACGCGGTCAGGCGGCCGCGATGCTGTGGTGCTGAAATCTGTCGTGCCGGATCGCCGTCAGGACGAGGGTGATGATGGCGGCAAGAAGCTTCCTCAGGTGGGCGAGGATCTTGCGGATGTTGTGGCCGCAGCCGCAGAGGACGGCGAAGAGGGCGTCTCCGAGGGTGCCTTTCAGGTAGCAGCGGGCGAGGCGGCCATCGGTCTTCATGTGGCCGATCGCGGGCTCGATGCTGCTGCGCCGTCGGAGCGCCTTCGCCAGCGAGGGCGTCAGGCCGCGGCGGGTGCCGCTGATCAGCACCTGGGTATGTTCGACGCCGTGGCCCTTGTAGCCGCGATCGACGACAGCCCGCTTCGGCGGGTGGCCGGTGAGGATCGCCACCTGCTCCAGCGCCTCGCCGAGGGTGTGGCCGTCGCAAGGGTTCCCCGGCAGCGAGCGCGTGCCCACCACGAAGCTGCCCGTCAGCGTGGTGGCGATGCTGACCTTGGTGCCGAACTCGTAGCGCACCCGAGCCTTGCCCTTGGAGATGCAGTCGACCTCCGGCTCATGCAGTGAATAGATCTTGCCGGGATCCTTCGGCTTCTGGTGGAGCAGCCGCGAGACCAGCACGAGCTTGTCGAGCATCCGCTCGCGCAGCGGCCCCGCGGGGATCTCGTCGAGCTGCCGCCGGATGTCCCGCATCACGCGGCCGGTGTAGCCTTTCTGCGTTCTCAAGGCCTTGCGCATGCGCCGGAACTGCTTCGCGTGGGCGTAGCGCCCCACCTGCGCCGCCAGCCGCGGTGCCAGGGGGCGTAGCTTTGGCGCAGCTCGATCCCGGCGTCCCGGGCCAGACCCACCAGCTGCGCCCGCGCGCGTTCGTAGAGGCGGGAGTCCGTCGGGTGCGCGATGTTCTTTTCCATGACGGTCGTGTCGACCGCCACCTCGTCGAGGCAGGCATCGTCGACGGCACCCGATTTCCGCCCGGCCTCGATGGTCTTCGTCAGCAGCCATTCGACTCCCTCTTCCCCGATCCGCTTCCGCCAGCGGATGAGCGAGGTGGGATCGATCGGCGGGCGGTGCTGAAAGAAGGTCTCCCCGGTGAAATGCTGAAAGTAGGGGTTCTCGACCCAGCGCGCGACCACAGCCTCGTCCGACAGCCGGAACGCGTGCTGCAGGTAGAGCAGCCCCGCGACCAGCCGCGGCGAGGTCGCCGGCCGTCCGGTGCTGGACGGGAAGAAGCCCGCCCATTCGCGCTCGAAGAACTCCCAGTCGATCAGCCCCGCCAGCGTGACCAGCTCGTGGCGCAGGTCGATCATGTCGACGAGGCGCGGCCGGAAGAGGTCATTCTGCTCGGGCGGACGGGGACGGTGCTTCATGCGGCGGACCAAAATTGCAGGGTTACGGGCGGAATCCTATGAAATCATGCAGGCCATGGCGACTGAAACCTCGGCTTTCACGCGCTGTATTAACCACTTCCGTGTTGTTCAGGCCGGACTATCAAGACGATCTGATGTCTGAGGATGAGCGGGTGTACTACCGCGAAGAAGCGGCACGGTGGTCTACTTGGCTTGGCCAGAAATAGATCTGGCGAGGCTGTGTAGTGGTTGCATTCTGCATTTATTTTTATGACGAGGATAAAATCAAGTTAGGCGAGACGGCGCGAAAATTCCATGATTGGGGCGCGCCGCTGACACCGTTTGGGAGATTGTTGACATGTGTCGATATATGAATCGAATCAACGATGTTCCTCTGGCTTGCATGATGGCTGTGGTGTTGGGAGGCCTGCTCATGGTTACCTCGGAAGTTCTCGCCGAAACCTCAGCGCCTGCCCCGGCAGGCGGGCTCGCGAACCCGACTCTGGCATTCAACCCGAGCGGAGTGAGCGACTGGGGAACCAACATGCCCTTCATCGACCTGATGGACACAGCCCGCACATGGATCGGGCATCTGCCGAACAAGTGGGGAGGAATGTCCGCCGCCGAACTGCAGGAGGGCGGGTTCCTCGACGAGAACGGTTGGGTGAAGAAGATTCCCGAGGGTGTGACAAGGGTCGGAACGATCTGGGATTGGGGCAGCAATCCAGATGCTGTTGCCGATCGCAAGGGCGTCTATGTCCTGACCTACGAGGGCGAAGGCACCATCAATCCGGGTCTGGATGCACGGATCATCAGCTCGGAACCCGGACGCATCGTGTTCGAGAACATGGGTGGTCGCAGCCTCACCATGGACATCACGTCAACCGATCCGAACGGAACGGGCGACTACATCCGTGACATCTCGATCGTGGCCGAGGAGGATCAGGCCCTGCACGAGGCCGGCGCCATCTTCAACCCCGACTGGCTCGCGCTGATCGACGATGCCCGGGTCCTGCGCTTCATGGACTGGGGGGCGACCAACAACTCGACCGTGACCGCGGGCGACATGCCGCTTCTGGAGGCGGAAGGTTTCTGGCCGGCCGAAGAGCAGGGCGTACCCGTCGAATACATGGTCGCCCTGGCGAACGAGACCGGGGCCGATCCCTGGTTCTGCATCCCGCATGGCGCGGACGCGGCCTATATCCGCGCCTATGCCACCTATGTCCGGGACCATCTCGATCCCGGGCTGACCGCTCATGTGGAATATTCGAACGAAGTCTGGAACTGGTCCTTCCAGCAGCCCCACTGGCTCGCAGCGCAGGCACTGGCCGAATGGGGTGTAGGGGATGCCCCGGGCTATCACGTGAAGAAGGCGGTCGAGACCGCGCTGATCTGGCAGGAGGTCTTCGGCAGCGAGGCCGACGCCCGGCTGGAGAATGTCCTTGCCACCCAGACGGTGAACACCTGGCTGACCCAGCAACTCCTGAGCGGGGGCCGCTGGAGGTCGATGGAGCCCGATGCCTGGGTCGACCCGACCACCGTCTTCGACCAGCTTGCCGTGACGACCTACTTCGGCGGAGCGGAGACCTCCAATGCAACGCTTCGGGCCGAACTCCTTGCCCGGATCCAGGATCCGGACGGGGATGCCGCGGCCTGGCTTGCGGAACGGCTGATGGATCCTGAGCATCCTTACTCCATCCCCCAGATCGGCGACTACCTGCAGGCGCAGGCGGATCTGGCGCATCGGTACGGTCTCGACCTCGTGGCCTATGAGGGCGGCCAGCATGTCCACCACTCCTTTGCGGTGCAGGGCCTGACCGAAGCCGAACTGGCAGTCCTCACCACCTTCATGGCCGAGTTCGTGCGCAGCGACGAGATGGCCATGCTCTACAACGAACTCTGGCAGGTCTGGGCCGAGGTCGGCGACGGCCCGTTCATGCAGTTCGGCGACGTCGGGGCGAGCTCCCGGTGGGGATCCTGGGGCCTCTACAACAGCCTCGGGGACGAAAATCCCCGGGCGGCGCTGCTCGAGATGCTGAACCGCAACTCGCTGCCCTGGTGGGAGGATGCGGAGGGCGGCGCGCATTACCAGCAGGGGGTCATCCTCGAAGGGACGGCCGGGGCCGATCTGCTGACCGGCACGGACCGGATCGACTACCTGATCGGCGGCGCCGGCGACGACATCCTGATCGCCGGCACCGGCGACGACGGTCTGAACGGCGGGGAGGGAACGGATCGCCTGGTGCTCTCCGGCAACCGGGCGGACTATCGCCTTGCCGTCGAAGGCGCGGGATACCGGCTGACCGGCCCGGACGGGTCGAAATTCGTCATCCATATCGAATCCTTCACCTTCGACGACGGGCAGGTGACGATCGAGGATCTGCTGGCCGGCCTTCCGCCCGAGGACCGCGACCTTGACGTGCCGCTGCCGGATCCCGCCAACGTGCGATCGCGGGGTGCCTGCCTGGATGCGGAGGACCTCGACAACGTCCGGATCGTCTCGCAGACCGGGGTCATCATCGGCGGGGTCAACGTCTGGTCGACCCTCGGCCGCGAACTCGGCCTCACGGCAGCCGATGCCAGCGGCAGCTATGTGGTGAATACCCGGGGCGCCCAGGCCATGTTCGGCGATCAGGCGGTCACCGCCTCCTACTGGTCCCTGCAGGACAACCGCGCCGATCAGGGCGGCCCGCTCCTCGGGGAGAGCGCGCTCGAGACGGCGCTTCGCCTCGCCTCGGTCGTCACCCATGCGCGCGAGATCACGGCAACCGCCTATGGCGACACTTTCCTCGGGCGCGAATGGGCGGACACCGTCCATGGCGGCGCCGGCAGCGATTTTCTGGGAGGCGGCGCCGGCAACGACCTGCTGCATGGCGATGCCGGCAACGACCAGGTGCTGGGCGGCAGCGGCGACGACACCCTGACCGGCGGCGAGGGCGACGACACGCTGACGGCCGGCACGGGGGAAGATGTCCTCGACGGAGGCGATGGCACCGACCGTGCGGTGCTGGGCGGATCCATGGCGGATTATCGTCTCGTGGCCGAAGACGGGGCCTACAGGCTGACCGGCCCGGACGGCGCGAAGGTCATCGCCGGGATCGAGCTGTTCTCCTTCGACGATGGCCGGATGACGCTCGAGGAACTGCTCGAGGCCTCGCAGCCGCGCCCGCCTGCCGGCCCGCTGGAACTCGTGGTGCCCGGTGTCCGTGCGGACGCCGAGGGGGAGGGCGTTCACGCCGTCTCGGAAACGGGGATCGTCATCAACGGGATCGGACTGTCCTCGGCGCTCGGCCAGCAACTTGGCCTGGCGGCCTCCGACAGCAGCGGCAGCTACGTCTTCTACGTCGCCGGAACCGAGGCGTCGTTCGGCGATCTCTCCGTCGGGGCGTCCTACTGGTCGCTCCAGGAGAACCGCGCCGAGCGGGCGGGCGCGCTGCTCGGCCCCGATGCGCTCTCGACGGCGCTTCTCCTCGGGTCGGTTGCCACCCATGCCGGCGAGATCACGGCCACCGGCCATGCCGACCATTTCCTGGGGCGCGGCTTTGCCGACATGGTTCATGGCGCGGAGGGGAACGACTATCTCAGCGGCGGGGGCGGCAATGACCTGCTCCATGGCGACGGCGGGCGTGACCGGCTTCTGGGCGGCAACGGCGCCGACCGGCTGATCGGGGGCACGGAGAACGATTATCTTGAGGGCGGAGCCGGCCGTGACACCTTCGTCTTCTCCGCCGGTTGCGGACGGGATGTGGTGGCGGACTTCACCAGTGTCGATGTTCTGGAGCTGTCGGACTTCCTGCCGGACGGGCGAAGCCTTGCCGATGCGGCCCGCCTCAACGGCGCCGGGACTCTGGTCCTGTCGAACGGCACCGACATTCTCGTCTTCAGGGGGCTCGATCTCGGCGACCTGGACCTGCTGGTCTGACGGCCGGCATCACCGAGGGGCTGCATCCTCGTCCGCCTTCCGGGTCAGGCGCTCCCGGAGGGCGGCGACCGTCAGCCCCGGCAACACGGCCAGGCAGGCGGCATAGCGCCCCGCCAACCGGCGCGGATCGGACAGCATGCGCCATGCCCATTCCATCGCGATCCGCCGCACCCAGACCGGGGCACGGACCTGGGCGCCAGCGATGAAATCCAGTCCCGCTCCGATCGAGACGAAGCCCGCAGCCGGAAGCCGCGCCGCCCCCCGTGCCGCCAGGACCTCCTGCTTCGGGGCGCCAAGAGCGAGCAGGACCAGCCGGGCCTCCGACGCGGCGAGATTGTCGAACAGCGCGTCGGCCTCCGGGCCGGCGGGATCGAACCCCATCCTGGGAGCGAACCGGGCCACGATCCTCAACCCGGGATGGCGGGCCTCAAGCCGTCGGGCTGCCAGATCGAGCACTTCCCGTGTGGAGCCGACAAGGGCCACCGGCACGGACAGTCGTCCCGCCAGCGCCACCAGCGGTTCGATGAGTTCCGAGCCCGGGACCAGTTCCACCGGGCGCCCCGCGAGCCGCGACAGCCAGACGATGGGATTGCCATCGGCCACCACATGGCTCTGGACGCCGTAGGCCGCCCGAAAGACGGAATCCCGGCCCATCTTCACCACATGGTCCAGATTGAGCGTCGCCACCGAGAAGCCGTGCCCGTCCCGGAACCGGCTCTCGAGATCCGAAAGCAGTTCGGTCCGGCCGGGGGTCGTGACGCGGATCCCTCCCTTGTCCGCGGCCCGGGCTTCGTGAAAGCGGATATGCTTGGTCATGATCGTCGATTGCCATTCGTGATGCGGCCAGCATAGACCGCGCGCCGGACATGCGAAACGGTTCGGGCACCGTCCTGCTGTCCGCCCGGCAATGTCTCCTGCCTCAGGACAGGCAGCCGTGCCGTCACCGCTGACTCAGCGTCCACCGCGGCTCCAGACATCGCTGTCGCGCCCGCCAAGCCGCACCGCGACCGAAACCGCGCCATAGACCAGATAGCTGACCGGCCGGGTGGCGAAGAGCCGGAGATGGTCCATCGCCCGGACCGGCGGCTTGCCCTCGTTGGCTTCGAGATCCGGATAAAGCCGGCGCAGCTGGCGCCCTCCTGCATCCTGTCTCCGGCGCACGCGGACCAGGGCGGGAAAGCCCTCGACCAGGGGCCAGTCATAGCCCGCCCCGACCTCGATCCGCTCGGCCGGGGAAAAGAGCCAGCGCACATAGGAGTCATCGGCGATGATCGCGGGAAAGTCGCCCCAGCGCGCCCGCCCGGCGGCATTGACCGCGAAGAACCCGGCTCCCGGAGCCGTTCCGGGGCGCATGAACGGCAGGTGTATCCACAGGTCCCCATAGCGTCGCGAAGCCCAGCTGCGCGCCCGCGCCACATGCAGCCGCCCCGTGACATAGGTCGGCTCCGGACGATCCAGGGCGGCCAGGGTCAGCGCCAGCAAGCCGGCACCAATCCTCACATCCGCATCCAGATAGGCCCGTGCTGCCCCAAGCGCGGCCGCATCCCCCCGGTTGAGCGCCCCGGCCTTGCCACCTTCCGGGATATCGAGGACCTTCAGCCGCCAGCCGCGCTCGGCAAGCCTGCCTGCCAGCATGCGGGCGCGTGGCACCGTCGCGTCCGAGCAGCCGTTGGCCGCGACCACCACCTCCAGGGAGCCGGGCGCCACCCCCTCCTGGGCAAGTATCGCCTCGAGACAGGAGACGATGTGGCCTTCCTCGTTGGCGGCCGGGATGATCACGCTCATCGCAGGCATCCCGGCAAGCCTTCCAGGACCGGGTCCGCCGCCGAACGGCTCTCCAGACCCCGTCCGGGATTGCGCCATCGTGTTTGCTCCTGCCTGCCGCCTCGGTCTGGAACCTACTCTGCGGAAAGAACAGGCGACAAGCGACGGGGTGGAGCGCCGGAGGTTTCCGCGACCAATTGTCCGTGGTGCGGCAGCCGGGTTTCGGCAATGGTCCGACCGGGCTGCGACCATCGGCTGCATGTTCCAGGCAGCGGGGGAAGGCTCGTCCGGCGGTGAAAGGCAAGTGATCGAACCATGAAGGTCGCCTATCTGATGAACTCCTATCCCCAGGTGAGCAGCACCTTCATCGGGCGGGAGATCGAGGGACTGGAGCGCGCGGGGATCGAGATCCCGCGCTTTGCCTTCCGGCGCTGGGAAGGAGCGCTCGTGGATCCGCGGGACATCGCCGAAGCGGAACGCACCGACTATCTGCTGGACGACGGAGCCGCGAGGCTGTTCGGCGGACTGATTGTCGAGGTGCTGTTCCATCCGCGCGGGCTGCTTCGCGCCCTGGGTCTGTGGCGGAAGCTTCTCGCGGCAAGGGGCGGACCCTTTGCCGGCCATTTCGTGCGCCATGCTGCCTATCTTCTGGAGGCGGTGGCCCTGCGCCGTCGGCTGCGCCGGACTCCGGTGGCGCATGTCCATGCCCATTTCACGACCAATACGGCGGCCGTTGCGATGATGGTCCGTGCCATGGGCGGGCCCTCCTACAGTTTTACCGTGCATGGTCCGGACGAATTGTTCGACCCCGAGGGCAACAGTCTCGGGCTGAAGATCGAACATGCGGCCTTCGTCGCCTGCATCAGCCATTTCTGCCGATCGCAATGCATGATCTTTTCACCGCCCGGGACATGGGACCGGCTGCGCATCGTGCATTGCGGCGTGCGCCCGGATTTCTATGCAGGCAGGACCGATCCACCCGGCCCTGCGCGCGCGCCTGCGGGCAGGGCGCTCTTCGTCGCGCGGCTTTCCAGGATGAAGGGGGGGCTGGTGCTGATCGAGGCCATGGCGCGCGTCCATGCCATGCGTCCCGAGGCTGAACTGGTGCTCATCGGCGATGGCGACCTCCGCCCGCTGATGGAGCAGAGGGTGGCCGATCTTGGCCTTGGCAAGGTCGTGCGCTTCCTGGGGTTCCGCAGCCAGACGGAAGTGCGCGACGCGATGGCTTCGGCTGACATGCTGGTCCTGCCCAGCTTCGCCGAGGGCGTGCCGGTGGTGCTCATGGAGGCGATGGCCTCGGGCCTGCCGGTGATTGCATCGCAGGTGGCGGGAGTGTCGGAACTCGTCAAGGATGGCGTGTCGGGCTTCGTGATCCCGCCCGGAGACGTGGAAACCCTGGCCGCGCGCATGGAGACCCTGTTCGGCAACCCTGACCTGCGGGCCCGCATGGGTGAAGCGGGGGCCGCAACGGTGCGCGCAGACTTCGACATCGACACCGAAACGGCCTGGCTCTCCGATCTCGTCCGGGCAACGGCGACGGGCAATCCTCTGCCGGCAGGGCTGCGTCCAGGAAGTCCAAGAGTTTCACAGTCACCGCTCGCGTCGACTCTTCGATTTTCGGTTGCTGAATAAGGCGGATCTTCTTTGTTTTATCAAGGCCGGCTTGCGTATTTATGAATTGAATTTCCTTGAATTGGTATGGCCTTGATGGCATGGAGGAATGACATTATGGTAAAACTTCGTCCGCGTGTCCTGGTTGTTGCAGAAGCGGCAAATCCGGAATGGGTTAGTGTGCCGCTGGTAGGCTGGTCGCTTGTGGCTGCCCTGCGTAAAGTTGCAGATGTCCATCTCGTTACGCAGATCAGAAATCGCGATGCCATATTGCGCGCTGGGTTGATTGAAGGAAAGGATTTTACGGCAATAGATTCCGAAATTATTGCGCGACCACTGTATCGGCTGTCTGAGGCTTTGACCCGCGGTAAGGGCGGGTGGACAACCAAGCAGGCGATTTCCCTGGTGTCTTATCTCTGGTTCGAGCGACTTCTGTGGAAAGAGTTCGGGCACCGCATTCAGGGAGGCGAATTTGATATGGTTCATCGCGTCACTCCCCTCAGTCCCACTGCGTCGAGTCCGATCGCGGGAAAATGCCGCAAGGCAGGCGTACCATTTGTTATGGGGCCGCTAAACGGAGGGGTGCCTTGGCCAAAAGGGTTCGACAAGGAAAGACGACTTGAGCGCGAATGGCTTTCTTATGTGCGCGGCGTCTACAAGATTCTTCCCGGCAGGAACTCTACTCTGGCAGCGGCGTCTGCAATCATCGTAGGCTCACGATATACGGAGCAAGAGGTTCCTGCTCGATATCGCGAGAAGTGCATCTATATTCCGGAAAATGCAATAGACCCAAGTCGTTTTTCCCGAAAGGCAAGCCCTGGTTCTGGAGGGAGATCTCTGAGAGCCTGCTTCGTCGGACGTATTGTTCCCTACAAGGGAGCAGACATGGTCATTGAAGCCACCGCAGGGCTTCTGCGGACGGGGCAAATCACCATAGATATTGTTGGAGATGGTCCTGCTTTAAAGGATCTCAAGATGCTGGCAGAACGGGAGGCCGTTGGGGCAGGTGTCAGGTTTCATGGTTGGCTGGAACATGCACAGGTGCAGGACGTTTTAAGTCAGTGTGACCTGTTTGTCTTCCCATCCATCAGGGAGTTCGGGGGCGGCGCGGTGCTGGAAGCGATGGCAGTGGGCCTGCCTCCCTTGATCGTAGACTACGCCGGACCGGCGGAGCTGGTATCGAGTGCCACTGGATACAAGGTTTCCTTGGGAAAAAGACACGAAATCGTTCGTGAATTGCGTGATGTTCTGAATGAACTTGCCAAGGACTCGTCCTCCCTTGGCGTCAAGGGTGCGGCAGCACGATTGTGTGTTGCGGAACACTTCACGTGGGAAAAGAAGGCCAGCCAGATCTCGCAGATTTATGCTTGGGTCCAGGGTGAACGGACGGATCGGCCAGTTTTCTTCCCCTGAAATCAAAAGCCAGATGTTCGAGTTCTGCCAGGCAGTCCCTGGATTTCAGCCTGGTGTGGTTGGCGGGCGCTTGCATATCCGCCCGCCAATGCTCCTGCCAGCATCCAGGTAATCGGCGTCAACGTGGCATTCGGGAGAAGGTCGACATAATTGGCCGCGAGCATCATGGCTGCGCCTGATGCGGCGAATGTGGCGTGACCACGGTTGCGGCCGATTGCCTGTCGCAGGGCGGGAATGACCAGCAGACCGAACAGCGCCAGGTAGCCCGCCCATCCCGTGGTTCCTGCGACAATGATCCAGGCGCCATCCGTGACGCTGAGATCCTCTCCTGTGGCAGGGTCATAGACACGAGAGCGTCCCCAGCCGCCCCAGCCGAACACGGGTTTCAGATTGGCCCTCTCGAGCAGCATGTCCTCGTTCTGCAGACGGAAGTTCAGCGACTGCGCCCTTTCCGCATCGATCGCTGCGGCCCAGCCGGAGATCTGCTGCACCGGGATCCAGCCGGCGCCGCGCAGCATGGGGTAGAGAAGCAGCACGGCACCCAACGCGGCTGCCACCATCATCTGTTTGCGCGGGCCAAGCAGAAGGGCGACCGGAGCAAGAAGCAGGGTGATAGCGAGGGCTCCCAAGGTCTTCGACAGGACCAGCACGATGACCAGCCAGAGCGCGGTCAGCAACCACCTTCTGCGTTCCCGGCTCGTCCCGGCAAGCCTCGAGAGCGTCAGTGCCGCAAGGACCGTCATCGCCATGAAGATCCCGACCCAGAGCCCGTGCGGCAGGAACACGATCGGCCGGAAGCCACCGGCCCGGATGTGCTGGAGGAAGGAGTGCGGGAAGTAGCCGTAGATCCAGGTGTTGAGCTGCGGGCTGAGCCGGACCTCGATCAGGATGAGGGCGGAATAGGCCAGTCCTCCCGCGACAAAGGCACGCAGCAGCTTTTCCCGGGCCGCCGGGGTGGAAAGATAACGCCTTGCAAGCAGGAACGGGAGCAGGGTCACCAGGACGCCGCTGACCATCGAGACGGCGTCGTAGAGCCGGATGGAGGGTATCAGCCGCCCACCCGCAAGGACAGGCTCCGGATTGGTCAGGGCCGTGAGGAACGGGGTGACGAGGGCTGCCGCAATCAGGAGGTTGATGATCCCTTGTCCGCCCGGCTGGTCCATCCCCTCCTCGGCTTGGCGAGGGGCGGCCTGTTCCTGCGGGACGGATCGCCTTGCTGGGCGGAGCCGCGGGGGGAGCCTGCCGCCATCCCCCGTATAGCCCAGGGGAGCGGGCTGCCGGTCGCGCCTGTCCGCCTTGCGTCGCTGTCCTGTGCGCTGCAGCAGGCGTTCCCGGCGCGAGACCGCAAGGCACATCACGGCAGCCGACAGGCTCGGGATCAGTGTCTTGTCGACCGCCGGAAGGGCCGGCAGGTCGAAGACGGGCAGGGACGGCAGGAACAGGTAGCCGCCAAGGATCGACCAGACGAGTGCCGTGGGCAGGGAGAGGCGTCTGAACATCACGAAGACGACCAGAGGCCATGCGAGCAAGGCAAGATAGGCAAAGAGATTCGGCATGACATTCCGACTTGTCGGGCCTTGCATCTCTTCATGAGAGTGGCGCGGGAATCTAGTCAAACCTGGACCAAACCCGTAGGGTCACCGCCGATCGGCGGGAGCGGTGGCGGCCGCAGGGTCCCGCCGTTCCCTTTGTCTTGCATGGTGTCGAATGAAGTCGAAGCTTGATCGATCGTCCGATGTCGCGGTGATCATCGTCAACTATGGCACGGCGGAACTGGCGATCGCCGCGGTGCAGAGCGTGCTGGACCGCGGCCATGGCGGCCGTCGGGTCGAGGTGCATCTGGTGGACAATGCCTCGCCGGACGGAGATGCGGCGCGCTTCATCGAGGCTCACGCCCGACGGGACTGGGGCGCGCGGGTCACGCTCTGGCTGGAGAAGGAAAATCATGGTTTCGGCAGGGGCAACAACCTCGTCCTTCAGGCGCTGAGCCGCCTTGCGGAGCCTCCGCGCTACGTGATGCTGCTGAATCCCGACGCGCGGCTGGAGAACGAGGCTCTGGCCATACTGGCGGACGTCCTGGATCGCCGGCCGGATGTTGCGGTCGCAGGAGCCGGCATCTCCAAGCCGGATGGAACGCCGGTGACCGCGGCCTTCCGCTTTCCATCCGTCATCGCCGAATTCGCACAGGCCGCAAATTTCGGGCCGATCGGGCGCCTTGCGTCCAGCAGGCTGATGCCTCTCGCCTCGAACCTGCCGGAGGGTCCTGTGGGATGGGTGTCGGGAGCGGCGCTCCTTGCCCGTTTCGAGGCGTTCCGGGCGGTGGGCTTCTTCGATCCGGTCTACTTCCTGTACTACGAAGAGGTGGATCTGATGCTGCAACTCACACGCAGGGGGGGCGAAGTCCGCTATGTCCCGGCGGCACGGGTGATCCATGCCGAGGGTGCAGCCACGGGGGTCCGCAGCGGAACAAGGGAACGGCGACGGCGCCCGGCCTACTGGTACCGATCCTGGCACCATTACTGGATGAAGAACCACGGTCGGGCCGGGGCGGCACTGGCTGCCGCCGGCTGGGTCGCGGGTGCGGCCTTCAACCAGGTGATGTCGAAGGCGCGCGGTCAGCAGCCGCACGCACCGCTGGGATTCTTCGCCGACTTCTGGGGTCTCGCCGTGCGGCCGATCCTCGGGCTTGAGGAAGCGCTGCATGAGTGATGTCGGACCGTCCGCCCGGTCAGGGCATGTCCCGGACGCGGTTGCAGCATCCTTCCTGCCCAATCCCGGAACAGCGAACTGCAATCCACAGGGAATTGGCTTCTGGAGGCTCGTCGCGGAGGATTGCACGACCCAGGAAGGCGGATTGCTTTCGCAAGGGTTCTGGGCGCTGTTCTGGCACCGCTTCGGAAACTGGCGGATGGGCGTGCGGCCAAAGCTCCTGCGGGCCCCGCTGAGCCTGGCCTACCGGTTCGGATTCCTCGGCTGCCAGTGGTTCTGCGGCATCATGCTGCCCTATACCTGTCGGGTCGGTCGCCGGGTTCGGCTGGAGCATTTCGGCGGCATGATTCTCGTGGCACAGGCCATCGGCGACGATGTTCCGGCGGGTGCCGTCGTGTGTGGGGTTCCCGTGCAGATGATACGGATGCGGAAGAGATATTGATGTCGTCCACGCTCATCCCGGTCGTTGCCGTCGCCATCGGACGGAACGAAGGTGAAAGACTTGTGCGGTGTCTTGCGTCCTTGCGCAAAGCCGGTGTCGCTCGGGTGATTTATGTAGACTCCGGTTCGACCGACGGATCCATCAGCGCCGCACAAAAGGCAGGTGCCGAGGTGGTGAATTTGGACATGTCCACCCCCTTTACCGCCGCCCGAGCGCGGAACGTGGGTGCAAGTATCGCTATGGCAGGGTGCGAAGAAACCGCGTTCATTCAGTTCATTGACGGCGATTGTGAGCTTGATGCCCGCTGGATAAGGTTGGCGCATGAGTTCTTGGTGCAAAATTCCACCGCTGCCATCGCGTTCGGTCGGCTGCGTGAGCGTCATCCCGAAGCCTCGATCTATAATCGCCTCTGCGACAGCGAGTGGAACACTCCGGCAGGTCCTTCGAAGAGTTGTGGAGGCATTGCACTGATAAGAACCCAGGCCTTCTCGGATGTTGGCGGGTTCAATCCGCGGCTCATTGCCGGAGAGGAACCCGAGATGTGCGTCCGGCTCAGATCGAGAGGCTGGGAGATCTGGCGACTCGACATCGACATGGCTCTCCACGATGCCGCGATGACCCGCTTTGGCCAGTTCTGGAAGCGGGCCCGTCGCTCGGGGCATGCCTTCGCGGAGGGCGCCGCCCTGCATGGATCGCCCCCGGAATGGCATGGGGTTGCGGGCTTGGTCCGGGCCCTTCTCTGGGGAATGGCGCTGCCGCTGGCAATCCTGGCGCTGTCCCTTGCCTTCTCGCCCTTGTGGTTGCTGCTGGTGACACTCTACCCTGTCCAGATCGCGCGCCTCGCGTGGCGTGACGGGGGCAGCCGCCCCGCCTGGGAGCGCGCGACCCTGCTGACGCTGGGCAAGTTTGCGGAAGCCCTGGGCGTTCTGGAATATCTCTCGCGCCGGCTGGCGAGGCGGCCCGCAGGGCTGATCGAGTACAAGTAGGAACGTCCCGTGCGCCTGTCGGCCCTGCAGTTTCAAGACCGGAAGAGCCTGTCGGAGCGCTTGCGCCTGTCCGACCGGGAGTCCCTCAGCCGGAAGGCCGTGAACGTCGCAGGCTGGACCATTGCGCAGACCGGCGCGACCTATGCGCTCCGCCTGGCCAGCAACCTGATCATGACCCGGCTTCTGATGCCGGAGGCCTTCGGTCTGCTGGGCATGGCCGTGATGGTGATGGTCGCCCTCGCACTCTTCACCGACATCGGGATCGGACCCAGCGTCACCCGCGAGCCGGATGGCGACCGGCCGGAGTTCCTGCGGGTGGCCTGGACGGTCAAGATCCTGCGCGGCCTGGTGATCTCGGGCGGCGTCCTGATCGTGGCGGCCGTCCTGTGGAAGCTGGGTCCGGCGTTTGCTCCTCCGGGTACGGTCTATGAGGACCCGAGACTGGCGGGGCTCATTGCCCTGACCGCCCTCTCGCCGCTTCTTGCCGGGCTGGAATCCACGTCGCGGGATCTGGCCGGGCGACGGATGGACTTCCGCATCGTCACCCTGACGACGATCGGATGTCAGGCCGCGAGCATCCTGGCGATGATCTGCTTCGCGCTGTTCAGCCCGACGGTCTGGGCCCTGATGGCCGGCATGCTGACGTCGAACCTGCTCTTCTGCCTGGCCACGCACCTGTTCTTCAGCGGCCCCTCGATGCGCCTTGCATGGAACACCGAGATTGCCGGGCGGCTCTGGACCTTCGGGAAGTGGATCATCGTCTCGTCGATGTTCACGTTCCTCGGGCTCAACGGCGACAAGCTCATCCTCGGCGCCCTGCTCGGGGCAAGCGATTTCGGCCTCTACGTCATCGCCCTTGTCTGGCTGGAGGCGGGAACGTCCCTCATCCGCATTCTCGGGGATCGCATCGGCTTTCCCGCGGTCAGCCATGTGATCCGGACCCGCCCCCATGACCTGCGGCGGGTGTTCCGGAAGTACCAGATCTTCACGGATGTCCTGTGCGTCAGCGCCTTCCTGTTCCTGTTCCTCGAAGGACAGAGGCTGATCGACCTTCTCTACACCGACCATTACGCGCCGGCCGGAGCCTATCTGCAGATCATGGCCCTTGCCTTCCTGACGCTGCGCTTCGACACCCTGAACAGCCTGCTGCTGAACCTGGGCGACAGCCGGGCCACGGCCTTGGTTGCGGCGACGCGCGCCGTGGCGCTCTGCACCTTGCTGCCGGTGGCCAACCTGCTGTTCGGCATCACCGGCGCGCTGGTCGTGAGCGCGCTGGTGCCGGGGATCACCGTGCCTTACGTGCTCGGCCGCCTGCGGCCGGACCTGGGCGAGCGAATGGTGCAGGTCCAGATGTTCTGGCTGGGAGTTCCCGTCCTCGCGGCGCTGGGAGTCCTGACATTCGGTTGAAGAGCCGGGCCTGAAGGACGGCGAAGTGGCTGATCCTGCGGCGGAAGTCGATCCGGCCAGGACGACGCCTCGCGAGTCCGGATGTCGCCTTGCGGTCTCGATGGCGTGTCCCGCCACAGACCGGGCAGGGCGGTCAGCCTCCGCAGACGAAGTCGCTCCAGTCAAGCGTTGCGCAGCGCGCGCCGATCCAGTCCCGCACCGGTGGCGGGCAGCCGATGCAGTCCAGCGCCCGCAGCAGGCCCGCCCGGTGCCTTTCGGTGGCAAGGAAGTGGTAATGCGCCAGAACCGGGGTTCCCGTCGCGAAGGGCGGACGGCCGTCCTGCGCGCCGAGATGCAGCGGGATGTTGTAGCCGGGGCCGTAGACGCGGATCGCGGCGCTGCGCGCGGCGATCGCCGCCGACATCGCCGCCTGGCTCGACCCCCACCAGCGGGCCGCCTCGGGGCCGGTGTCGCCGGTGGAGGCATAGATGCCGACGGTCTGGCCGGGCCGCGTCTGCAGGCCCTGCCGGAACGAGTCGAGGAAGATCCGCCGCGTGGCTTCCAGGATCCCGAGCCGGGTGCGCGCGACCAGAAAGCCGCCGTTGTAGGAGGCGCGCACCCGCGTCCGGCAGACGGCGGTTTCCAGCATCGGCAGATGGTCGGGCAGAAGACCGGCCAGGCCGCAGATCGCTTCCCAGTAGGGCTCCATCTCGTCGCCCGGGCCCGTGCTGGTGGTGCCCTTCACGTCTACCGGCCGCACCCCGGCATCCGCCTCGAGGAAGTCCGGGCCGCCGAGGAAGACCATGTCGGTGTCGAGCACGCAGAGATAGGGCCGGCCGATGCGGCTCTCGGCCCAGGCGGCGGCCACGATGCGGTTGACGGTGCCATAGTCGCTGCCGGTGGTGTTCAGATCCTGGACGATGCAGGTGACCCCCAGCGCCCGGAGCGCCGCCACCACGTCCGGCGCCGGGGCCCGGCCGGGCCGGGGCGAGATGGCCCAGACCGGACAGGAGCGGTAGCGCCCGCCGTAGCGGCGCAGGCTTTCGCACAGCAGGATGGCCTGCGCCCCGAGCACATTGTCCTCGACGCAGATCAGGAAGCCCAGATCCTGCGGCGCGATCGGCACCGCCGCCGCATCCGCGGCCGGCGCGAAGCCGTCCGTCGACCGGCGCAGCAGCATGGCCCCGGCCGCGGTCAAGCTGCCGCCGCCCGCTGTGCCCGCAGCCTTGCCTCGAGCCGCCGGCCGTCCTCGATGGCCGCCGCATCCGCCCGTGCCCGCGGCGAGGCGAGGAACACCGCGAGCATCCGCTCCACCACCTCCCACGCCGGGGCCAGCATCTCCGGCCGGACCTTCTGCCCGCGCAGGAAGGCGCTTACCGCGCCGGCCAGCGTGTCGTCATGCAGGTCGTAGACGAGGCCGAGGTCGGCCCAGAGCGCCTCGCGGATCGCATGGGTGCGGTTGCGGGGCCGGGTGTTGTTCCGCACCGTCAGGCCCTGGCGGTTGATGCGGTAGCGGGTCAGCGGCTCGGGCAGGTTCCCGGCGCGGCAGAGCGGCAGCAGCGAGAACCAGAGATAGTGGTCCTGCGAGACCAGCTCCTCCTCGCGGTAGCCGCCCACCGCCTCGAACAACTCGCGCCGGAAGGCAGCGGCCGAATGGTAGAACGGATTGTGGAACAGGATCGTCCAGCGGATCTCGAGATCGGTTTCGGGCATCCGCACCACCGGGCCGCGCCGCTGCTCCTCGTCGACGATCTGCACCGCGCTGCCGAGCAGTCCCAGGCCGGGATCGCGCTCGAATTCGGCCACCAGCCGCCCGACGCGCTCCGGTTCGGCGGCATCGTCGGCATCGAGGCGCACGATCAGCCCGGACCGCGCCGCGGCGATGCCGAGGTTGGCGGCGGCGGCAGTGCCGATGTTGCGGGGGCAGTGCAGGATGCGGATGCGCGGATCGCGGGCCGCCACCGCCGCGAACAGGTCGTCCCGGTCGTTGCCGTCATCGACGATGATCAGTTCCAGCTCGGGGAAATCCTGCGCCAGCACGCTCGCCACCGCCTCGTCGAAGAAGCGGAAGTCGCGGAACACGGTCATCACCACCGAGGCACGCGGAGATGCGGTCATGGCAGGGCCGGATCGCGGCCGGCCCGGCGGTTCCAATCCGGGGATGAACGGGTCTCGGACAACATGGGCAAGGCCTATTTGCGACCGGGACGGGATGCAACAGGAGACTGGAACCATCCCCGGGGCCGTCACCCGCCCGGCGCCGACAGGGCCGGATCGCCGGACGTGCCGCCCGCCGGCGGGCATCCCCGCGGCACCCGGGCGTGCATTCCGGATCGGTCACCCTCTCGAGGTCAGCCAGACCCCGGCCAGCGTCACCGCCAGGCCCGCGAACATGGCGGGGGTCAGGGGCTCGCCGAACAGCGCCCAGGCCCAGAGCATGGTGACCGGCGGACTGAGGTAGATGGCGGCGCTGACCTTGGCGACCGGGAACAGGCGCAGGCTGGTGTAATAGACGGAATAGGTGGCGAAGGTCGCGACCAGAACCAGCCAGGCCATGCCGATGGCGAACTCCTGCGTCATGGGCGGCCTGAGCCCGTCGCCCGCGGCCAGCGCGCAGAGGCCGAAGAGCGCGGCCCCGGTGAGCGTGTGGATGCAGAGGCTCTGGTGGAGCGGCATGTGCAGCGACCTGCGCCCCTTGTGCAGCACCGAGGCCAGCGCGAAGACCAGCATCGAGCCGACCGTCAGCCCGTAGGCCCAGAGCGGCGCGGTCCCCAGGCCGAGGCTGTCGAAGCTGACGATCAGCACGCCGCCCACCGCGATCGCCGTGCCCAGCCATTGCCGCCGGCTCAGCCTTTCGCCAAGCACGGGCTGGGACAGCGCCGCAATGGCCAGCGGCAGCAGGTCGGAGATCAGCGCGACCAGCCCGGTGGGCACGCGCTGCTCGATCGCCAGCGCGAAGCCGCCGAGGTAGAGGAAGACCGCCATCACCCCGAAGCCCATCTGCGACAGCACCGGCCGCAGCCGCAGGCCTGGCCCGAAGGCCAGCGCGAAGGGCAGCAGGATCAGCCCCGACAGCAGCGTCCGCCAGAACAGCAGCAGGAAGACGCTCGCTTCCTCGTTGGCGAAGCGGATGCCGACGAAGCCGGAACTCCAGCCGATGATCAGCATCGTGGCCATGACCGGCCAGAGCAACCGGTGCCGGGCGGGCGTTGCCGGCGACGGGGAAAGGTCGGTCATCAGGGGTCCGATACGCGATGTCTGCCGCTCCGGCATAGATCGCCAGGCGAAAGGGCGCACATGACAAATTTCGATGACGGCATGAAGCTGCAGCCGCAAAGGTATTTCATCCTTGCCCGAGGATGGCCATGATCGCATTGTTCCCCGGGCCATCCTCGGAATGGGACATGACAGACCTCACGGGCCGCCGCCTTGACATCGATGCCCTGCGGGCCTTGTGCGCGATCCGGCAGCACGGTGGGATCACCCGCGCGGCCTCGGCGCTCGGGCTGACGCAGTCGGCGGTGAGCCACAGGATCAAGCGGCTGGAGACCGGCCTCGATTGCGACCTGCTGAGCCGGCGGCCCGGCGCGCCGATGTTCACGGCCGCGGGCGAGGACCTTCTGGACTATGCCGGCCGGATCCTCGCCCTGCATGACGAGGCGCTGCTCGGCCTGACCCGGACCGATCTGGCGGGCCGCATCCTTCTCGGCCTGACCGAGGACACCACCTGTTCCGACCTGTCGCGCATCCTCGGCCGGTTCCGCCGCCTTCACCCGCAGGTCGCCGTCCGCACGCGGGTGCGCATGAGCCTCGTGCTGCGCGCCCTGCTCGACCGGGGCGAGCTTGACGCCGCGATCCTTCAGGTCTTCGCGCACGAGGTGCGCCCGGCCGATCTCGTCCTGTTCCGCGAGGCGCTGCATTGGGTGAAATCGCCCGACCTGACGCTTCCGCCCGAAGGGTCGATCCCGTTCCTGTCCTTCGACGACGACTGCTTCTATCGCCGCTGGGCGCTGGACATCGGCCAGGACGGCGGCGCGCAGCTCGAGACGGTCTTCGAATGCTCGAGCGCCGCGGGCATCGTGGCGGCGGTCAGCGCGGGACTGGGGGTCGCCCTCCTGAGCGACCGCCACCTGCGCCCGGACATGGAGATCATCCGCCAGCGCCTCCCGGCACCGCCCGCGCTGGCCTATGTCGTGCGCCGCGCCCGCAAGGCGAGGAACCCGGCGCTGGACAGCCTGATCGCCGTGGTCGAAACCGAGGTCAGCCGCTACGGCGGGCTGTCCCTCGCGGGGTAGGGCGGCGCCCGAAGGGACCCGGTCCTTCGGGGCAAGGGCGCTCCGACCGCTCGTGCGGTGTCCCCCTTCCGGCATGAGGCCCCATGAAGACCGAAGGCCGGCCCTCACGCCTTCCGCGCGGCGATGGCTCCCCTCGGACGCCTGGCCCCTGAAGTCCACCATCGGCGCTCGTCGCTGTCCTCTGCGGCTGCGGCCGCAAGATCCCCGCCCGTCCGGGGCACTTCCTGCCGCCTTCATCACCCTCGTTCTGGCTGCTGCGGCAGGAGCGGCTTGAACAGCCTCGCAGCCGCCTGACCGCGTTCTTCAGGCGGAACTGGCCAGAGGGGAAATGCGGTGCGGCAGAGGTCCTCTCCTTCCGGTCGTGGGGGCCCTTTCTGAAGGATGTAGCCTATTTCTTTCAGGTTGAAAATTTTTGGCGGCAAATTCGCCAAAGATGCATCGGGTGGGTTTCAGCCTGCCGCTTTCGGGGCGGGAGGGGAAACCGGAATCCGCTGCCTCTGTCCGGATCGGTGGCTGCAAATGGCGCGGGAAATACAACGGCCCCGATCAATCCAGGGAAGATTGCCGTTCCAGATCATATTTCTGCCGCCAGGAAGATGGTCCCGGGCTTCAGGGCATTGCATAGTCGAAAGGAAATCGGAAGGTAAGGGGAAGGATGAGGCCCCTCTGCGCCTTTGCGACTGCATTACTTCCTATAGATAAGTTCTCCCTTGGGGCTTCCCTGCTATCCTGCAGGTGACCCATCGGGTCCCGACGATTCGAGAAATTTATGATCTGAATATTATCGATGTGAAGGGCCATTACGGTGCAAGTCATGATGCGTCTTTTCCTGTGCATCTTCCTGGCTGCCCTGCCCGACAGAGTGCCTGCCTCCAGCCAGGATGATTATCTGATCAATATTGGCGATCAGATCGAACTTGATATCCTGGACGATGACGAGGCCTCGCAGAAATATACCGTCGGCAGCGACGGGGCGATCCAGCTTCCGCTGATCGGCGGTTTCAAGATCGCGGATCTTTCGATCGAGCAGGCGCGCGACCGCCTGCATGACGCCTATGTCTCGAGCGAGATCTACGTCAACCCGACCTTGGCCCTGTCGGTCGCGGCCTTCCGCCCGGTCTTCGTGCTGGGCGACGTGCGCCAGCCCGGCTATTACGACTTCCATCCCTTCCTGACCGCCGAACAGGCCCTGGGCCTCGCCGGGGGCGCGATGCTCTCCTACGACAACGAGGAGGCGCGCATCCTCGAGAAGCGCAACCTCTCGCAGCAGCTCGACCTCGTGAAGACCGATCTCGCCCGGCTGGCCGCCCAGTCGGCGCGCATCGAGGCGCAGCTCAAGAACCAGGAGGCGATCCAGTGGGGCCTCGTCCCGCAGGAGTTGCGCAGCATCATCCGGCGCGAGGATTTCGACGAGCTGAAGCCGAACGAGGACAAGATCATGTCGCTCGAGCGCGCCAATTTCGGCGTGCAGCGCTCGCTTCTGGCCAATGCCCTCGTCGAGGTCGAGGAGCAGCTCCGCCTGCTGTCGGACCGCGAGCGTGTGCAGGCCGATGCGCTGGAATACGACCGGCAGGATCTGGCGCGCAAGCGCGAGCTGGCACAGGGCGGGCTGGTGACCAGTTCGGCGCTCTCGCAGCTCGAGCGGGCGGCGAAGGCGGGCGAGGGGCAGCTTCTGCAGATCCAGGAGCAGCAGTCGGTGGCGCGGCGCAATCTGGGCGAGCACCGGCGCGAGATCTCGCGGCTCGAGACCGGCCGCGGCGATGAATTGCTGACCCAAGCGCAGATGCTGAAGGCCGAGATCGACAAGAAGATCACCGAATTCCAGTCGGTGACCGAGCGGCTGGGCCTGATCAGCCAGTGGATGACGGCGGCCACCAACACGCGCAACGAATTCCGTATCGACTACGAGGTCCGGCGCCGGACCGAGGCCAGGCTGGTCAGCCTCGGCGTGTCCGGCCAGACGGAGCTTCTGCCCGGCGATCAGCTGGTGGTGTCGCTGCGCCCGCCGGAAGGTGCCGAGGAGGGCACACAATGAAGCAGACCATCCCGGAGGCCGCCGCCCGTCCGCCGCTGGCCGAGGACAAGGACGCCCGGCAGAGGATGGCCGTGGTCGAGGCGGTCGATCTCGGCTTCGCCGTCGAGGTGCTCCGCCGGCGCAAGTGGCAGATCCTCGCCTCGGGCGCCATCGCGGTGGCCGGCATGTTCGCGGCCATCAGCCGGATGGAGCCCACCTATACCGCCTATGCCCAGGTGATCCTCGATACCCGCCAGGAACGGGTGACGGACGTGAAGCAGGTGGTCTCGGACCTCGACGTCACCAACCCGGTGATCGCGGGCGAGATCGTCTCGCTGAAGTCGAACACGCTGATCGGCAAGGTGGTGGACCGGCTCGGGCTGACCTCGCATCCGGAATTCGCGCTGGAAGGCGGCGAGACGATCCCCGAGGCGGAAAAGCGGCGGATCACCATCCTGCGGATCGCCGCGCGGCTGACCGTGACGCAGGTCGGCATCTCCTATGCCATCGGCATCGCCTTCAAGGCCAGCGACCCGAAGCTCGCCTCGCTGGTGGCCAATACGCTGGCCAAGGAATACATCGCCGACCAGGTCGAGACCAAGCGGAACTCCACGCTCCGCGCGACGGCCTGGCTGCAGAAGCGGCTGGGAGAGCTGTCCACCGCGGTCGAGGCGGCCGACCAGGCGATCCTCGACCTGCGGGCGCGCACCGCCGACGAGAACGGCGCCAACCAGGAGACGACCGAGCGCTTTCTCGTCGACCTGAACCAGCGCCTGGTGACCACCGCCTCGGAACGCTCGGACGCGACGGTGCGCTACGAGATCGTGACCAAGCGGCTGGAGCAGGCGGGCCTTACCTCGGTCGCGCATGTCGTCTCGTCGCCGCTGCTCGAGACGCTCCAGCGCGAGCGCATCGAGATTGCGCGCGAACAGGCCTCGAACGCCGACCGGCTGGGCCGGCGCCATCCCGAGATGATCCGGCTGAACGCGCGGCTGCAGGACCTCGACCGGCGGACCGAGGCCGAGGTGCGCCGCATCATCGAGAACATGAAGAGCGACGTGGACGTGGCCACCCAGCGCGAGCAGGCGCTGCAGGACCAGATCCGCCAGATCGAGAAGCGGCTGGTGAAGCTCTCGGCCGCCGCGGTGAAGCTGAACCAGCTCGAGCGGCAGGCCTCGGCCACGCGGATGGTCTACGAGAACTTCCTGTCGCGCCTGACCGAGACCAACGCCCAGTCGGACTTCCAGCGCCCCGATGCCCGCATCGTCACCGAGGCCACGCCGCCCGACCGGCCGACGGCGCCGCGCAAGAAGCTGCTGCTGGCGGTCGCGGGCGTGTTCGGCCTGTCCTTCGGCACGGCGCTCGCCTTCCTGATCGAGGCGCTGAGCCGGCGCATCCATGCCAGCGA
Organism: Rhodobacter sp. CZR27; assembly: GCF_002407205.1. NCBI lineage: Bacteria > Pseudomonadati > Pseudomonadota > Alphaproteobacteria > Rhodobacterales > Rhodobacter > Rhodobacter sp. CZR27. Next base: position 17,586 of record NZ_CP023550.1, on the reverse strand, counting down.
CGACCTGCGCCGCATCACCGCAAGCCCGGTCATGGGCCTCATTCCCTACGAGCCGCGGCGCCGGCGCAACCCGGGCTGGCTCTCGAAGGAACTCACCCTCACCGACCGCTCGCCCTACATGGAGGCGATCAGCGCGCTGCGGGCCCAGCTGTTCGACGTGCGCAGCCTCGGCCGCCCGAAGGTGCTGATGATGACCTCGGCGCTGCAGGGCGAGGGCAAGTCCAGCACCTGCGCCGCGCTGGCCGTCGCGCTGACGCGGGTCTCCACCAGCGCGATCATGATCGACCTCGACCTGCGCCGGTCGATCACGCGCAAGGTGTTCGACCTCACGTCGCAGCGCGGCTGCGTGGCGGACTATCTGGCGGGCGGGATCGACCTCGCCCAGCTCCAGCCGGCCGAGCTGCCCTCGGGGCTGACGGTGCTCGCGCCGCTGCGGTCGGTGTCCAACAGCGCCGACCTTCTGTCCTCGCCCCGCCTGGGAGAGCTGATCAACCGCCTGCGGCTGCGCTACGACGTGGTGCTGATCGACGCGCCCCCCGTTCTCGACATCGCCGATGCGCTGGTGGTCTCGCGCCATGCCGACAGCACGCTTCTGGTGGTCCGCAGCGGCAAGACCCCGCGGACGCTGGTGGAGGACGCCTACGAGCGCCTGCAGGGCGCCGACGTGCCGGTGATCGGCACCATCCTGACGCAGGTCCGCAAGGGCCATACCGCAGCCCGCGAGATGTACAGGTATGATTATGCTTGATGACCGGATCCGCGAACAGCGCGTTGCCATCATCCATTACTGGCTTGTGTCGATGCGGGGCGGCGAGCACGTGATCGAGGAACTGCTGCGCCTGTTTCCGCAGGCCGAGATCTTCACCCATGTCGCCGACCGCGCGAAGCTCTCGCCGCTGATCCTCGACCGGCCGCTGCACGAGACCTTCATCAGCAGGCTGCCCTTCGCGCGCCGGCACTACCAGAAATACCTCGCGCTGATGCCGCGGGCGCTGGAAGAGATCGACCTGTCGGAGTTCGACCTGGTGATCTCGTCGGAAAGCGGCCCGGCCAAGGGCGTGATCGTGCCGCCGCATGTGCCGCACATCTGCTACATCCACACGCCGATGCGCTACCTTTGGGATCACTATCCCACCTATCGCGGCCGTCTCTCCTGGCTGAAGCGGGCCTATTTCTCGCGGCTGGCCCACCGCTTGCGGATCTGGGACGTGTCCTCGGCCTCGCGGGTGGACCGCTTCATCGCCAATTCGCATTTCGTGGCCGAGCGGGTGCAGCGCTACTACCACCGCGACTCGGACGTGGTGAACCCGCCGGTCGATCTGGAGACCTTCCGCCTGCCGCCGGCCGGGACGAAGCGCGGGCCCTATCTCTTCGTCTCGCAGCTCGTGCATTACAAGCGGCCCGACCTGGTGATCGAGGCCTTCCGCGGTCTCGACCAGCAGCTTCTGGTGGTGGGCGAGGGCGAGGAGGCCGACAGCCTCGCGCGGAACCTGCCGCCCAACGTGACGATGCTCGGCCGGGTGCCGACCGGGGACCTGCCCAGGCTCTACGGTTCGGCCAGGGCGCTGATCTTCCCCGGCGAGGAGGATTTCGGCATCGTCCCGGTCGAGGCGATGTCCTGCGGCACGCCGGTGATCGCCTATGGCCGCGGCGGCATCCTCGACAGCGTGACCGACGGTGTGTCGGGCCTGTTCTTCGAGAAGCAGGGCATCGAGGACATCCGCGAGGCGGTGCTGCGCTTCGAGCGCGAGGCCTTCCGCTTCGACCCGGTGCGGATCTCGGCGCTCGCGCAGCGCTTCAGCGCCGAGCGGTTCCGGCGCGAGATCGCGGCGATCGTCACCTCCGAGATGGCGCGTCACTCGGTCAGGACGAAGAGCGTCAGCGCCGATCCGCTGTCGGTGCCGCTGCCGCGGCCGGTGGCTGTCCCGGTGTGAACCGTGATCCGGGCGGGGCGGCCTTCCGTCCCCCCGGCATTCATCCCGCCGGTATTCAGGTTCCGCTCCAGCCGGGGGAAGCTCGACCCGGCGAGCGTCAGGCGCAGGCGGTGGCCGGGGCGCAGCAGATAGGCGATATGGCCCATGTCCACCGTCACCCCGGCGATCTCGCCCGGCGTCATCGGGCGCGGCTGGTCGAAGCCCGCGCGGTAGCGCAGGCGCAGCGCGCCCTCCTGGATCATGCGCGAGCGTCCGTCGGGGCCCACGTCCGACAGCCGCGCCACGACGTCGGCATCGGGCGTGTCGATCTCGACCCGCAACCGGGCCGACAGCGGCCCCGCGATGCGAAGATCACGCTCCAGCGGCGCCGAGGTATAGACCAGCACGTCCTGCCGCGCCTCGACCCTGTCCTGGTAAAGCGGCCCCGCGCGATCCTCGGGGTTGCCGGTGCAGCAGATCGCGCCGCCGACGGAAGGAACCGGATCGTCCGGGTCCGAGACGAAGCTGTCCGCCCCCGGCGCCGCCGCGGCCGGCAGAAGCTTGCCGTTCCCCGCGGCGGATCGCGCATCGCCCCCGGAGGCGAGCAGGAACTCCCGCGGCTCGGCGCCCTCGGGCGGCCAGGTCCCGGCCTCGCGCCAGCGGTCCTCGACCAGCATGTAATAGAGATAGGGCGGCAGGTCGGGGGCGGGTCCGTCCTTCAGCCAGTGGTCCATGAACTGCAGGAACAGGCTTCCGAAGGGCAGGAAGGCGTCCTTCCCCACCGGCAGGTCGCCCACCGCGCCGCTGCGCGCCGCGCCGGAGTGGTTGCAATGCGTGCCCGGCGCCACGATCAGGTGCTGGTCGGGCGCGGTCTTCCGCATCGCCCGGGCCAGGGCAAAGGTGCCGCCCAGCGAGGGATCGTACCAGGTGTCCACCATCAGCCCGGGCGTGGCGAAGCGGTCGCCGTCGTCGACATAGCCCGCGGCCTTCCAGTAGGCCCTGTCCTCGAAGCGGCGCAGGAAATCCTCCCAGTCGGTCGGATCGGGGCGGGCGCGGGCCACCATGTCGATGACCGGCAGGGTCCGCAGCGCGACGGCCGGATCCCCCGTCGCGCCCGCCATCCGGTCGGGGGTCTTGCCGCCCACCCGCGAGAACCAGCCGAAGCCCGAGGCGAGTGCCGGGATGCCGCCCTCGAAGGCGCCGAAATAGCTCGCGCGCCCCTCGAGCGCGCCCGCCGCCCCGCCGGCGCCCAGGGGGATCATCGCCCGGTGCGCCGGGTGCCGCTCGGCCGCCAGGAGCACCTGCGTCTCGCCGAGCGCCGAGCAGCCGACCGTGCCCACCTTCCCGTCCGACCAGTCCTGCGCCACGATCCAGTCGAGCGTCGCCACGGCGTCCTCGCGCTCGTGCGGATAGGGGGCGAAGGTGCCTTCGGAGGCGTAGCGCCCGCGCATGTCCTGTGCCACGACCGCATAGCCCCGCGGGGTGAAGAGGCGCACCCAGTCGAGCACCTCGGGATACTGGCGCTTGCCGTAGGGCAGGCGGATCAGGATCGCGGGATGCGGCCCCTCGCCCTCGGGCAGGTAGACATCCGTGGCAAGCCGGGTGCCGTCGCGCGCGGGGATGGCGAGGCTTTCGACCGCCTGCCCGAAGGCCGTCGACCCGTTGCGCCAGGCCCAGAGCCGGACCTTCCCGGCCAGCCGTTCGCTCATCCCGGTGGCAAACAGCGCCAGCCCCAGCGCCAGCAGCAGGAGGGCGGCAAGGCCGAGGCGGATCATCGCCCGGCCTCCTGCCCGCAGGAACCGGCTTGCCGCGGCCGCCCGGGCTGCGGCAGGAGAGGCGGATGACCCATCGCATCGAACTCTGGACATGGGACCTGGACCGGCCGGGCGAGGCGGCGCTTCTGGCGCCCGACGAACGCACCCGGGCGGCCGCCTTCGCGACCGAGACGCTCCGCGCCCGCTTCATCGCCGGGCGCAGCGGACTGCGGCTGCGGCTCGGCGCGCATCTGGGCCTCGATCCGGCGCGGATCGCCTTCCGCTACAACCGCTTCGGCCGGCCGGAGCTGCCCGGCGGCCCGTCGTTCAACCTCAGCCATTGCGGCGGGCTCGCGGCCCTCGCGCTCTGTTCCTCGGCCGCCGTGGGGGTGGACATCGAGGCGATCCGCCCGATCGAGCGCGCCGTGGCCACCCGCTTCTTCGCGCCCTCCGAACTGCAGGCGCTGGAGCCCCTGGCGGGCGCGGACTGGGAGCAGGCGTTCTTCCGCCTCTGGACCCGCAAGGAGGCCTTCCTCAAGGCGGTCGGCACCGGGCTCGATACACCGCTTGCGAGTTTCGACGTGACGGCGGAGGACAGCCCCCGCCTGATCCGGGCCGAGGGGCAGCGGGTGCAGGACTGGACGCTGATCCATCTTTCCCTCGCCCCCGACCTGCCCGGCGCGGTCGCGGTCGAGTCCCGCGGTGCCCCGGTGGAGCTTCTGCGCCGCGACTGACCCCCGCGCTTGTCGGCGCGGGCGCGTCGTGCGGCCTGCCGATCCCCGCGCCGGGGTGGCCCGGCGCAGGCGCTTCGCCCGCCGGATCACCGCCCCGCGGACCCTTCGGCGAGGAAGGTCTCGATCTCCTCGGCCAGCCGGGCGGTGCCGATGCGCAGATCGCCCAGGGCCACGACCTCGGGGATGCGGACGGTCTTCAGCCGGCCTGTCACCACATGCTCCCAGCCGATCGAGGCATCGAAACCCTCGGCACGCGGCACGTCGTCGGTCACCACATGCAGCACCGGCACGTCGATGGGCGCGGGGCGATAGCGGTCGCGGGCGGCGACGAGGAAGTCGATGAAGCCTTCCTCCTCCGGCTCGAGGTCCGTCCGGCGCACCCGGCCGATCAGGCGCAGCGCACGGGCGACATGCAGGACCCCCGAGCGGCGGATGATCGTATAGCCGCCAAGGAAGGCGTCGGTCGACATCTGCCCCACCCACCAGCGCCGGACCCGCCGCTTGAGGGTATGGCGCCGGTCGACCCAGCGCAGCCGCCGGTCGGCCAGCATCCGCTCGACGAAGCCGGGCTCCCACACGTCCTTGAGCACCACGGCCGCGATGTCGTGGCCGCGGGCCTTCAGCACCCGTGCGGCCTCCAGCGCCACGTTGCCGTGGACGCAGATGCCGAACAGCAGGAACGGCCCCTGCGGCTGGGCCTTGAGGATGACGTCCGCATAATCGGCGGCGATCTCCTCCATGCTGCGCCGGCCGTGCTCCTGCCCCGGCGAGCCGTCGAACAGCCGCACGCAGATCGCCGGGCGATCGGTCGCGAAGCCCGCATGGATCGCTGTCGCCGTCCAGGCGTTGTTGACCGCGATGAGCGGCGTGCCGGTGCCGCCCTGCTGAAGCGGCAGGATGCGCCAGTCGTCCTTCTCCCGCGCAGGCGCCGCCTGCGCGCGGATCACGCCCGCCAGGTCGCAGAGCCGGGGGTTGTCGTAGATCGCGCCGATGCCGATCTCGACCCCCATCTCGGCGCGCACCCGGGTCAGCATCCGCAGAACCAGAAGCGAATGGCCGCCGAGGTGGAAGAAGTTCGACGTGGGCTCCACGGCGTCGCGGTCGAGCACGTCCTTCCAGATCCGGATGAGTTGCGCCTCGATGCTGCGGAGCGGGGCCGATGCGGCGGGGGCCGCCGGGATGGCCGATGCCGGCTTCTTCGGCACGCGCAGCCGGTCGCGGCGCAGATGGCCTTCAGCGTCGCGGGGCAGGGCGAGAAGCAGGCTCACCCCCCAGGGCACGTCCGCCGGATCGAGCCGCGCCGCCAGGTGGGCCGTCACCTCGGCCGGCAGGTCCTCGAGCGGGCCGGCATGATCCGGCTGCGGCACCACGAAGAGATAGGTGCCCTCGGGCTCGGCCACCGCCGCGGCATCGGCCACTCCGCCCATGTCGCGGGCGGCGGCCTCCAGCCGGGCGAGGCGGCCGGCTTGCCGGTCGCGCCGTTCCAGCACCGCAAGGTCGAGCGGCAGGGCCTTCAGCGGCGCGTCGGGATGGTCCAGCGCCTGCCCGAAGCCCGCCACCAGCAGGTCGAGCAGCGCCTGCGCGGTCGCGGGCCGGAACAGTTCGGTCGCGTATTCCAGCGTCACCCGCCAGCCCGAGGGCCGTCCGACGATCTGGAAGTTCAGGTCATAGACCGCCCCCGGCGTGTGCGACGGCGCCGAAAGCAGCTCGAACCGCCCATAGCGGCGGTTCTGCAGGAAGGTGCGCTGGATGTTGAAGTTGATCGAGATCAGCGGCATGCGCGAGGGATCGCGCGGCGGGTTCATCAGCTCCACCAGCTTGTGGAACGGCATCGACTGATGCGCCAGCGCCTCCTGCACCACGGTGCGCACGCGGCCGAGATGATCGGCAAAGGCCGCCTCGGGGTCGGTCGGCAGGCGCAGCACGAGGTTGTTGATGAAGACGCCGATCAGCGGTTCCAGGTCCACCTCGTTGCGGCTGGCGACCTGGGTGCCGATCAGGACGTCGCTCTGGCCGGTGAAGCGGGCCAGGCAGGCCGAAAGGACCGCCGTGCCATAGGCGAAGACCGAGACCTCGCGCCGCTTCGCCTCGGCCTCCAGTCGCTCGCCGAAGGCGGGCGGCAGCACGGTCGAGGTCATGGCAGCGGCGGTGCCGCGGCGGCCCGAGCGGGGGAAATCGGCCTCGATCTCGAAATAGGGCGCGTCGGCCAGCTGCGCCTTCCAGAAGGCGCCGTCCTCCTCCAGCACGCCGCAGGCGAGATATTCCTGCTGCCAGAGCGCATAGTCGCCATATTGCAGCGGCAACTCGGGCAGGTCGGGCTCGCGTCCCGCCTCGATCGCTTCGGCGATGGTGCCGATCTCGTGGCCGAGGACGCGGATCGAGAAGCCGTCGAAGCAGACGTGATGCGCCACGATCATCAGCATCGCCCGTTCCGGCGACAGGCGCACGAGCGTCGCCCGCATCAGGCCGGGCTTCGAGAGGTCGAAGGGCACCGCGCCGGTTTCCTGCGCGATGGCCTCGATCCGCTCCGACGGGTCCTCGCCCGCCGCGACGCGCAGCTCGACCACGCTGAGGCGGAAGCGGACCGCGGCCGCCACTTCCTGCAGCAGTTGGCCGTCCTCCTCGACCAGCCGGGTGCGCAGGATCTCGTGCCGGTCGACGACGCGCTGGAAGGCGGCCTCGATGCTCGACGGCTGGACCTGGCCGCGGATCTCCCAGCGCACGGCCACGTTCAGCGCCGGGGTGCCGGGCGTCATCTGGTCGAGGAACCAGAAGCGCAGTTGCGTGGCGGTCGCGGGGAAGCGGGCGACGACCGGCTCGGTCAGGGGAAGCGGGCGGTTCATGATGCGATGGCTCCTTCGCGCCGCGCGCCGTGGCGGAACGAGCGCAGCGAGGGCCGGGCGCCCGCGGGCGTGCCGGAGGTCTCGCGGCTCGCGGCAAAGGCGGCGAGGTCGCGGATCGTGGGATGCTGGAGAAGGTCCCGCGCCTCGAGGTTCAGGCCTGCATCGAGCATCCGGGCGGCAATGCGGAAGATGGTGAGCGAATCCGCCCCCAGCGCATAGAGCGTGTCGGTGGTCGAGATCGCCTCCAGCCCCAGCACCTCGGCCCAGATCCCGGCAAGGCGCTCCTCCAGCGGCGTCGTGGGGCGCGTCATCTCGCGCAGCGGCGTGACGGGCGCCGCGGCCTCGGGCGCGGGCAGCGCCTTGCGGTCGAGCTTGCCGTTCAGCGTCTGCGGCAGCGCGCTCAGCGTGACCCAGCGCGAGGGCATCATGTAGTTCGGCAGCACCTGTTCGAGCGCCTCCATCAGCATCTCGGGCGTGGGAGCCGCGCCGGCCTCGGGCACGATCCAGGCCACCAGCTGCTTCTCGCCGCGCGGATTGGCGCGCAGGTCGACCGCGGCCTGGGCCACGCCGCCCGCGGCGCGCAGCGCCATCTCGATCTCGCCCAGTTCGATGCGGAAGCCGCGCAGCTTGATCTGGCCATCGCCGCGGCCGAGCAGTTCGACCGAACCATCCGCCAGCAGCCGCGCCCGGTCGCCGGTGCGGTAGAGCCGTTGGGTCGTCCCCCCGACCGTCAGGTCGCGGAAGGCAGCCCGGGTCAGGTCCTCGCGGCCGAAGTAGCCGATGGCGAGGCCCGCGCCGCCGATGTTCAGCTCTCCCGTCACCCCCACCGGCAGCGGCAGGCCCTCGGGCGAGAGGACATGCAGCGTGGTGTTGGCGATCGGATGGCCGATGGTGATCGTCGCGTCCTCGGGGCGGATGCGGTTCACCGCCGACCAGATCGTGGTCTCGGTCGGCCCGTAGAGGTTCCAGAGCTCGGCCCTCTCTGCCATCAGCCTGCGCGCGAGGTCGAGCGGCAGCGGCTCGCCCCCCGCCATGACCTTCAGCCCCGCGGGGATCTTCAGCCCGGCCTCGAGCAGCATCCCCCAGAGCGTGGGCGTGGCCTGCATCACGGTGATGTCGCCCTGGCCGAGACGGGCCGCGAGGCGGAAGCCGTCCAGCACGTCCTCGGTCGCGGCCACCACCACCGAGCCGCCCGCGATCAGCGGCAGGAAGAGTTCCAGGATCGCGATGTCGAACGAGACCGTCGTGACCGAAAGCAGCCGGTCGGCGGCGGTGAAGCCGGGCTCGGCCGCCATCGAGGAAAGGCAGTTCACCACGGCGCGGTGCGGGATCTCGACCCCCTTCGGCGTGCCGGTGGAGCCGGAGGTAAAGATCACATAGGCCGGGTCGTCGGGGCCGGTCGGCGGCAGCGTGACCGGTTCCGGCGCCTCGCCCGAGACGGCGACCGGCGCGATGCCGAGACCCTCGGCATAGGCGGGAAGCCGGGCCTCGGGCAGGATCAGCGCCTGCGCGCCAGCCGCTTCCAGCACGTGGCGCAGCCGGGTCTCGGGGTGGCGCGGATCGAGCGGCACGAAGGCATGGCCCGCCTTCAGCACGCCGAGCAGCGCCACCGGCAGCTGTTCCGAGCGGTCGAGCGCCACGGCCACCCGGCCGCGGCCCCCGGGCAGCGCCGCCAGCAGCCGCGCCGCCAGCGCGTCGCTCTGCCGGGCCAGTTCGGCATGGCTGAGGCGCCGGCCGGCGAATTCGACCGCCGGAGCGTCGGGCCGGCGGGCGGCCGCAGCCGCCACCAGCCCGTGCAGCGTGGGCGCGGCCGGGGGCGCGATCGCGGTAGGGGCGAGGCGGGGCAGCTCGCCCTCGTCGAGCAGCGGCAGGCTGGCGAGCGGGTGGTCGGCAGCCTCGGCCATCCCGCGCAGCACATGGGCGAAATGGCCGATCCAGCGCCGGACGGTCGCGGCATCATAGACGTCGGAGTTGTAGTCCACGTCGAGCCGCAGCCCCTCGCGGCTTTCGATCATGTTGAAGAACAGGTCGAAGTTCACCGCGGCCTTCGGGTTCGGATGGGTCGAGACCGAAAGCCCCGGCATCGCCAGCCCCTCGGCCACCTTTTCCAGGTTGAACTGCACCTCGGTCAGCGGCAGCCGGTTCAGGCTGCGCTCGATCTTCAGCTCGCGCACCAGCGTGCCGTAGGTGACATCGGAATGGTCGAGCGCGGCCAGCACCTTGTCGCGCACGGCCTTCAGGTGACCCGCCACCGTGGCGCCCTCGGCGAAGGGGGCGCGCACCGGCAGGAAGTTCACGCAATGGCCCACGAGGTCCGGGTCAGGCAGCAGCGCCTGTCCCCCGGTCGGCACCGCCAGCACCACGTCCCCGGCACCCGAGAGCCGGCCGAGCGTGATCTGCAGCGCCGCGAAGAGCGTCGAGAACAGCGTGCAGCCCTGCTTCGCCCCGGCCTTCCGGGCAAGCTTCAGCACCTCGGCGTCGAGGCGCTCGGTCACGGTGCCGCCCCGGAAGCTCTTGATCGCCGGATGCGGCCGGTCGCCCGGCAGGTCGGGCAGGGCGGGGACGGTGGCATATTCGCCGCGCCACCAGGCCTCGTGCGCCGGATCGTGCGACCGCCGCGCCAGCGCATGGGCGGCGAAGGAGGGCGCGGGCGGCAGCGCCGCTGCGCGCCCCTCGATGCGCGCGGCATAGAGCGCGGCGAGGTCGGTGAAGATCACGTTGTAGGACCAGCCGTCGCAGACGATGTGATGGGCGGTGGCAACCAGCGTGTGCCGGTCGGGGCCGCGGCGGAGCAGTCGGAAGCGGATCGGCGGGCCCGCCACCAGGTCGAGCGGGGTCTCGGCCTCGGCCTGCAGGATCCTGGCCATCGCCGCTTCGGGGTCGGGTTCGGCGGACAGGTCGGTCACCGGCAGGGCCACGGGCGCGGGATCTGCCACGTCGAAGCTCTCGCCCGAGCGGGCGAAGACCAGCCGCAGGCTGTCGTGCCGGGCAAGGATGTCCGACAGGCTCGACTCCAGTGCCGCAACGTCGAGCGGTCCGTCGAGATGCAGCGAGGCGCCCTCGTTGAAGCTGCACGAGGCCGCGTCGCCCAGCTGGCTCGTCATCCAGATCTCGCGCTGTGCCTCGGTCAGCGGGATGGCTGTCGTGGGCGGCGCCGCGGCGGCGGGGGTGGCGGCTGCGGGAGCCGCGATTGCCGCGGGCGGCGCCGCCGCCTCGGCCACGGGGGCAAGGATGCCGACCGACTGGAGCTGGTCCAGCGCGCTCTCGAAGGCGCGCGCGATGCGATCGCACTCCTCCTCGCCGTGGGTGGTTGTCAGGAAGCCGCAGTAGCTGTCGATGATGTGGATGCCCTCCATCCGCATCAGCGGATAGGCGAGCGAGGCGCGGGCCTCATGCTGCGAAAGGTTGAGCGCGAACCAGCTCGAGAAATCGCGGATGAGGTCCGGCAGCCCGCGCGCCGCGAGCGCCCGGTTCAGCCTCGCGGCCAGCCGCGCCGTCCGCTCGGCGGTGGCGGTCCAGAGCGCGTCGCCCTGCGTTTCCAGATGGTCGAGCACGGCATCGACCGCGGCCACCACCAGCGGATGGCGCACGAAGGTGCCGGCGAAGAAGGTGGGCGGCGTGTCGGGGCGGCTGTCATCGCCATAGCCCCAGATCCCGCCGTCGAGCGCGTTCATGAAACGGCCCTTCCCGGCCAGCACGCCCACCGGCATGCCGCCGCCCGGCACCTTGCCATAGGTCGCCATGTCGGCCTCGATGCCCCAGAGGCCCTGCATCCCGCGCCGGTGGGTGCGGAAACCGGTCACCACCTCGTCCATCACGAGGGCCGACCCCTGCTCGGCGGTGATCCTGCGCAACTCGCGCACGAACTCGGCCGGGCGCAGTTCGGGGTGACGGCTCTGCACCGGCTCCACGATGACGGCGGCGACGCTTGCCCCGTTCGCGCGGAGCCAGTCGAGGCTTTCCGGCGCGCCGTAGCCCAGCACCACCATGTTGCCGAGGCCCGAGCGCGGGATGCCCGGCGCGATGGGCAGCGCCACTGGGTCGCCGCCGCGGCTGCGGCCCTTCACCAGCACCTCGTCGAACTGGCCGTGGTAGTCGTTGCCGAACACCACGATCCGGTCGCGGCCCGTGACCGCGCGGGCGAGCCGCATGGCGGCCATCACCGCTTCCGATCCGGTGTTGCAGAAGGTCACCCGCTCATGCCCCACCATGCGGGCGAATTTCGCGGCCACGGGGCCGGCGAGTTCGGCCTGCGGGCCGATGGGGAAGCCCTTCTCCAGCTGGCGCCGCACGGCCTCGAGCACGAAATCGGGCGAATGGCCGAAGGCGGTCTGGCCGAAGCCGTTCACCAGGTCGACGAACTCGTTGCCGTCGATGTCCCAGATCCGCGAGCCCTTGGCGCGCTCGGCGACGATCGGGAACACCAGCTCCTTCCATTCCTGCCGGAAGCCCGCCGCAGTGCGCGGATCGGCATGGACGGCGCGGTGCTTCGCGGTATGGGCCTTGGAGCCCGCGTGTTTTGCCGAATAGCGGCGGGCGAGATCGTCGACGAAGGCCTGCTGGCGCGCGTCGAACCGCCCGCCCGACAGGTCCACGCCGCGGCCGAAGCGGAACTGGGCCGCGGCCGGCGGTTCCTCGGCTGCCGTCTGCACGGCGGGTGCGGCCAGCGGGGCGGGGGCTACGGGGGCAGGGGAGACGGGGGCAGGCGTCATGGCCGCCGCGGGAACCGGCTGGGCCGGCGCTGCCGCGGCGCCCTGTCCAAGCGCGCGCAGCTGCTCGGCGAAGATCGCCTGCATGGTCAGCATCTGCGATTGCAGCACCTCGGCCAGACCGCCGGCCGCCGGCAGGGCCGGGGCGGCGAGCGGGGCCACGGCCATCGCCGGCTGGGCCTGCACTGCGGCGGACATCGCGGGCGGGGCCAGCACCGCAGCGGAAGAAGGGTCGGCGACCGCCACCTGGGCAAAAGGCGCGGCCGCCGACGCCGCCGGTCCGGGGGAATCCGGCGGCAGGACGGCATCCATGTGGGCGGCCAGCGCCGCCACGGACGGATAATCGGAAAGCAGCTGCCGGAAGGTCAGCTCGAACCCGTAGTCGCGCGACAGCCGCTGCGTGACCTGGCCGAGGAACAGGCTGTCGAAGCCCAGCTCCAGAAAGCTCGCCTCGGCCTGGTCGGGGCCCAGTTCCTCGCCCGAGAGATCGGCGAGAAGGGCCAGCACTTCGGAGGCAAGGCGCGCGCTGCGGGACGGCATGGACATGGGAACGGACACTCCAGAGGAAGGGCTCTGCGGAACGGGCACGACCGGGGGCGGCGGGGCCGCGGCCACCGGGAGGGCTGCGGCCGGCAGTCCGGCCGGAGCGGGAAGGGCGGCCGGCTGCGGCGCCACGGCCGGGGCGGGCGCGGCGGCGGTCGCGCGCCCCGCCAGCGGCGGCGCGTCGATCCAGTGCCGGCGCCGCTCGAACGGATAGGTGGGAAGGGACAGGCGGCGGTGGCCGCGCGGAGCCAGCGACCAGTCCACCGGCACGCCCGCCGCCCAGAGCCCGGCAAGCGCTTCGGCCATGGCGAAACCGTCCGGAACCGGCCTGGTGTGGTCCGGCAGGGATTGGAGGATACCGCCATGGCCAAGGCGCGACAGGCATTGCGCGGCGAAGGTCGAGAGCGTGCTTCCCGCCCCCACCTCGAGCAGCACGGGTGCCTGCCCTTCGGATGCCGCAACCCGGATGGCGGCATCGAAGTCGACCGTGGCGCGCGCCTGATGCGCCCAGTAGGCCGGGTCGCGCGCCTCGTTCTCCGTCACCCGGGCCCCGGTGACGCAGGAAATCCACGGGATCTCGCCCGCCTTCAGGGCGAGACCGGCAAGTTCCCCCGCCAGCGCCGTGCAGACCGGGTCCATCATCGCGGAATGGAAGGCGTGCGAGGTATGGAGCCGCGAGCAGGCGATGCCCGCGGCCTGCAGCGCCGCCTCCATCGCAGCGATCGCCTCGAAGGAGCCGGCCAGCACGTTCAGTTTCGGCGCATTGCGTGCCGCCAGATCGACGCCCGGCAGCAGGAGCGGCGCGATCCGGTCGATCTCGGCCCGGACGGCCAGCATGGCGCCGCCGGGCATGTCCTGCATCAGTTGCCCGCGCCGGGCGATGATCTTCAGCCCGTCGGCAAAGCTCATCGCGCCCGAGACCACCGCGGCGGCGAATTCGCCAACCGAATGGCCGATCATTACCGTGGGCCGGATGCCACGCGAGAGCCACAGCTTCGCGGTCGCGACCTGTGTCAGGAACAGCGCGGGCTGGGTCAGCCGCGTATCGCGCAGCGCCCGCGCCATGTCGGCGTCCGAGGTGTCGCCGAAGCACAGGAGCCGGTTGATGTCGAGACCGATAAGCGGCTCGAGGATCGCCGCGCCTTCGTCGATCCAGCGGCGGTATTCGGGCTCCTCGGCGTAAAGCCCCGAGCCCATGCCGGGATATTGCGAGCCCTGGCCGGGAAACAGGAACACCACCGGCGGCGGGTCCGCCGGCACCGGCCCCTTGACCGCGCCAGCCTTGCGCAGCCGCGCCGCGGCCTCGGCAGGATCGCGCGCGGCGACGGCGAGGCGGTGGTCGTGGACGGTGCGCCCTTCCTGCAGGGTGAAGGCGACATCAGCGAGATCGTCCGCGCGGGTCTCCAGATGTTCGGCCATGCGCAGGGCGAGCGCCGACAGCGCCTCGGGCGAGCGGGCGGAAAGCGGCAGGACCTGCGGCGTCGTCACCGGGGCCGTTGCGGGAACCGCCGGCGGCTCCTCCAGCACCAGATGGACGTTGGTGCCGCCCACGCCGAAGGAACTGACGCCCGCGCGGCGGGGGCCGTCGCCGGCCCAGGGGGCAGGCGCGGTGGGCACCCGGAAGGGCAGATCGTCGAAGGGGATCTTCGGGTTCGGCCGCTCGAAGTTCGGCATCGGCGGGATCAGCCCCTCGCGCAGCACCAGCGCGGTCTTGATCACGCTGGAGACGCCCGCCGCCGCGTCGAGATGGCCGATGGTGCCCTTGAGCGAGCCGAGCGCCACGCTGGCCCGCGGCAGGTCGCCGAAGACGGTGGCGAGGCCGCGCACCTCGATCGGATCGCCGAGCGGCGTCGCCGTGCCGTGGCACTCCACATAGCCGACCGAGGCCGGATCGGTGCCGCCGTCGCGATGCGCCATGCGGATCGCCGCCGCCTGCCCCGCAACGGAGGGCGCGGTATAGGCGATCTTGTCCCGCCCGTCGTTGTTGATGCCGATGCCGCGGATCACCGCGTGGATGGTGTGGCCCGCGGCCTGCGCGTCCCTCAGCCGCATCAGCACCACGGCGCCTGCGCCATGGCCGAAGACCGTGCCGTCGGCGCGGGCGTCGAACGGGCGGCAGGTGCCGCTCTCCGAGACCATCCCGCCCTCGGTGCAGTGATAGCCGCGCCGCTGCGGGAAGGTGATCGAGACGCCGCCCGCGATCGCCATGTCGGACTGGCCCGCCCGGAGCGACAGGCACGCCTGGGCAATCGCCACCAGCGAGGTCGAGCAGGCGGTGCTGACGGTCAGCGCCGGCCCCCTCAGCCCCAGCTTGAAGGCGACCCGCGTCGCCAGCGTGTCGGCGATGTTGCCGAGCGCTTCCGGGAACATCCCGACCTGGTAGCCGCTGGTGAAGGCCTCGGCGGTGGCCCGGTCGCGCAGCAGGTGATTGACGAGGTAGGTGCTGAAGGAGGCGCCCGCGAAGACCCCGATGGCGCCGGGATGGCGGGCGGGATCGAGGCCCGCATCCTCCAGCGCCTCGACACAGGTCTCGAGGAACACCCGCGCCTGCGGATCGGTGACGGCGGCTTCCTTCGGATACATGCCGAAATAGCGCGCGTCGAACAGGTCGACCCCGTCGAGCCCCGGCCGCACCGGGACATAGCCGCGCGCGGCGCGTTCGGCGGGGGTGAAGGCGTCCTCGAGTTCCGACGCCTCGAAGCGGCGGAAGAGATTGGTGCCGCTGGTCACATGCTGCCAGAGCGCCGCGACCGAGGGCGCGCCGGGGAAGCGGCCCGCCATGCCGACGATGGCGATGGCGCCGTCGTCGGGCAGGGCGTCGCCGCGGGCCTCGGGACCCGCCTGCGGCCCGCCCTCGGCCAGAAGGGCGGCCAGCCGCGCGGCCAGATCCTGCAGGCGGGGGGTCTCGAACATCACGGTGATGTCGATGCGCCGGCCGAGGTCCTTCTCCAGCAGGGCATGGACGTCGATCAGCTGCAGCGAGCTGCCGCCCATCTCGAAGAAGGTGCGGTCGGGCGGGATCGGGCCGCAGCCCAGCACGCGCTGCCAGAGCGCGGCGATCCGCGCGCGCAGCTCGGCGGCCGTCCGGGGGACAGGCCGTGCCGCCGGGGGCGCAGGTTCGGACGGGGGCGCGGGCGGCGTCTCGGCCGGGGCCGTCTGTGCCTCGGCCTGCCGCGTCTCGACCATGGCGACCAGCGCCTTGCGGTCGATCTTGTTCGCGGCCGTCAGCGGCAACTCGTCCAGCACCAGGACCAGCCCCGGCACCATCGCCTCGGGCAGCTCCTTCGCCATGCCGGCGCGGATCGCATCCGCCGCGGCCTCGGGCGCCAGATCCACCCCGGCCGCGAGCTTGGCAAAGCCTGCGATGCGCCGGTCGCCGTTCGGGGCGCGGATCAGGTCCACCGAGCCGTCCGCCACCAGCGGCTGGCGGCGCAGCACATGCTCGACCTCGTCGAGTTCGATCCGCCGCCCGCCCAGCTTCACCTGCCGGTCGAGCCGGCCGAGGAAGCAGATCTCGCCATCCGCCCGCCGCCGCACCAGATCGCCGGTCAGGTAGATCCGGCCGTGCCGCCCGGGCCGCGGGTCGGGCACGAAGCGCTCGGCGGTCTGCTCGGGCTTGTTGCGGTAGCCCCGCGCAAGGCCCGGCCCGGTCAGGGCCAGCTGCCCGGCCTCGCCGTCCGGCAGCTCGGCGAGCCGCTCGTCCAGCACCAGCACCTCGTCATGCGCCGCGGCCCGCCCGATCGGCAGGGGGCTGCCGTCGAAATCGGTGGGCGTCACCACATGCAGCGTGCCGATCACCGTGTTCTCGGTCGGCCCGTAGGCATTCACCAGCTTGAGGTTCGGGCCATGCTTCAAGGCCTCGGCCGCCAGCCGCGGCATCATCACGTCGCCGCCCACGATCACGAGGCGCAGCCGCCCGACCGTTGCGGGGTGATGCTCGGCCATCAGGTGGAAGATGCCGGTGTAGAACACGAGCGCGGTGACGCCGTGCCGGTCGATCGTCGCGGCCAGCGCGTCCAGCGCGGGTTTCGGCGTCTCGAGCACCACCAGCGCCGCCCCATTGAGCAGCGGCCCCCAGATCTCGAGCGTGGAGCCGTCGCAGCCGAAGGTCGAGCTGTGCAGCGCGATGTCCGAGGGCAGGTACTGGCAGTCGGGCTGCCGGATCGCCAGCCGGGCCACGCCCTGCTGCGGGATCTCGACGCCCTTGGGCTTGCCGGTCGAGCCCGAGGTATACATGACATAGGCGAGATCCGCGCCGGTGCGGAACGGCCAGACGCGGGGCTCGTCCGCGACGGGCGCGCCGTCCTCGGCGACGGCCAGCACCGGCCGGCCCTGGGCCAGCGTCCGCGCCAGGTCCGCCTCGCCCGTCACATGCAGGAGCAGCACGGGACCCGCATCCGCGACCATGTAGTCGAGCTGTTCGCGCGCATAGGTCGGATCGAGCGGCATGTAGGCCCCGCCCGCGCGCAGGATCGCCAGCATCGCGATGAGCGCCTCGGTCGAGCGGCCCGAGACGATGCCCACGAGGTCGCCCGCGCGCACGCCGGCCCGCACCAGCCGGACCGCCAGCGCCGTGGCCCGGACGTGCAGCTCGCCATAGCTCAGGCGCGTCACCTCCGAGATCAGCGCCGGGGCGTCGGGACGGGCCCGCACCACCCGTTCGAAGAGATCGAACAGCGGCAGGGCCGGGATGAAGTCCTGATCGGAAATCTCAAGCGGAGCGGAGTCTCTGCTGGACACTACGCAACACCTTTTAATCGGCGGGCAGAAAGGCCCGTTATCTGAACGTATGAACTCAATCCCGCGCGTCCGGCTCGCGACGCTTCAATGTCGCTTCAATGCGGTACCCGCAGGCCTTCGGCATTATAACCCGGCGGCTCCAATTCCACCGCCGGGTCCATTCTTCGCGGGAACCCCGCCCCCTTGTCAATCCGGCGCGGAAGGAGGGGTCGCGGATTTTGTCGAATTGTCATGACCGGGGCGAGGATCGGCCGGATTGGGCCTTGCAACAAAGGCACTTGACCGGATCGGCCTGTCCCCTTGGATAATATCCGTCTTCCCGCCAGATATCTTAATACTTCCGGCCGGTA
>NZ_CP023549.1:775000-860520 GCF_002407205.1 Rhodobacter sp. CZR27 | reverse complement strand
CCTGCCGCCCGCCCCGCGCTGGCACAGGCCGCCTGCCTGCGCACCCCCTGCCTGACCCCGTTCGCCCTTCGCTTTTTCCGGATCAGACAGGACAGACAGATGAACACCATGCTCTCCGCCACGCTCGCCGCGGCCCTTCTCGCCGCGCCCGCGGCCTTCGCCCATGCCTCGCTAGAGACCGGCGCCGCGCCGGCCGGCTCCACCTACAAGGCGGTCCTCCGCATTCCACATGGCTGCGAGGGCGAGGCGACCCGCAAGCTCACGGTCGAGATCCCCGAGGGGATGCATTCGGTGAAACCGATGCCGAAGGCCGGCTGGACGCTGGCGACCGAGCGCGGCACCTACGCGCAGGTCTACAAGGCGCATGGCAAGGACGTGACCTCGGGCGTCACGCGGATCACCTGGACGGGCGAGCTGCCCGACGATTGGTATGACGAGTTCGTGTTCCGCGGAACGCTTGGCGAGGCCCTGCCCGAAGGCACGGTGCTGGCCTTCGTGGTGACGCAGACCTGTGCCACGAAGCAGGTGAGCTGGTCGGAACTGCCCGATCCCGCCACCCCCGGCGTCGAGCCGGAACATCCGGCGGTGCCGCTCGAGGTGACGGCGCCCGAGCATCACCACCACTGACGCGAGGCCGGGGGCGGAGCCCGCCCCCGGCCATTCGCCGGATCAGGCGGCGAGTGCCTCGACCGCCGCCTCGGCCCGCGCCAGGGCGGCCTCGGGTCCGAAGACGATGCCGTCCGCCGCCACGAACTCGATGTCGGTGATGCCGATGAAGCCCAGCACGTGGCGCAGCCAGCCCGAAGCGTGATCGGCAGCCGACCCCATCAGCGTGCCATCGGAGGTGAAGGCCACTATGGCGCGCTTGCCCTTCAGCAGGCCGACCGGCCCGGTCTCGGTGTAGACGAAGGTCTCGCCCCGCCGAGCAAGGTGGTCGATCCAGGACTTGAGCTGCGCCGGTGCACCAAAGTTGTAGACCGGCAGCGCGATCACCAGCACGTCCGCGGCCTTCACTTCGGCCAGGATCTCGTCGGCCAGCGCGGCGGCGGCCGTCTGCTCGGCGCTGCGCGCTTCGGCCGGCGTGAAGACGGCGCCGAGCCAGCGGCCGTCGATCTGCGGGATGCCATCGGCCAGATCGCGCGAAACGACACGGGCAGCCGGATCGGCCGCCAGAAGACGCTCGACGATACGGCCGGTCAGCCGGCGGGAGACGGCGGCCTCGCCCTTGATCGACGCATCAATGCGAAGGATGTTGGTCATGTCCTGATACCTCTCTGGGTGGATGATGCCCAGATGGCCGCGTAAGCCTGCGCGCACAACTTGCGGCAACGCACGGCGCTTGTGCAGCCCTGAACAACCGGCGGTCAGGCCGGGTTCGGGATTGCCCTGCCCTGCGCCACTTCCCCGGCGGACGGAGGCGGGCGGCACCCCGGGCCCTCGTCATGCGGCAAATGGTCGGCGAGGGCCGGGGATGCTGCGCCGCGGCACCGCTTGCGCTAGGATCGGCCCATGCCGGCCCATCCCGCCCCTCATTCCGACTGGCTCCTGCGCTTGCCGAAGGGCCTGCACCGCCGCTATGCGCCGGGCGAAGCCATCGCCCGCCCCGAGGGCCGGGCGAACCGCTTCTTCGTGCTGGACAGCGGCCTTGCCCGGATCTGCCTGAACGCGGCCTCGCGCGATCTGGTGATCGGCTACCTGCGGCCCGGTGGGATCTTCGTCACCCACACCCGGGCCTGGGTCGAGGCGCTGGAACCGAGCGAGGTGGTCAGCTGGCCGGTCGAGGAGATGCTCGGGCTCATCGCGCGTGAGCCGGAACTGGGGCTGACCGCATTCCGCGAGATCGGCCGGCTGCTGCACGGCGCGCTGAGCCTGATCGAGGACCTGGCCTTCCGGCCGGTCGAGTCGCGCCTTGCCCGGTTCCTGCTGGCCGAGCGTCAGGCGCAGGGAAGCGACCGCATCCGGTTGATCGACACGACCGAGGCGATGGCAA
This sequence comes from Rhodobacter sp. CZR27, assembly GCF_002407205.1. NCBI lineage: Bacteria > Pseudomonadati > Pseudomonadota > Alphaproteobacteria > Rhodobacterales > Rhodobacter > Rhodobacter sp. CZR27. The sequence continues at coordinate 858,530 of NZ_CP023549.1, read as the reverse complement.
GCGCGCTTGGCACCTCGCGGCAGACGCTTTCGACACTGCTGAACCGGCTGATCCGCGAGGGCATCGTCGCCCGCGCCGACCGGCGCCATCTCGACCTGCTGCGTCCCGACCGCCTGCAGGATCTGAGCGAACTGTCGTCCGGCTGACAGAACCGCCCGTTCCGGCGCGCTATCCTGCGCCGGCTTGCTGAACGAGGCCGCGATGAACGACCAGACTCCCGACCGCTACGTGACCTTCCTCGGCCTCGACTGCGACGCCAAGGCGGACCGGATGATGGACATGCTGTCTGCCCGCATGCAGGACAGCGACTCGCGCTGGGTGGGATATTTCCGGCAGAAGCTGGCCGAGAAGGAACGGATGGCGACCGACAACCTTCACTTCGTCGGCAGCCAGATCAACAGCCTCTACAGCTTCTTCGAGGAGCTGGAGGACGGGCCCGCGCTCGACCTGCTCTGGCACCTCGAGCACAACTGCTGCTGACTCACTCCGCAAGCCCCAGCGCCGGCCCGACCAGCGCCAGAACCGCCACGACATGGCTCTCCAGTTCCTCCGCCGAGGGCGGAGGCGCGCCGGGATGGGTCAGCAGCCGGAACAGCTGGCGGTTCAGCGTGGCGCCGATCAGGTGCACGCCCAGCCGGTCGGGATCATCGCAGCGGATCTGGCCGCGCTCGGCCATCCGGCCAAGCCGGCGCGCGAAGGCGGCGATCGGGCCGCCCATCGCGTTCTGGTAGAACAGCCGCGCCACCTCGGGCGTGGCCGTGGCCTCCGACACCGCGAGGCGGGTCAGCGCGGTCTGCTCGGGTCCCAGCACGAAATGCGCGATGCCGGTGATCGAGCGGTGCAGGATCTCGCGCGGGGTTCCCGGGGGATCGGGGTCGTTCAGGCTCTCCATCAGCGGGCCGGCATTGTAGGCCTTCAGCAGCGCCGCAAGAACCGACAGCTTGTCGTCGAAATGCTGGTAGAGGGTGCGCTTCGACATGCCGGCCGCGCAGGCGATCCGGTCCATCGTCGCGCCGGAATAGCCGTGCTGCACGAAGACCGCCTCGGCGGCGCGCAGGATCTGGCAGGTCCGCTCCTCGCAGCTCAGGACGGGCGGGCGGCCGATCTTGGGCTTGCAATCCTCGCCGCTCAAGCCGCGGCCTCCCGCTGCACCCCCTTGCGCCGGAACAGCCCGGTCACCAGCACGAAGAACACCGGGACGAAGATGATCCCCAGCACCGTGCCGGTGATCGTGCCGCCAAGGATCCCGTCGCCGATGGCGCGGCGGGCCCCTGCCCCCGCACCGGTGGACAGCACCAGTGGCACCACGCCGAGCGAGAAGGCCAGCGAGGTCATCAGGATCGGCCGGAACCGCAGCAGCGCGGCCTGCCGGATGGCCTCGGGCAAAGATTCGCCGCGGGCCAGCCGGCTGCGGGCGAATTCCACGATCATGATGCCGTTCTTGCCGGTCAGGCCCACGACGGTCAGAAGGCCGACCTGGAAATAGACCCCGTTGGCCTGCGCCCCGAACCATGCGCCCAGCAGTGCGCCCAGGATGCCCACCGGCATGGCGAGCAGCACCGCGATCGGCACCGTCCAGCTTTCATAGAGTGCGGCGAGGCAGAGGAACACCGCGCCCACCGACAGAAGGAACAGCAGGCTCGCCTGGTCGCCCGCCTCGCGCTCTTCCAGCGACAGGCCCGTCCATTCCAGCGCGAAGCCCGGCGGCAGCTGGGCCACCAGCCGCTCCATCTCGGCCATCGCCTCGCCGGACGAGACGCCGGGCGCGGCCTGGCCCTGGATCTCCATCGCGCGGATCGCGTTGTAGCGCGCGACCTGCTGCGGCCCGTAGAACCAGGTCTGGTCGGAGAAGGTGGACAGCGCCACGAACTGGCCGTCCTTGTTCGGGATGCGCCAGAGGTCGAGATCGTCGGGCGAGGTCCGCGCCCAGGGCTCGCCCTGCACATAGACGCGCTTCACCCGGCCCTCGTCGAGGAAGTCGTTGACATAGGACCCGGCCCAGGCGGTGTTGAGGAAGTCGCCCACCTGCGCGGCCGTCACGCCCACAGCCCCCGCCTTGCGCCAGTCGATGTCGAGGCGGAACTGCGCCGCATCCTCGACGCCGTTCGGCCGGACCGAGGCGAGCAGCGGGCTCTGCGAGGCGAGCCCCAGCAGCATGTTGCGCGCCTCAAGCAGTTCGTCGTGACTCTGGCCCTGGCGGGCCTGCAGGAACATGGTGAAACCGTTGGAATTGCCCAGCTCGATCACCGGCGGCGGCACGATCGGGAAGACCATCGCGTCGCGGATGCCCATCAGCGCCGGGAAGGCCCGGCCCGCCATGGCCGAGACGCTGCGCGACGGGTCCGTCCGCTCGTCCCAGGGCTTCAGCTTCACGAAGACGAGGCCCATGTTCTGCCCCTGCCCCGCGAAGGAGAAGCCGACGACCGAGAAGACCGAGGCGACGTTCTGCTCCTCGGCCGAAAGCCAGTAGTCCTCGACCTTCTTGATCGCATCCGCCGTGCGCTCGGCCGTGGCGCCCGAGGGCGTCTGGACCAGCGTGATCAGCACGCCCTGATCCTCGTCGGGCAGGAAAGACGTGGGCGTGCGCTGGAACAGCGCCACCATCCCGGCCACGATCACCCCGAACAGCACGAGCATCAGCACCGGGCGCCGGATCACCCGGGCGACCAGCCCGCCATAGCCGCGCGTCGTTGCGTCGAAGCCGCGGTTGAACAGCCCGACCGGCCCGCGCCGCGGTGCGCCGTGGGTGTTCTTCAGGATCGTGGCGCAAAGCGCGGGCGTGAGCGTCAGCGCCACCACGACCGACAGCGCCATGGCCGAGACGATGGTGATCGAGAACTGCTTGTAGATCTCGCCCGTCGAGCCGCCGAAGAAGGCCATCGGCACGAAGACCGCCGACAGCACCATCGCGATGGCGACCAGCGCGCCCGAGATCTCGTCCATGCTCTTGCGGGTGGCGGCGACGGGGTCCAGCCCCTCCTCGGCCATGATCCGCTCGACGTTCTCCACCACCACGATTGCGTCATCGACCAGAAGGCCGATGGCCAGCACCATGGCCAGCATGGTCAGCGTGTTGATCGAGAAACCGAGCGCCGCCATCACGCCGAAGGTGCCCAGCAGCACGACCGGCACCGCCAGCGTCGGGATCAGCGTGGCCCGGATGTTCTGCAGGAAGAGCAGCATCACGAGGACGACGAGGATGATCGCCTCGACAAGCGTCTTGACCACCTCCTCGATCGAGATCTTCACGAAGGGCGTGGTGTCGTAGGGGATCTCGTAGGTCATGCCTTCGGGGAAGAAGGCCGAAAGCTCGGCCAGCTTCGCCTTCACCACGTCGGCGGTGTCGAGCGCATTCGCGCCCGAGGCGAGCTGGATCGCCATGCCCGAAGCCGGCGTGCGGTTGAAGCGGCCGTCGATCTCGTAGCTCTGGGCGCCGATCTCGACCCGCGCCACGTCGCGCAGCAGCACAAGGCCGCCGTCGGTCTCGGCGCGCAGCACGATCTGCTCGAAATCCTCGGGCGTCTGGAGCAGCGACTGGGCGGTGACCGTGGCCTGAAGCTGCTGCCCCTCGGGCGCGGGGCGGGCGCCGAACGAGCCGGCCGAGATCTGCGCATTCTGCGCCGAGACCGCCGCCGTCACGTCCGAGGGCGCGAGATCGTAGGCGTTCAGCCGGTTCGGGTCGAGCCAGATCCGCATCGCGTGCTGCGAGCCGAACACCTCGACCGAGCCGACGCCGGGCAGGCGGCTCATGCTTTCGACCATGTTCGAGGCCATGTAATCGGCCAGTTCCGGCGCCGAATAGGAGCCGTCGGTCGAGGTCATCGCGATGACCATGAGGAACCCCGCCGAGGATTTCTTGACCGTCACGCCCTGCCGCACCACCGCCTGCGGCAGCAGCGCCTGCGCCTGGCCCAGCTTGTTCTGCACCTGAACCTGCGCGATGTCGGGATCGGTGCCCAGTTCGAAGGTCAGGGTGATCTGCGCCACCCCGGTCGAGGTCGAGGACGAGCGGATGTAGCGCAGCCCGTCGAGGCCGGTCATCTCGCGCTCGATCACCTGCGTGACGGTATCCGTCACCGTCTCGGCCGAGGCGCCGGGATAGACCGCATTGATCACCACCGCCGGCGGCGCGATCGAGGGATATTGCGAGACCGGCAGCTTGAGGATCGAGAGCACCCCCAGCGACATGATCACGATGGCGATGACCCAGGCGAAGACCGGGCGGTCGATGAAGAAGCGGCCCATGTCAGTTGCCCGCCTGCGCGGACTGCGCCCCGACGGGGACAGAGCCGGCCTCCTCGGGGATCACCGGGGCGCCGACGGCGGCCTTCTGGAAGCCCGAGACCACGACGCGGTCGCCTGTCGCCAGGCCCTTCGTCACGATCCAGCGGTCGCCATCGGACTTCACGATCTCGACCTCGCGGCTTTCGATGCGGTTCTCGGCATTGACGAGCCAGACGCTCGGCACGCCGTGGCGGTCGCGGATCACCGCGCGCTGCGGCACGGCCACGGCATCCTCGGCCTCGCTCACGGGAAGTTCGACCTGGACATACATTCCGGGCAGCAACACCCGCTGCGGGTTCGGAAAATGGATGCGCAGCGTGACCATGCCGGTCGTGGGCTGGACATGCGGCTCGGCCGCGGCAAGCCGGCCGGTCATGGGGTAGCGGCTGCCGTCGGCCAGGATCAGCGCGACCTTGCCGGCGGGGCGGATCAGCACGTCCTTGCCAAGGCGGCTGCGCCACTTGAGCAGGTCGGTGGCCGACTGCGTCACGTCGACATGCACCGTGTCGAGACCGCGGATCGTCGTGAGCGCCATCTCCTGCCCCGCCGAGACCAGCGCACCCGTGGTGGTCAGCGAGAAGCCCGCCGTGCCCGAGATGGGCGCGCGGATCGTGGTGCGGCTCAGGTCGATCTCGGCAGCCTTCAGCTCCGCCCGCGCCATCTGCAGCGCCGCCGCCGCGCTGTCGCGTGCCGCGACCGCGGCATCCAGCTTCTGCTCGCTTCCGGTGTTGTTGCCGAACAGTTCCTCGGCCCGACCGGCGTCCTTCTCCGCCGACCGCAGCGTCGCCTCGGCCTGCGCCACGGCGGCGCGGGCGGCGGCCACGCCGGCAAGATACATGTCATCCTCGATCTTGTAGAGCGGCTGGCCCGCCTCGACGTCGGCGCCCTCCTCGAACAGACGCTCGCGGATGATGCCGTTCACCTGCGGACGAACCTCGGCCACCTCGGCCGCCGTGACGCGGCCGGGCAGCACCGAGACGATGGGAAAGTCCTGCTGCGAGAGCTTGACCACCGTGACCGGCACGGGTCCCGCCGGACCGCCCGGGCCCTTCGGCCCCTCGGCCCGTGCGGCAGGGGCAGCCAGCCCGACGAGGATGAGGACCGCAAGGGCCATCGGGAAGCGCGGTATCGTCACGGGACACTCCATCAGCAGGCGGGCCCCTGTTGGGAAACTATCCCGTTTCCAAAGTCAAGCCTCCTGGTGCGCCATGGTCGCAAAATCTGGTGTAGCTGTAGCGGGACATCGAAACTTGCACCGCGGGACACAGATGTTTGCCATTGTTGCAGAAATTTGGCTGGAGGCGTGGGTGCCGCTTTCCCCGCTGAGGTCAGGCCACGTGGACGATCTCCGCGGTGCCGAGAGCATTGAAGTGACTGATGAGCGCGACGCGGATATGGATCTCTGCAGTCTGGCGGTCGGGGGTGAGCCATTGGAACGCCATTGGTCCGAGAGACAGTGGCGAACGCCATGATGCGTTCGCCGAAGGCCTTGAGGCACCATATCTTCGCCTCGATGCGGCTACGGGTGTGGTAGCCCGTCCATCGCTTCCAGAGGGCGGCCGCCGGTGCTTTTGGTTAGCGTGCGAGGAGCTGGTGTAATTTCGTTGCCAGCGGCGGTGTGATCCCGGGTGGCCATCGAGGTGTATGGTCGAGGTGGAGTTTGGCGACTTCAACCACGGACCTTACGGAGACCCCGATGACCAAGACGAACATGGACCTGTCCGAGCTTCTGGCCAAGCACGATCAGGGCGACTTCCTGCGCTCCATCGCCGAGGCTGTCCTGCAGCTGATCATGGACTTCGAGCGTAAAGCGATCGATCCAGTGGATCGATCGTAGCGAAGAAGGATGTGGAAGGCCTGATCGGTGCCGGCCGGCATGAACGCAGCGGTGATCGCACGACCTGGCGCAACGGGTATCGGAGAGCGCGCTCTCGATACCCGTCTGGGCACGCTGAACCTGCGGGTGCCGAAGCTCCGGCAGGGCAGCTACTTCCCAGGCTTCCCCGAGGCCCGGAAGACCTCCGAACAAGCGCCGGTGGCGGTCATCCAGGAGGCGTGGATCAGCGGCGTGTCGACCCGAGGGGTGGACGAACTGGTGCAGGCCATGGGGCTGAACGGAATCTCGAAGAGCACGGTGTCCAAGCTTTGCAAGGAATGAGCCGGGCCAGAAAACGATCCGGGGGATCGTTTTCCCGGCGAATGACGAACGCGTGGGCGAGTTCCTGAACCGCCCGCTGTGTCAAACGACATCAGGAACTGACCCCTTCCTGGAGTGAACCCCGCGGGCTGGACCACGGGGGATCTGATACGCTGGGCGGGCCCTGCCAGGAGAAGGCCCATGACGTCACGAAGTCCATACCGTCGACATTCGACGCCGTTCAAGCTTCATCTCTGCCAGCATATCCGGGCTGGCATCATCGGGCGGCGCGATGCGCAGCGCAGCCATAACATCTCCGCGAACCTCATCCAGCTGTGGCTGACGCAGTTCGACAGAGGCGAGTTGACGGACGAGGAGGCCGAAGCCAGCGTCATCGCCGAATACGAGGCCCGCATCGCAGCCCTCGAGCGCAAGGTCGGGCAACTGACCATGGAACTGGATCTCGTCAAAAGAACACCCTGCTACGGCTATCGGCGCGTGACCCATGAGCTTCGTCGCCACGGACTTGTGGTCAATCACAAAAGGGTAGCACGGGTGATACGTGTTGCGGGACTTGGCATCAAGCCTCGCAGGCGCTTCGTGAACACGACCGACAGCCGACACAATTCCCCGTCTTCCCGAACCTTTACTGCAACATCATCCCGGACAGCCCGGGCAGGGTTTGTGTCGCGGACTTCACCTACATCCGTGTCGTGACTGTAGCGCGTCAACCAGCATGTCCGTGACCGTCAACCACCTTGGCCGGTTTTGAGGCCGCCGGGCCGGCGTATCTGGAATTGTTTTTCGCTCAGCTTTCTCCATTGCTTTGGTTGTCGGTGAGGGTTGTCGCTGGCGGTCTGCTTAGGGTCTCCTTAGTGGAGGCGGCTGCGCGCTGGCGGAAGCTTTCGGCGTTCATCTCCAGGATGGCCCCGTGGTGGACGAGGCGGTCGATGGCGGCGACCGTCATGGCTTTATCTGGGAAGATCTGGTCCCAGCCGCTGAAGGGCTGGTTGGCGGCGATGGCGATGCTGCGGTATTCGTAGCGCCGGGCGATCAGCTCGAAGAGGGCACCTGTCTCGGCTTGATCCTTGTGAGCGTAGGTGATGTGGTCGAGAATGATCAGGTCGAACTTGTCGAGCTTGGCCAGCGCGGCTTCGAGGACCAGATCGCGGCGGGCGGCTTGAAGTCGCTGCACCAGATCGCTGGTGCGGGTGTAGAAGACGCGGTGTCCCGTCTCGATCAGGGCATGGCCGATCGCGCAGAGGACGTGCGTCTTGCCCGTGCCGGAATTGCCGATGGCGATCAGGTTGCCGCCGCCCTCCAGCCAGTCGCCGGCCGCGAGAGCCTCGACCCGGGCGCGCGGCAGGGTCGGCAGCGCCTTGAAGTCAAAGGTCGCCAGCGTCTTGCCGGCTGGAAGCTGTGCCTCGTTCAGGTGACGCCGGATGCGGCGCATGTCGCGCTCGGCCAGCTCGTATTCCGCGAGGACGGCCAGAAAGCGGGCCGCCGGCCAGCCTTCGGTATCGGCGCGGGTGGCGGTCTCGGCCCAGAGTTTGTGGAAGCTCGGCAGGCGCAGCGTGGTCAGCATGCCTGGCAGCGTGTGGATGTCGATCTCGCGGGAGGTCATGCGCAGGCTCCCAGAAGGGCATCGAAGCTGTCGAGCGAGGGATGGGCGACGGCAACATCCCTCGGCAGCGCCGTTTGCTTCGGACTCAGGCGGAGCCTCAGCGGGTCAGGATCCGGCACCCGGCCGGCGGCAAGATCGTCTGCCAGGAGATGCGCCAGCTCCGCCTCGCAGGTCTGGTCGTGGGCGATGAACAGCAGGTCGACCATCCGGCGGCAGGCGTCGCGACGGGGCAGATCGCGCTGCAGCACCTTCCAGGCTGCGGCGTATTCGGTCCGCGGGAACAGGCTGTCGCGGTAGATCGAGTTCCACAGGGCTTGCGGTTTGCGCCGCAGGGCATGGATGACGTGGTGGTAGTTGATGACATGCACGCGATGGCCGTCGCCGCGGCCACGCGCCCTTGTGTGGCTGACGACCAGGGAGCTGCCGAGAAAGGCCTCGAGGCGATCGTCGTAGAGGTGGACCCGCAAACGCTGTCCGATCAGCTGCGACGGCGCGCTGTAGAAGATGCTCTTGACCAGGAAGCCGCTGGTGCGGGTGACCGGAACCACGGTCTCGGTGAAGTCAGTGGTGCGCCGGGGCGGCAGGGGCTTCAGATGCGCCTGTTCCGCCTGAATGGCGGCCGCCCGCTGCCGGTTGCGCCGTGCCACCGACATGTCGATGAAGCGCCGGTAGTCCTCGATGCAGGCGAAGTCGCGGCTGCCGCGCAGGATCAGCGCCTGTTCGATGGCCTTCTTCAGATGCCGGTTCTGAGATTCCACCGAGCCGTTCTCGTGAGCCTCGCCGCGGTTGTTGCGGCTGGCGTCCATGCCGTAATGGCCGACGAAGGCATCGTAGCGCTTGGTGATGTCCTCGCGCTGGTCGGCGGTCAGGTTGCGGAAAGCGGCCGAGAGGCTGTCGGTGCGGTGCTCCTTCGGCGCCCCGCCGAGCGACCAGAGTGCCCGGCTCGCAGGTTCTCGGCCAGAGCGGTGAAGCTCTCCCCGCCGAGAACCACGGCGACATGCTCCCAGCGGCTGTAGACCATGACGAAGTGGTAGAGCAGATGGGGGAACGGCTGGCCCGCGATCGTCACCTCCAGTTCCTCGGCATGTGTGAAGTCGGACTGGGCCATGCGGCCAGGTTCCGGCGTCTGGCGGAAGATGATGTCGCGCTCGGGTCCGTTCAGCGCCCGCCACTGTCGCACCCGCCGCTCCAGGATGCGCCGGATCCTATCATCGGGGAAGGCCAGCGGGTGCAGGCCCTGGAGGTGGCGCAGCAGGGTGATAGCCTGCAAGGCGCTGTCCCTCTCCAGCAAGGGAAGGATGTCGCCCTCCCAATAACCTTCGAGAGGATCGGTCACCGTGCGGCCGTGAACGATCTTGCGGTTCGAGGGCAGCGTCGGATCGGCCTTGAACCGTCGCGCTGTGCGCTCGCTGAACCCGGCGCGGGCGGCCGACGTGCGCTGACTGTGCTTCTGGAGGTCGGACATGTATAATCTCAATTGCTGGTCGGTGATGGGTTTGTAGGCCAACCCGGATCCTCCGTTTGACGGCAGAGGAACCCGGCTTACCAACCCGCAGCGACCAGCACCTTCCCCGAAATCACTCAGGCCGGTGGGGCTGCCCTCCAGACCGGCATGCCCGTCTTCCGTTCAGCCCCACCGGCCAAGGTGGCTGTCGGCACCGGCCAAGGTGGTTGTCGCTCAACACGTGACCGGATTCTGCTACCTGGCGGTCGTCTTGGATGCCTGCAGTCGCAAGGTCATCTGCTATGCGCTGTCGCGGCGTCTCGACACGCCCCTGGCACTTGCGGCCCTGCACTCAGCCGTGGCCAACCGAAACCCTCCCGAAGGCTGCCTCCACCATACGGACAGGGGCTGCCAATACGGGTCTCAAACCTACCGTGATGCCCTTCAGGCCGCGGGTCTGCGTGGCTCCATGAGCAGCGTCGGAAACCCCTATAACAACGCGCAGGCGGAAAGCTTCATGAAGACACTGAAGGGCGAGGAGGTCTATCGGGCCGGATACGAGACCTTCGCTGATGTGGCTGCCCGCTTGCCCGTGTTCATCGAGCAGGTCTACAATTCGAAACGACTGCACTCCGCCCTCGGCTACCGAACCCCCGAGGAATTCGAAACCCTATTCGCCCGCAAGGCGGCTTAGCTTGGACGGCCCCCGTGGTCCAGCCCGCGGGGTTCACTCCATCCCGTCATGAAGAACTGACCCCATCGTTCTTGGCTAGACGTTTGTGGTTTCGTGCGGCGGAGCGGCCTTCTGCAGAAGGCCGCTCCGGCGCTTTTCGTGCAGTCGGTAGCTCTCGCCGCGGATGGTCACGACATGGCTGTGGTGGAGCATGCGGTCGAGGATGGCGGTGGCGACCACCGGATCGCCGAAGATCGTTCCCCATTCCCAGACGGCCCGGTTCGAGGTGATCAGCATGGCGCCACGTTCGTATCGGCGGCTGACCAGCTGGAAGAACAGATGGGCGGCGTCAGGTTCGAACGGGAGATACCCGAGCTCGTCGACGATCAGCAGCTTCGGTTTGGCGAAGTGGGCGAGCCTTTCCTCGAGCCGTCCCTCGGCGTGGGCCTTGGCCAAGGCGGCGACCAGCGTGGTGGCCGGGACGAACAGCACCGTGTAGCCTGCCACGATCACCTCGCGACCGATGGCGACGGCGAGGTGGGTCTTTCCCACGCCGGGTGGCCCGAGAAGCAACACCGCCTCGCCGTTGGCGACGAAGCGCCCGGTGGCCAGATCGCGGATCTGGCCGCGGTCGATCGAGGGCTGGGCCGCGAAGTCGAACCCGGCAAGGTCCCGGCTGAAGGGGAACCGGGCGAGGCCGAAGCTCATCTCGATCCGACGCTGGTCCTTGCGGGCGATCTCGCGCTCGCGAGACACAGGGTCAATGCCTCGCGGATCGTCAGTTCGCGCCGTCCGTTCGGCGGGACGGCCTTCCACTGGAAGGCCGCCTGATCCACCTCACCGTCGATCAGACTGTCGAGCTGGTCGCGGATCGCGGTCAGCTTCAGCCGGGTCAGCATGCGCTCGAGATGGTCTGGCAGGTCGAGCGGCATCACCAGGCCCCTCTCGCCACGCCGTCATACTCGCTCAGCGGCCGCAGCAGGGCTGGTGATCCCTCCAGGACCGCAGGTGTCCGCCGGCGGCCTATGCCGACAAAATGCGCGGGGTCGGCAACGCGGCCGTGCCGCCCGGCGCGCGAGCCGCATGGCGGGCCACCTCCTGCCCAGCATGCAAGACCCGCAGCTCCGCCCCGGTCACGGTCACTGTGACACGCTCGCCGATCAGCCGCCACGGGACAGAATAGGCGTTCCCGTCCACCTCGACCGAACAGTCTGCCGTGACCCTGCGCACCAGATCCCGGCTCGACATGAACGGTGGAGCATGACCACAAAAGCCGCCTGATCATGACCTCAGGCCATCCGGGAATTTACACCAGCTTGACGGACGTGACCTGCTTTTGGAATGAGGAGGATCAGAAAACGGTCTGGGGAACCGTTTTGCCGACGAATGCGATCCGGTTCTGCCTCTCGATCAAGGTCCTGTTCCGGCTGAGCTATGGCTGATTTTGGGTGACGGCCCTGATCAAGCGGCGCGGCTCTCGGTGTCGCCGGTCGTGGCGACGCCGTCGGTGAATGTGACGCCCTCGATGACGCGAGGCAAGTGGTTGGCGCCCTTGAGCCTGCGCCAGGTCTTCGCAGCCGCCTGGACCAGCGTGAAGACCATGAGCTTCGCGGTCTTCTGCGAGAGGGCGCCCTTCGTCCGCACCGTCCGGTGACGGACCGTCGCGAAGACGCTCTCGATGGGGTTCGACGTCCGCAGGTGGTCCCAGTGGTCGGCCGAGAAGTCGTAGAACGCCAGCAGGGCGTCGGCGTCCTTCGTCAGGCAGGTGACGCTGCGAGGATATTTGACGCCGTATTTTTCCGCGAAGGTCTCGATGGCCACGGCCGCCGCGGCGCGGGTCTCGGCATGGTGGATCTCGCGCAGGTCCGAGGTCACGGCGGGCTGCATCGACTTCGGGAAGGTGTCGAGGACGTTGGCGATCTTGTGAGACCAGCACCTCTGATGGCGGGTGCCCGGGAAGATCTCGTCCAGCGCCTTCCAGAACCCCAGCGCCCCGTCGCCGACCGCCAGCTCGGGCGGCACCTTCAGCCCGCGCACCTTGAGATCGACCAGCAGTTCGCGCCAACTCTGCGCGCTTTCGCGGACGCCGACCTGGAAGCCTACCCGCTCCTTCTTTCCTTCCGGTGTAGCGCCCAGGATCACCAGCATGCAATCGGCCTGCGGCTCCATCCGGGCCTGAAGATAGACGCCGTCGGCCCAGACATAGACGTAGCGGCGCGCCGAGAGGTCGCGGCGCTGCCAGCGGTCGAGGTCGTCCTGCCAGCCCGCCGTGAGGCGCGACATCACCCCGGGCGACAGGTTCGGAGCCTCTGCGCCAAGGATCGCCGCCAAGGCGTCCTGGACGTCCCCGGTCGAGAGGCCACGCAGGTAGAGCGCCGGAAGCAGCGCGTCGAGGCTCTTCGACCGCCGCGCCCACTTTGGCAGGATGGCCGAGCTGAACCGGATCTTCGCATCGGCCGGCACATCCGCGCGGTCGCGGACCTTGGGTCGCTGGACGGAGATCGGGCCGATCCCGGTCTGGATCTCGCGCTCTGGACCGGCGCCATGCCGCACAACACGGCGACGACCGTCGAGGAGGAGATCCTCGGCAAAGCCGGCAACGAAGCTGTCGGCTTCGGCCTTCAGCGCCGCCATGAGCATGCGCCGAGCGCCCTCGCGGGCGATCTCGGTCAGCGGGTCGAGGACGGAACCAGGCTGGTGAAAGGGGACGATGTTGGTATCTTCGGACACAGGCGTATCGCTCCATCTGGAGGTTCTGGCAGGCTTCAGCACCCGCCACGATACGCCGCCTTCTCAGGCCCCATCACCCAGTTTCGGCCATAGCTCGAGCCGGCTGCCGTTGAGGCAGACCGTCGGGATGGTCGCCAGCCTCTTGCGTCTGGCCGGGCTCGACTGTCCGGATTCCGTATCGCTGCGCCGCCGGCCCGCTGAACCTGCTGGTCGACAGCACCGGGATCAAGTTCCTTGGGTGAGGCAGGACCGTGGCGCCAGTGATGAGGGGCAATCGGGAACGATCCAGTGGATCGTTCCAGCCCCGAATGCGTAAGCCTGCCGAACGGGAATGGCAGGTCCGCAAGCATGGGGCGCAGGGCCGGCGCCAATGGCGCAAGGTGCATCTGGCCATGGATGGGACCACGTCCGACATCCGCGCCGTCGAATTCACCCCCAGCCGCGACGGCGACAGCCCTGTCCTGCCCGAGCTGCCGGACCAGATCCCCGAGGATGAGGAGATCGGCACCGTGACCGGCGACGGCGCCTATGACACGCGACGCTGCCACACGGCCATCGTCGAGCGCCGCGCCACAGCCGTCATACCGATCCGCAGGAACGGCCGACCATGGAAGGAAGATGGCCCCGCCGCCCGGGCCGGAAACGAGACCCTGCGCGCCACCCGTCACTATGGCCGGGCGTTCTGGAAGCGATGGACGGGCTACCACGCCCGCAGCCGGATCGAGGCGAAGATGCCCTCGCCGGTTCGCTCGAACCGGTGGCGCTCACCGGCTCGGCTCAAGGCCTTAGGTGAACGCATCATGGCGTTCGCCACTGTCTCTCGGACCAATGGCGTTCCAATGGCTCACCCCCGACCGTCAGACCGCCGAGATCCACATCCGCGTCGCTCTCATGAACCGCTTCAACGCCCTCGGCACCGCCGAGATCGTCCGCGTCGCCTGACGTCCCGGGGGGAAAAGGGAAGTCACGCCTCAAGGCGGCTTTCTGCAACAACGCCCCATCGCTTCCAGAATGCCCTGCCGTAGTGACGGGTGGCGCGCAGGGTCTCGTTTCCGGCCCGGGCGGCGGGGCCGTCCTCCTTCCATGGTCGGCCGTTCCTGCGGATCAGTATGACGGCTGTGGCGCGGCGCTCGACGATGGCCGTGTGGCAGCGTCGCGTGTCATAGGCGCCGTCGCCGGTCACGGTGCCGATCTCCTCATCCTCGGGGATCTGGTCCAGCAGCTCGGGCAGGACAGGGCTGTCGCCGTCGCGGCTGGGGGTGAATTCGACGGCGCGGATGTCGGACGTGGTCCCATCCATGGCCAGATGCACCTTGCGCCATTGGCGCCGGCCCTGCGCCCCATGCTTGCGGACCTGCCATTCCCGTTCGGCAGGCTTACGCATTCGGGGCTGGAACGATCCACTGGATCGTTCCCGATTGCCCCTCATCACTGGCGCCACGGTCCTGCCTCACCCAAGGAACTTGATCCCGGTGCTGTCGACCAGCAGGTTCAGCGGGCCGGCGGCGCAGCGGTACGGGATGTGGACAGCCAAGGACGTCTGCCGCCGGCAGAGGGTGGAATAGTCCGGAACCGGCCAATCCAGCCCGGCCAGGCGCAGGAGGCTGGCCACCATCCCGGCGGTCTGCCTCAGCGGCAGCCGGAACCAGGGCTCCGCCCGTTCAGGGCTGAAAACGGTCCTCAGGACCGTTTTCCGGGCGCCCTTCACCCTTGATCGACAGGCAGAACTGGATCGCCGCATCCGAGAACAGCGGCGGCCGCCCAGGCCTGCCCTCAGGTGGCGCGAGCCAGGCCATCTCCCTGTCCAGCCAGATCAGCAGCGACCCGCGCCTCCGGAGCGCCTGGTTGTAGGTGGACCAGTTCGTCGTGCGATGGGGGGGGCGTGCAGGCTTCGTCATGCTACCCGTCTAACGCCATGGAGCCGTGACGTGAATCCTTCCGGGCGGAAGTTCTGCAACAATGCCAAGCGATGGACGGGCTACCACACCCGTAGCCGCATCAAGGCGAAGATGCGGAGCCTCAAGGCCTTCGGCGAACGCATCATGGCGTTCGCCGCTGTCTCTCGGACCAATGGCGTTCCAATGGCTCACCCCCCGACCGCCAGACTGCCGAGATCCATATCCGCGTCGCTCTCATCAACCGCTTCAATGCTCTCGGCGCCGCCGAGATTGTCCGCGCCCGACGTCAGCGGGAAAGGGGCACTCACGCCTCCAGCCAGATTTCTGCAACAACGCCGCGCGGCGTAACAGAAGCTGTTTCCACCGGATCAACCGCGAGCGCCGCGGCCAGATCCTGCGGCACGACTACCGCATCCACCTCTGCCGTTTCATCCCGTCGACCAGCCAACTTTGCCGCCGCGGCGCCCGCGACCTGTAGGATGCATCTACCCCTCGGCCTCCAGCCGTTCTGCCCTTCGCTTGTAGCTTTTCGCCCAGGCCTGCTGCCTGCGCGACGAGATGAGCTGCATCGTCCGCCCGGCCCCCCTTTTCCGGCAACCTATCGATCCATCCGAAGGCGATCAGTTCGTCCAGAACCGCGTCTGGAAGGCTGCGAAATTGATCAAACCCGCAGCGAAGTGGACAAGTCACCAAATGAACAGCAACACTCGCCGACACATTTGCAGGTGTGATGGGGACGAAACATGGATCGTACCGTTGCAGAGCGATGCATCCTCAGCGTCGGTTGGTTGGCTGACCGCCCGAAAACCTTCCAGTCAGTGATCCTGCAACGCGCGCGGCTGGTCGAGATCGCGACCGGAGAGGAAATCCTGACTGCCGGCGACGAGGGAGGGGGAATCTACGGCGTCATTTCCGGCGGGGTCGGCGCCTACGTACCGCAAGAGATTGAAGGCGAGAAGTTGGCCCGCATCCTGCGGACTGGTGCGTGGTTCGGGTACGGGCCTTTCATCCGCGGCAGGCCCAGAAGCATGTCCTTCCGGATCATGGAGCCAAGCGTTCTGATGCACCTCCCACTTGCGACGCTGAACCAGACGGCTCATGCGTCCATCGAGAACATGCGAGCGCTATCGGCAATGTCAGAGTACGGTGTTGACGTCGCACTCGAGATAATCGCCGACCTCAAGGTCGCGTCATCCCATCGCAGAGTGGCGACGGCTTTGCTTCGTGCGATGCCTCCGGAAGACAATGGTGGTGACGGGGGACCACGCCGTATCTTCGCAACACAGGATCAGATCGGCGAGCTCTCGAACCTGACACGAGATGTGGTCAATCGCGAACTTTCCAGGTTGACCAAGAGCGGCGCGGTAGGTCTTGGATACAGGTATGTGGACATCAAGGATGCAGCCACACTGCGAAGGATTGCCTTTGAGGGGTATCCTGACAAGCACGGGTCGTAATGCCCTCCGCAAGGTCTGCTGAGTTCGTCGACGTCTCACCTGCCGACGATGGCCAAGACTGCTCCAAGGATTCCAGCTGCATTCAACGCAGCGCCAGCCCACCGCCAGAACTGAAGATTCCAGTTTGCCTGATCTAGGGCGAAGGCATTCCAGACCGCAAACCCGGCCACCACAGCCGCGAAGGCGGCCAACAGCTTGTAGACCAACGGCCAGCGGTGAGAGGATACAAGGAACAAGAGCGTCAGGGCCAGAGCAAGTCCGGCCCCGGCATAGGTTGCGGTCGGCCCAAGGGCCGGTCGTTGGCAATCTGCACGGCGCCGTAAAGGTTCCAGGCTGTGCAGAGGAGACCCCAGCCGACCAGAAGCCAAAGCGCAAGGGCGCCGGACCGGGCTTCACCGCTCATATGCTGCCTTTCACCATTGCCGACGCATGGCCAGACATCAGATTTGGCCAGTCATGCGCACCGACCACAGACCGGCGACCATCCAGCCAAGGGCGTTGGTCGAACAGCATCCTGCCGCCGATGCGGGCGCAGTGTCCACCGCACAGATCGCGTTCTGCACCGGTTGGCAGCAACTGCACCCGGCCGACATCCCCCGGTCGACAATACTCTGTACCAGCGCCAGTTCGTGAAAGGCGGCCTTGCCGAACACCGGCCCGGTGTTGCCTGCCGCGGCACGCTTGGAACCTTGCGGCAGGACCGGGTGGATTGCTCCTTCCGAAACCGTTGCCAGCACCTTGATGTCCTTGATTGCTTCCGGCGCCACCGTGAACGGGTCGGCGTCGAGGATGGTGAAGTTTGCCAGCTTCCCGGGCTCGATGCTGCCGACGTCCCTTTCCATCCGGATCGAATGGGCTGCGTCGATCGTGACCGCCCTGAGCGCCTGTTCCACCGTCAGCCGTTGATCTGGTCCAGCAACCCTGCCGGATGTCGTTGTGCGGTTGACTGCCGCCCAGACCAGGAACAGCGGCTGGCCGGGGGCCATCGGCATATCGGAATGAAACGAAATCGAAATTCCCTCGCGTGATGCCTCGCCAACAGGAACAAGTCGGTCGGCTCGTTCCGACCCGAGTCCGATCTCGGCATAGCGGTCCGATAGCGCGGTCAGGTAGTAGGGATTAGCGCTGACGATTGCGCCCAAGGCGCGGATGCGTGGCACCTGATCGGCTCGGGCAAAGCCGAAATGCACGATCGTCGTGCGGTGGTCGGCCCGGGGCATGCGCCTCATGTTGCGTTCCAGCGCGTCCAGCACGAGATCGAGACCCCCATCCCCGTTCTGGTGGATGTGGATGTGGTAGCCTGCCTCCCAGTAGGCATCGAACGCCCGGTCGAACAGCTCGGGCTCCATGATCCATTCGCCCTTGTGGCCGTCCGTATAGGGTTCGGTCACCTGCATGAGCTGACTGTAGATCGCGCCATCCGCAAACAGCTTTACCTGATCCGGCAGATAGGCCGTCCGCCCAGCTCCCCAGGACAGTACGGCCTTCGTCTCGCCGATCATGTCTCCGTCGATGTGCATCTGCGCCATCGATTTGCCGTCGGGCATGTAATACATACGGAACGGGGACTCGGACGCCCCAAGGGTAAGGTTCTGAGCATCCTGAAGCGGCTTCGAGACGATGCCGCCCGGCTCGCAGGCCAGCGTCACCCCAGCGCGGTGCATGTAGTCCACGGCCAGGTTCAAGCCTTTGAAGAGCCTCTCCTTCGTGGCCAGGACCGAGGCGAGCTTAGGCATCACGGCAAAGCCGCCCTGCTCGTAGAAATGCCCGCTTTCGTAGCTGGACTGTTCCTTCGCGGCTCCGGTGAAGCCGTCGATGAACTCGACCGTGATGCCGTATTTCTCCAGGGCAACCGTATTCAGGATGAACTCGTGGGCCGAGCGGTGCCAGACAATGATCGGTCGCGTCGAGCTGATCGCGTCAAGCTCGGGGCGGCGCACCTCTCCGTGCCAATAGTGGTGATAGCCCCATGTCACGAGGGGCTCGTCATCGGATTCGAGTGCTGCCTCTGCCGCCGTCAGGCGGTCGATGTAGGACTGTGGGTCCAGTGCGGCATTCGACGTGCCGCCGGGCAAGACCCAGTCCTCAATGGCGATGATCTCGACGGTCAACGTCAGTGCCGCCAGAACGGGATGGACATGCTGGTCGATCAACCCGGCAATCAACACTTTGCCGTCAAACTGGGTGTCGACCGTGTAGGGCTGCGAACCAGCCAACTGGATCAACTCGTCAAGCTTGCCTACGGCCAGCACGCGCGAGCCCACGACCGCAACCGCCTCAGCATCCGTGCTGTCGCCGGCCATTGTGATCACGCGCCTCGCCTTGAAGATGGTGACCTCGGGGAACAGCGTCAGTTGCGCGCCAAGCTCCTGAAGACTGCCTTCCTGCGCATAAAGCGTGATTGGGGCAACGCTGGCGCTCAGGTAGGCCATCAGTTTCAGTGCAGTCCGACGGCTGAAGGCGAGCGGGCTTTTGTCGCGTGAAACCATTGGTGCTTCCTCCCGGTCTGGGGATACTTGCACATGTCGATCGGGGGATTGTGGGCATTACGACATTTCATACGTGAGGCATGCTTGCTTCCGATGCGAGCGCACCCGCGCGGTGCGTTCAATGCGCAAACCGGTTGTGAGTTGGATGACTGCCCCTACACGGTCATTCGACCGATGTCCTTGTGAACGGCAGCAATGGGCCGGCTGAATCGGCCGCGCGAAGCGCGTCTTCCTGAGCGCGGCGGCCGCTTCCTGCGCGAAGCGGACGTGCGCCGGTCTGTCCTGATCCAGGCCCTCCACCGAGCCTCTCCGCTCGATGTGATCGCGGGCTTCCTCGGACACCAGTTCCGCAACCTCCAGCGTGCGCGCGGCATACTTGTCGAGGGTGGAGGACATGCTGTGCGCGTTGCTCTCGGCGCGAAAAACCAGTGCCAGGCCGAAGAGGGAAAGCGCGAGCAGGACGACCAGTACGATCTCGGCGCAGAACAGACCGATCGTCAGCGAGAGCGGCCGGGGCAAGTCTGCACGCAGGTAGTGGTCGTAATGCACGTTTAAGCAGACGCCCTCCTCTTCGCGGGAACTGGCCAGATCCTGCTGAAAGCGATCAACAGGATGCTGCGGGAACGCCGAGACCTGTAACCGGATTTATGCGCGACTACCTGTTGCCGACCGCGGTTGAAGAGGAGAAAGCGCCACTCGGCAACCCGGAAAGCGATGGCAAGCCCGCACGGATGGTTCTTGATGCCGCACCGCAGCAACCATGTGTTCTCAAGGTGCGCAGAGACCGACCTTGTCCGCTGCAACCCTTCTATGCAACAGGGCGGAAATCGGTCCTTGCCGCAGCCTCAGCGCAAGGGAGGTCTTCCCACCAAAGCGTACTCTTGCCGGCATGACAGTCAGTCCGGCGGCCGATCTTGCAGCCTTATGCGCCCCAAAACCCCATCCATTTTAATGGTGCCCTTGCCGCGCCCGTTTCCCGCTGTATCAGTGCCGCTTCCTTTGATGGCAAGCGCCCGGGGGTTGCATGCGTGCTCTGGCCTCGATCTTCCGGTTTCGCGTCAAGATCACGCTGGCGCTGTTGCTGGCGGGGCTTCTGCCCGCCGCGGCCATCCTGACGCTCGACACCGCGCGCTTTCAGGAGGCCGCGCAGGCATCGGTCGAGGCGGAACTGGAACTCGCCAGCGACATGAAGGAGACGCAGGTCCAGACCTGGTTCGCGACGCTGGATCGGCGAGAGCCTCGCCGACAATCCCGCCACACTTGCAGCCCTCGATGAGTTCGCCCGCGGCCGGGCCGGGCTTCTGGCCGACCCCACCTTCCGGGTCGACGAGGCGCGGCTGACCGAACGTTACGACCTGCAGCTGCAAAAGACGCGCGACGCGGAGCCCGGGGCGCAGGCGGCCTGGATGGCGCTCGACGAGGGGGCGCGGCGGCTCCAGCATCTCTATGTCTCGGCCAATCCCAAGCCCGTGGGCGACAAGCACCGGCTGGACGATGCCGGCGACGGCAGCGCCTATTCCGCCGCCCACCGCCGGCATCATCCGTTCCTGCGGGGCTATCTGGAACGCTTCGGCTTGTACGACCTGTTCCTGATCGAGCCCGAGAGCGGCACCATCCTCTACTCGGTCTTCAAGGAGACCGATTTCGCCACCTCGCTCTTTTCCGGCCCCTACCGCGACAGCGCCTTCGCCCGGGCCGCGCAGGCGATGGCGAAGGAAGGCGGGCGCGAGCCAGTGCTGATCGCCGATTTCGAGCCCTACGCGCCCTCCTACAACACGCATGCAGGCTTCATCCTGCTGCCGCTGCAAAAGGATGGCGCGCTGGCCGGCATCCTTGCCTTTCAGATCCCGATCGAGCCCCTGAACGAGATCATGCGCCGCAAGCTCGGCCGGTTCGAGACCTCGGACGGCTACCTGGTGGGGGCGGACGGGCGTTTGCGCTCGATCCCGCGGCTGGCGGCCGGGCTTGAGGTCGGGGCGCCGGTGGCGGGGCCGGTGGTCGCGGCCGCACTGGCAGGCAAGGCGGAACGCCTGGAAGGCGCCAATTATGGCGGCCAGCAGATGGTGGCCGCGGTGCGGCCCGTCCGGATCGGCGGGATGACCTGGGGGATCGTGTCCGAGATCGCGGCCGAGGAAGCCTTCGCAGAGGCGCGCGCGGCGCTTCGAAGCGCGGGGGTGACGGCGGCGGCCTGGGCGGGGCTGATCCTGATCGCGGGGCTTCTGGTCTCGGCCTGGCTGATCCGGCCGATCCGCCGGCTGTCGCGCAGTATCGAGGATCATGCCGGCCGCGCGGTCGAGGCGCTGCGGACGGCCTCGACCCGGGCGGCGGCGGCGGCCGAGAAGATGGTGGTGAACGCCGAGGAGAGCGGCCGGCAGATCCGGCAGGTGCGGGAAAGCTCGGGGATCGCCTCCACCAATGTCGCGACCGTTGCCTCGGCGGTCGAGGAGATGTCGGCCTCGGTGCAGGAGGTGGTGCAGGGCGTGATCCGCACCAGCCGCCTGATCGAGGAGACGACCGCGCGAACCGGCGCGGCGCAGGCCTCGCTCGAGGCGCTGGAAAGCGCCACCGGCCGCATCCGCGGTGTGGTGGCATTCATCGAGGGGATCGCGCGCAAGACCGACCTTCTGGCGCTGAATGCCGCGGTTGAAGCGGCACGGGCAGGCGAGGCGGGCCGCGGCTTTGCCGTGGTGGCCGAAGAGGTGCGCAAGCTTGCCGCGCTGACCACCAGTTCCACCGGCGAGATCGCGGCCGAGGTGGGGGCGGTGACGGGCGCGGTCGAGGCCAATGGCGCGGCAGTGCGCGGCATTGTCGAGGCGGTCGGGCAAGTGCAGGCGCAGGCGCGGCTGATCTCCGTCGCGGCCGGACAGCAGGGCGGCGTCGCGGCCGAGATCGCCTCGCGCTTGGCTGACACGGCAGAGCGCGTGTCCCGCGTCGATCACGGGATCGCCGGCGT
Source organism: Rhodobacter sp. CZR27 (assembly GCF_002407205.1). Classification (NCBI taxonomy): domain Bacteria; kingdom Pseudomonadati; phylum Pseudomonadota; class Alphaproteobacteria; order Rhodobacterales; genus Rhodobacter; species Rhodobacter sp. CZR27. The sequence goes on along the minus strand of NZ_CP023549.1, from coordinate 836,841 downwards.
CGAGGAGGCCTCGGCCGATGCTGCCGCAACCGGGACGGGGCTGACGGCCGAGATGGAGACGATGGGCGCCGCCGCGGCTGGCATGGACGCGGGCCGTGACCGACTTCGCCGCGATGGTCCGTGACCTCTGATCATGGCATCGTCGGGGCGACCTCATGCACGACTGGGCCTCGAGAGCCACGGCCCGTGGCGCGGCGAGTTCACCATCCAGCCGCGCATGAGTCCGTATGATGCCTCAGGTCTCGCACCTACGATCGGCGACGACATCGGACAAATCGACCGTTGCGCTCCCTGACGAATCTCGAGCAGCAACTGAGATCATGGCCCTGGGTATTCGCGGCGCCCTCTCAGCGGCCGCTTCCGATTAGCCGGCTGTCGTGCTGATCCTCCGCAAGGGGCCGGATGCGCGTATGGCCGCAGATCGACGGCAAGATTGCCAGAGCCACCGATCCAAACTTGGCAGCATGTTGCTCTGAGGGATAGCAACCACGCCCATCCGTCGTGCCCAACAGTACGAAGCAAAGGTCTAGCTCGCCTGGGCGCGGCAGGTAAAGAGATTAACGATAGCTGGAACGCGCAGTTTACCCTCATGCTCGAACTGGTAGAACCCTTCCGCTACGCTGTGTTCGATCGCATGGGCATCGGCTTCGTTTCCCTGACGCGCCTTGATGATGCGCGCCGCTGGCCCCACGCGACTTGCCGCAAGGGCGGCACCTTGCGCGCCATTCGGCGGGTTCAGCCATATCTCCAGGACCTTCGCATCGACGTCCGAGAGACCGGCCCGAGCCATGAGCGCCGTGACATAACGGGTGTCCTGGAAGGCGGTCGGTCCCGGCGCGCAAGGATCGGCTGCCGGACCTGCGCCCAGTCTCGCTTCGGCCGCCTGCTTCGGGATCTGAAACCAGGGATTCTGCTCCGCCGCAGCCCAGCAGATAAAGGCCATCCGGCCGCCGTCCACCAGCGCGGACGCAAGATTCTTCAACGCCGACACCGGGTCCGCGAAGAAACTCATGCCGATCCGGGAGATAAGCACGTCGAATGCAGGCCCTGCGAAGCGATGCGTCTGTGCGTCGGCAACCAAGAAAGAAGCGTTGCCGATGCCTTCTTCCCGGGCACGGGCGGACGCGCGGTCAAGAAGAGGCCTTGAGATGTCCAGGCCAAGCACATGGCCATTCGGCGCCCGCCGTGATGCACCGACCGTGCTGGCGCCGGTGCCGCATCCGATGTCGAGGATACGATCGCTCGGAGAGATGTTGGCGGCGTTGAGCATGACGTCCAGCATTCCTGCCATGGCGGCGTCGAGTACGCGCTCGTGCTGGATCCACGTCAATCCGGCCAGAGACGTCCAGTAGTCTTCCTGCGCCTGATTGACATTCATCCGCGGAACCCTTCGGTGGCTGGATCTAAACTACCACAGTGGTAGTAAATGTCCGCCTCGCCCCACATCGGACACCGCGGCGTCGGCTTCGCTGCGGGGAACATGAACGGCAGGTGTGGCGCGAGAGTTTGGAAGGGCTGATCAGCGGCTCTGGGCCGACCGGCACTGAAGATGCCGGTCGGCGCGGTGGCTACAGGTCGATCCCCTCCGACAGGGACAGCGCGTCCTCGATGTCGACGCCGAGGTAGCGCACAGTGCTGTCCATCTTCGTATGGCCCAAAAGCAGTTGCACCGCCCGGAGGTTGCCCGTCTTCTTGTAGATCTGCGCCACCTTGGTTCTCCGCATCGAATGGGTGCCGTAGGCGCTCGGCTCCAGGCCGAGCGACGTGACCCAGCCCCTGACGATCCGCGCATACTGCCGGGTCGACAGGTGCGGGCTGCCATGGATCCGGCTCGGCCACAGGAACTCGAGGCCGATCATCTCGGGATGGCTCTGTTGCACAAATTGCCATAGAGGGATTCATCTCATGGATCCAGCGTGATAGCTGGGCGTCATGAGCAGACCGACACCCCCAAGCTACAAGACCAGGAACTGGCCGGCCTACAACGAAGCGCTCAAGCGCCGCGGCTCGTTCACCATCTGGTTCGACCCTTCGATGACCTGGGAGGCCACGCCGACTGGCAAGCGCGGGCGGCAGCCTGACTACAGCGACGCTGCCATCCAGACCTGTCTGACGATGAAGGTGCTGTTCGGAATGGCGCTCCGTCAGACGACCGGGTTCGTCGAAAGCCTGTTGCGGCTGGTCGGCCTGGACTGGGCCGTTCCGGACTTCAGCACGCTGTCGCGACGGCAGAAGGCCTTGAAAGTGAACATTCCATACCGCGGCTCGGATGAGCCGCTACACCTGCTGATCGACAGCACCGGGATCAAGGTCGAGGGTGAAGGCGAGTGGAACGCCCGAAAGCACGGCGGCGCGAAACGGCGCGTCTGGCGCAAGGTCCACATCGGTATCGACGAGAAAACACTGGAAATCCGGGCGGCGGAGTTCACCACCAGCGACGTAGGCGATGCGCCCATGCTGCCCGAGCTGCTGGACCAGATCCCGCCCCAGCAGGAGATCGCCAGCGTCACCGCCGACGGCGCCTTCGACACCCGCAAGTGCCACGATGCCATCGCCGCGCGCGGTGCCGCCGCAATCATCCCGCCCCGCAAGAACGCCAAGCCCTGGAAGCCCGACACCCCCGGTGCCATCGCGCGCAACGAAATCCTGCGCACTTCGAAGCGCGTTGGTAGGACCATCTGGCGACGATGGAGCGGGTATCACCGCCGAAGCCGCGCAGAGACCAAGATGCACTGCATCAAGCTGCTCGGGCAGCGACTGTCCGCCCGAGACTTCGACCGTCAGGTCGCAGAGTTCCAGGTCAGGGTTGCCGTGCTCAACGGCTTCACTGCGTTCGGCACGCCCATCACAGAGGTCGCGGGATAGGTATGCCCGGGAAAAGGGAAACCTCGGCCTTCAGCTGATTTGTGCAACAGAGCCGCGGACCGGCACAACCCGGGCCACGATCCGGTCCCACTGCTTGAGCGACCGCGTCGCGCTTTTCTCGCGCACCGTCACCGGTTCGCCGCCGGTCAGGAGGTCGCGCAGCGCCATGCTCTGGCCGGGGACCACGTCGCTGACCTCGTGCAGGCTGACGTGGGCGTCGCGGAGGCCCTCGATGTAGGCGCGGTTCAGGACCTTCTCCGACCAGCCGCGGCGCTTGAGGTAGACGTCGACGACGGTCGGGCCGTCCGGCTCCCAGCGGCGGCTGAGGAAGTCCTCGAAGGCGCATCCCCAAAGCGTCCAGGGCAGGTCCTCGCCGAAAATCTCCGTCAGGTCGTCGAAGTCGAGGTCGAATTCCTCGAGCGCGGGCAGGAAGTGCTCGTCGACCACCGCGGCCAGCCGCGCGGCCCACTCCTCTTCGCGGTGAGCAAAGGCGATGATGCCGCCGAGATCGTGCCCGTGTTTCACCGTCGCCTGCCTCCTCCCGTCCCGAGCCTCGGCATCCTGCGTAGGACCGTCGCGCGCGGCAGGCAAGCCCGGCCTCGCCGCCTGAAGCGGTGAACAAGAAGCCCGCGCACGGCCCCGCGGCAGCGAAGCAGTTGGCCCTCCGGAACCGAATTAGCGGCGGCCGGTCGTTCATTCCGACGCAACCCTCCGAAGCCGCCGTTCAAGAGTGCCGTGGCGCGAGGACCGAGCAGCCCTGAGCCGCCGGTCGACCTTCTCCGCGCAGCCCTCCTGACCTGCCCATGGATGCTAGGGATTGAGAAGCGTCCGTTACTCCGTCCCGTGGGCGTTGTGCGATCGAGTTGTACAACACTGAGCGTCCCCACTCGGCATTTGGCTACCGTCCCCGGCACCACGGGCGGTGCGGTCGCCGGCTTCGCCACCCGCACCCGCTACGCCGGCTACCTCAACCGCGGCGCCGCAACCCGTCATGCACTAAGCTTGAAACCGGGCTACTCAAATCAATGGGGCAGACCACATTCGCGCTCGTGACGCGCCCATGCCTCCCCTCTCACCGCCAAAGGTGATTCACGAACGATCGTAAATGGCATCTAAGACCTTCCAGACGGGCTCCTGCGTGTGCCCCATACAGTATGATATCAGAAGTTCATTATCACCGGAGATCAGATTTGACAACCTTTCGATTTTCTGGTCAGCCTGTCTTTGGTTTGGATCGTGATAAGCCTTTTTTCCAAAGTAAACTGCGCTGAACTCCGCCCATTTATGGTGATAGTTCCATGCCCACGATGTATTATTGTTGTAAACAGTTGAATCCAACATAACTTGACAGCTGTTTCTCCCCATCAAGGTACGTAGCTCTTCAAGCGTAAAGACGCTCCAATCTGTTGCATGGGCGGCAGGTGTTAATGCGCACAGGGCGAGGGAAGTTGACGTAGCCGCAAGAAAAGATTTTTTCATCAGTTTATTCCAGTGAGGTTTAGTTTATGTTAAAGGGCTTCTTTGGGTGACAGTAACGCCGAAATGCTTCCGTTCTATTAACGGACTAGATTAATTCAAATCAGAGTTCCGCGCCCCTCTTCAAGCCGCGCAGTCTCTGATGATGGGTTGGCTAGCCCCTCCTGACAGCACTTGTTCCACTATGGTCCCGCTGCCCAAGTTCGACAAATTTTGACGAGATCCGGCGGGTTTCGCCTGCTCAGGTGGTGTGCCCCCAGAAAAGTTCTCTAATCGCGTTGGTCAAGGGTTCTGGTTCAGGTCTGCGTCTGTGCCGGGTTCAGGGTTCTCTCCGCAGTCGATCGCTCTTTGGGGTCGCTGCATGGTGGCGTCGGATGGTGGATCGGCCGAAGTGGTCCTCGCGGTCATCTTCTCTGCGTCTTGATGGAGGTGCCGCATTTCAGAGGGTCGGCCTGATCCTGGCCACGCGTCCCGGCAGGACGCATCCGTGAAGTCATTCGGTCAGTCGTGCTCCCTGCTCGTCATCCATCGATCTGGCTCCAGTGGAACGGCGTGTTTGTCTTCCACATGGCGTGGAGGACGACGGCGAGCCTGCGGGCAACAGCGGCGCGTGCCTTCTTGAAGCCTGACGCTTTGGCCAGCTTCATGCCCCATGCCTTCAGGGTTGAGAAGCGCAGGTTGCGTGTCAGCAGGGTCGTAGCCGCCTCGTAGAGGTGCTTTCTGGTCAGCTGGTTGCCCTGCTTGGAGATGCGTCCGTTGCGACTGGTCTCGCCCGACTCGTAGCGTCGGGGTGTCAAACCGAGATGGGCGCCTGCGCTCGATGAGCGCCTGAAGCGCGATGCATCGTCGAAGACCGAAGCGACCGACAAGGCGGTGATCGCGCCTACGCCCGGAGCGGTCATGAACAGGCGCACCACCGGCGACGCTCTGGCGACCGAAGACAAGCGCCGGTCGAGCACCTTGATCTGGTCAAGGATCGAGGCCCGCGCTTTCATCAGCGTCTCGGCGACCAGGCGCATCTCGGGCGCGCCGGCGAGTTCGCCTGCGACGATCTCGCCGGCGCGCTGCGTGAAGCTGCCGACGCGCTTGCCGAACAGCACGCCGAAGGTCCGCAAAAGCCCCCGAAGTTCGTTCTCGATCCTGACGCGCGTGCGCACCAGCATCTCGCGCGCCGTGAGCAGCGAACGGATCTGGTAGTTGCTGCGGCTCTTGATGCGCACCTGCTTGAACCAGCCGGTGCGCACGATCTGGGCAAGGCCGGCGGCGTCGTTTCGGTCCGTCTTCACGGGTCGCATCTTCAAGGCGGCGTTCGCGTGACGCGCATCTAGGCAGATGATGGGCACTTCCCGCTCCGCCAGCTCGTTCCACAGCCAGACCGCAAGGGGACCTGTCTCCATTCCGACCCGCACGAGACCAGGAGCGCCATGCGCCAGGAAGTCGGTGATTGCATCCGGACAGGTCGGCACCTTCTTCTCTGCCCAAATGCGCCCCTCGTCGTCGACGACGCAGATCGCTGTCGTCTCCTGAGCAACATCAAGAGCGGCATAGCTCGGCATGCTGGTTCTCCTTCATCTTGTCGGCACCACGCCGATCGGTGGAAGACCACTTTGGGAAACCCCGGCGTTGCCGGCCAGAAGGCCACCCGCGATTACGCTAAGTGGTCCGCCCTGAGGTAGGCTTTCGAGCCGGATGGAGGGCGCAGGAATGGGACAAAATGTGATCCGACGGCTTTTGATCATCGGAGCGATGAGCCGCATTGCGACGAAGCCGAAGATGCTGATTGGGATCGCGCTGGCCAACAAGATGGCCCGGCAGTTCTGGGCGATGCAGACGAAGAACGAGGACTACCGGGATCCGGCGCTGGCGAGGGCATGACCACCCTGTTGTGACCTGCCAACTCCGGGGCCAAGTGGGAGTGTGAGAAGCCAACGACCTGAATGGGCGCAACGATCGCACAGATCCGGGTCGGGGAAGCCAGGGCAATCCCATGAGCATCAGAGCTCACGTCGAAGATTTGGACCCGACCCGCTGATCACCACGGCGTGTTCCTGAACCGCCCGCTGACCGGCGAGTGGCCCTATGTCTGGCTGAACGCCACCTACCTCAGGGTGCGCCAGGGCGGTCGTATCGTAACCACCCGATTGTGGCCACCCCTGCGCGTTCGGCAGATATCTGGGGTGTCTGATACGACGTCGCTATTGGCGTCGTTACTGACGTCACCGAGATCTGCGCAGATCAGGGGGCGATCTTGTTGTCACCGGCTGGCAGGGGCTTCCAGTTCCAGGGGAGCAGTTCGTGAAGCCGCGGGTTCCCCCTCTGTCAGGGAAGTTGTCGCCCGCTCTGATACCGAAAGTGTATTGGTGAGGCGGGCGGGACAGGACAACGAGTTGGCCGGGGCCAAGATAAAGGCAGATGTCATCGCGTCTAATGCCCAAACAATGACATACATGACCGATAACGGGAATCCTCCGTCAGGTGAGGAACACTACATTGCCACTCTCCGAACTTGCCGCTCAGACCGAGCAACCGATCCTGCCCGCCATTTCCCCGAAGGCGCTTCTGAAGATGCCCTTCCTCGCCACAGTCGAAACGGTCGTCTCGACGCGGGGTTTTGGGTTCCTGAAGATCGAGGGCAGCAAGGACGAGATCTTCTTTCACGCCACGGCCGCCCTGTCGAACGATGAGGCCCTGTTCCTGACGCTGAAGGAGGGAGACAGGCTGCTGTGCCAGGTCGGCAGTACGCTGCGGGAACCGTCCAAGTCGGCCGCCGTGCTTTGGACCCCGGTCGCCGGGCGAGACTGGACGAGCACCGGCACACCGGACAGTCAGGAGGGGCTGGACCGGATCCGACGCGATCTCTTCGGGAAGGCCGGCACAGAGGAGATCGGACGTATCTTGGCGGCAGGCTGGTATCGCCGGCGGTGGAAGGAAAACCCACCCAAGGATCTGCAGGACCCGGTCCTGCAGCAGGTCCACGCCACGGCGCTGGCCGCGCTGAGCCCCGGCCATCTCCCCAGCCGCCTCCATGCCGCGCAAGGCAGCCCTTTTGCCTTCGTGGCGGCCCTCGATCCGATGTCGGATGTCGCCGACCTCTCCGCCCTGCTGGCGACCTTCGTGCCAAGTCAGCTCGCGGCGGTTTGCGCGCCCCGGGCGGAGTGGGCACAGGCCTCGGGGCCTCGGGGCAAGTCTGGGTACCTGTCCCTGGACCACAAGGTCGCCCTGCTCGATTGGGCCGCGCTGAGCGGCGCCGGTGACCTCGAGGGCTTCCGGGCCACATGGCTGAAGGGCGACGGGGCGCATGAGGCGACCTTCGCACGGCAATGGCTGGCCTCCGAAAAGCCGGTGCCCCGGCCGCTACTGCCCTGGCTGCTGACCCTGCTCGAAAAGGATCAGCTGCAGGTTGGCGACCTGCTGGACCTCGCGCTCCGGGAGGCGCATGCGGGCGTTCTCCTGCATCACGCGCTCTCCGACGAGGATCGGGCGCGCCTGCAGGAGAGCTGGGCGCGCGATCCGTCCCTGCTCGAGAGGGTACTGGAGGAGGATCCCGCGCGGGCGGGCCGATTGCTGGAGACGACCGTCCTGGCGGTGGATCTGGAGACCGACGGGGCGCGGATCCACCAGCTCGGACAAGCCGATCACCGCGGCAGTACGAACATCGAGGGGAGCGACCTGGCCGGGAGCCTGCAACAGGGTCTGCCCGGTCTGGTGAGCGCCTTGACGCAGGCCCGGCTGGCAGTCGGGCACAATGCGATCGGCTGGGACTGGCCTATCCTGTCGCGGGCCGTGCCCTCCCTGCCCGGAACGCCCGTCTGGGACACGCTCCTTGTCGCCTTCCTGCTCGAGCCCCAGGCCCTGTCTCATGCGCTTGGCGGGGATCACAGGGCCGATGCCGATGCCCGCGCCGCCCTCGCGCTCTTCGGCAGACAGGCGGAGCGCTTCGATCCATCCCTGTCCGTGGCGATCCTGACCGGGCGCTGTACCTCCACCGAGGAGCTCTTCACGCGGATCGTGGATGCGGGGCCTGACGACCTCTCCGTCGCCCGGGCCACGCCCGCCGTCCTCGAGGCGGTCGATCGTGACCAGCCCCTGCTCCTGCCGGAACGGCTCCTGCGGCTGCTGGACTGGGTGCCGGGATACGTGATCGCGCCCGCCGACCCGGAGACCCCGCTCGATCCGGGCTTCCTCGAGATCCAGGCGATGCGCTGTTCGGCGCGCTGACGGCGGCGCAACGGCGGACGCCCGTGGTCGAGGTGCTGATGGCGGTGCTGCAACGGGCGCAGGCACAGGGGATCTCCGTGCGTCGCAACATGGTGCCGGGCTGGCTGACGGAGCGGCTGCCCTGGCTGGAGGCCGCGCTGGATGGAGCCACGGGGCTGCCCGACATGGAGTCCGGCTGCCGGGTTTCCCCGCTCCCCGCTTCGCTGCACTGGTGGGCGCAGGCGGAGACGTGGTCCGGGCAGGCCATGCTGCCCGACGGGCCCCAGATGATCGTCGCGCGCGCGCAGGTCCCCGCCGGGGCTCTCACGGCGGCCCCGATCCGCGAAGGCACCCTCCTCCTGGGCCTCGCCGGCGGGACGGGCTGGGCTGTGCGGGATCCAGCATCGGACCGACTGGAGACGGGGGGGGCTGGCGGAGCTTCCACATGATCACCGTGCCGAAGACGGTGACGCCCGTAAAGGGACCGGGCAGCCCGCGGACGAGCAGCCCGCTGCTGGTCTCTCGCCAGACCACCGTGCGCGATCCCGGCTCCCGGACGCAGGCCGGCTACTGGTCGGAACAGCTGGCGACGCTGCGGAGCCTGCCCGCGGAGAGCGATACGGTGCCGATCCTGCTGGTGAGCAGCACCCGCAGCCCGACGATGCTGGGCCTGCTGGAAACGGCGCTGGCCGAGCTGGGCCTGGGAGAGAAACAGCCCCAGCATCGCAGCCGACGCGAACAGCTGAAACGGGCAGCGGCCAACGGGCACTGCCTCGTCGCCGGTCTCGATACGTGGAGCCACTGGGCCGCGCTGGCGAAGGATGCCGGGATCACCCTCCAGCCGGTCGTCGATGCGGCCCCGCTGGAGGAGTGGTACGCGCTGGAGGCCCCCGCCGGGGCCGCGCAGAAGGAGGGGCAGGAGGACGGGCAGCGCGAGATCTCCACGTCCATGGTGCTCGACGGGATCGACAAGCGGGTGGACAAGTGGCTGCGGCCATGGCTGCGCGAGACCGGCCTGGCGGAGAGCGCCCGGGTCCCCGTCCTGCTCGACCCCCGGCTGGAGGACACGCGGCACCTGACGGGAGGTGCCTTCAAGCGGCTGGCGGTCGAGCTCACGCCCTGGACCTCCGAGGAAAGCCGGCGGCTGAAGACCGTCTTCGCCCCGCTGCAGATCGAACGGGAAGAGGCCCCCTCCGGCATGGCCGCGATGGGGCACTTCCTGGTGTCGCACTGGCAGCCCTCGGGCGCGGCGGGCACGAACCCCGTGACCGGGTTCAAGCCGACACAGCTCCAGGCCATGGAGCATATCCGTGACCGCCGCGCCGACGTGATGGTCACCCTGCCGACGGGAGAGGGCAAATCGGTGCTCTTCCAGGTGCCGGCCTTGGCCCGCGGCCTGCGCAACCGCCGGCTCACCCTTGTGATCTCGCCGCTGCGGGCGCTTATGCGGGACCAGGTCCTGCGCCTGCATGAACAGGGTTTCGAGGAATCTGTGGACTTCCTCAGCGGAGACCAGTCCCGCGAGGAACAGCGCGAGGTCCTGCAAGGCGTTCTGGACCAACGGATCGTGATGCTCTACGTCGCACCCGAACGGCTGCGCGTGGCCAGTTTCGTCGATGTGCTGCGGCGCCGGATCGAGGCGGACGGCGGTCTGGAATATATCGTCTTCGACGAGGCGCATTGCATCAACCAGTGGGGCTACGAGTTCCGCCCCGACTACTTCTTCGCCTTCAGCTTCCTGATGTCGCGGCTGCGGACCGGCCGCCTTTCGGACCCGACGCCGGTCCTGCTGCTCTCGGCGACCCTCACGGCCTCGGACCGTCGGCGGATGCGCGGTCTGCTGGAGCACCTGTCACAGGATCCGGACCGGCTGCCGCTCGCGATCTGTCCCGATCCCACGACGCAGGTCAGCCCGCTGCGCGCGCATATCCGTGTCCGCACGCATCAGCTGCAGGGAAACATCTTCGAGGCAGACGGCAAGGCGCTGCAGGAGCGGATCCCGGAGGTCGTGCAGGTCATTCGGACGGCCCGCAGGAACGTCGAGGAGACCGGGCAGCGCAGCGCGGTGCTGGTCTTCGTCCTCTCTCGCTCTCATGCCGACACGCTGGCGGAGCAGCTGACGCGCGAGACGGGTCAGGAGGTCGAGAGCTTCCACGCCGGTCTCGATGGCGCTACGCGCGAGGACATCTACGACCGCTTCCGGAGCGGCGGGTTCGATGTGTTGGTGGCGACCAAGGCCTTCGGGATGGGGATGGACATCCCCGATATCCACTGGGTCGTGCATCTGGCCTCTCCCGGATACCTAGAGGACTACCTGCAGGAGGTGGGCCGGATCGGGCGCGGTGTAAGGGAGCGCGAGAAGGCGGGGCTCGACCGTCTCGACGCGCTGATGCTGTACTCGGGGCAGGATTTCGAGGCGATCCGGAGCATGCGGGCCGAGAACGAACTGCGGGTGCCGCAGATCGACGAGATCGAGAGGGAGATCCTGAAGGAAGTCGAGACGGTCGGAGATAGCCCCATAGCCTTTGTTCCACAGGACGGCTTCTCCGTCGAAAAGTACCGGACACCCGCGAAACGCCGGAGCGATGCCACGCGCCTGCGCCTGGCGCTCCACTGGCTGGAGGAGGCAGGGCATGTCCTGCAGGCGGGCACGGTGCCGGACCTGCTCAAGATCCGCTTCTTGCCGGTTCGGCTGAAACGGGTGTCCGAGGAGGACAGCCTGGCGGGGAAGGTCGCGGCAGCCATCCTGGAGGCGACGTCCAGCGTGCTGAGCGAGAGGGAGCTGGCGCTTCCGGAGTTGATGCAGCGGATCCGGCGCAGCGTCGGTCTGCGGACCGGTGACGATGAAGGGCGCTCCGGGGAACGCAAGGCCGTGATCAACCTCTCCCAGATCCGGCGCCACTGCCGGATGGAGAGCCTCGACGCGACCATGTCCGTGATCGCGGACCTCGCGCGCCGCGACGCCCTGACACCCGTCTGGGTGATCGATTACACGACGCGGCCCCTGCTATCCGAGAGCCCGTCCCATGTCGAGACCCTGATGCAGCGGGTGACGGAGGCCGTGCGCCGGTTGCTCGGAGAGCTCCGCGGCACGGGCACGTTCCGCTTCGACCCGCACGACTGGTACGATCCGGCGCCATTCCGGCTGGTCGATCCCGAGGTTCGGAAACTTCCAAAGCAGTCCCGCGAACAAGTCGAACTCATCCTGCGGGAAGACCGGTTCCGGCGCAGCTACATCAACGGCTTCCGCACCCTGGCCCGGGTTGTCGGGATCCGCCTCAAGCAGGGGCTCGACCCTGAGAGCGATCGCCTCTACTGGCAGGCCCGCTGCCCAGATGCCGAAGGCCGGATCGCGGCGCAGCGTCTCGATCACCTCCTGCCGCAGGCCGCGGCTTTGTCGCGCCTGTTCCCCCCGAACCCGAAGGACGGGAGCCTCGAGGTCGCGGATATCATCACCCGGATGCAGGAGGCGCATCCCGCCGGGACGTTCCACGCTTCGGATCTCTCCAGCCTGATCCGCCTGCTGTCCTCGCTCGGGCTCGTGAGCACCTCGCCGGACCTGTTGCCGCCGTCCTACGTGCTGCAACCACAGGGGCGCGTGCCGGGGCTGGGGCAATACCCCGATCTGGTCGAGGAGCTCGACAGCGTCAACCGCTTCGCCGAGACGCGGATCTTCGGCATGGAGGTCCATGCCAACCTGCCCGAAAAGGCGCGGGACCGGTTCGTGCCGGGCTACTTCGCCTGCACCGACGTGGATGCGCTCAAGGGCTTCGTCGACGAGCAGCTGGGCGAGATCGAGGACGAGACCGGGATCTTCGCCGAGAAACGCGACCAGCTCCGGGCGACCCGTGCGACGGAGTTCTTCGATTTCTACCGGGCCTCGCCGGAGCCGGCGCAATGGGCGGCGATGCAGCACCCCTACGACCGCCACCTGCTGGTGAATGCGGGACCGGGCGCGGGCAAGACCTCCGTGCTCGTGGGCCGGATCGTCCATCTCATCCGCGAGCAGCATGTCAAACCGTCCGAGATCATGGTGCTGGCCTTCAACCGCGCCGTGGTCTTCGAGATCCGCAAGCGGGTCCGGGACCTGTTCCGCTCGCTCGGCTACGCGGCCTATGCGTCCCGCGTCCGGGTCCATACCTTCCACGGTCTCGCGATGCGCCATCTGGGGGACACGGCCCCGTCCGAGCCCGAAGAGCTCCTGCCGACCTTCGCCCGCAAGATGACACGGGATGCGGCCTTCAGGGCCAGCGTGGCCGGCGAGTGCCGGGCGCTTCTGGTCGACGAGTTCCAGGACGTCAACGAGGAGGTCTACGAGATCATCCATGCGCTGCATGCGGGGAGCGGGGACCGGGCGGGGGTCATGGCGATCGGGGATGACGATCAGGACATCCTGCGCTGGAACCGCAAGCCGGTCCGTGTGGGTTGGGGGCGCCCGGCGGTCGACGCCGGAGGCGTGTTCGCCGACCATTACTTCGGTCGTTTCCGGGCGGATTTCGGCGGCGCGGACCTGTCCGAGCTGACACTGGGCGTCAACTTCCGCTCCAGCCCGGAGATCGTCGAGAAGAGCCAGGAGATGATCAACGGCTTCTTCAATCGCCGGACCCTGTCGCGGCGGCTCAAGACCGACCGGCTGCTTGCCGTGGACGGGGCGCCGTCGGGAACGGTGGAGCGTATCGATGCGCGGGGCTGGAGCTGGGAGCGAACGCTGGAGGAGGTCCGCGCCACCAGCCGGCGGCTCCTGTCGGAGAACCCGGGATCCCTCGCGGTCCTGTGCCGCTCCAACGACGAGGTGGCCAGTGTCCACCGGGCCCTCTCCGACGTTTTTCCCGTCGTCACCGTGCAGAGCAGCGACAACATCGCGATCCGCTCACTCCGCCATGTGGCCCTCTGGCTGGATCTGCTCGAACGCGAGATCGCACAGCAGGACCAGGCCCTCACCGATCCGCTGCGGGCGCGCCTGCTGGAGACCTTCCACGCGGACACGGACATTCCCGAAACCCGGGCCGGGGGCCGGATGGACCCGGACCTCTCCGTGCTGTGGGACCTCTGCGCACAGGAGACCGTCTTCCCCTATCTCTCGACGCTGGTCGAATTCCTGAAGGATCTGCGCAGCGACGAGCTGCAGCGCCTCCTCGGCGCCACACGCCCCGAGGGCGAGATCCTCGTCTCCACGATCCACAAGGTGAAGGGGCTGGAATACGACAACGTCGTGGTGCTGCCGTCCCGTATGTCCTTCGGGGGCAGGAGCGCAGAGATCGAGGCGAATGCGGCGGAAGAGGCGCGGCTGCTCTACGTGGCGCTGACCCGCGCGAAGTCCCGGCTGGTGTTCCATCTGGGAGATCGCGAACTTGCCTGGGCGGGAAAGACGATCACGCCGTTCACGGGCGCGCAGGACGGTGGCCGCATCCTGACTGGAACACCGAAGGAGGTCTTCATCAGCTGGTCGATGAACCGGTCACACTCCAATGCGGATCCCGGGCGCACCCAGACCTATATCGAGACCTCGGTGGCGGTCGGCGATCCGATCCTGATCGAGGCGCCCAACCGATGGGCCGGCAAGGCGCTGATGCACCGATCGGAAACGGGGGGCAGTCGCCAGATCGGGTTGCCGTCCAAGGCCGTCGGGCTGGGCGGCGGTGTTACGGATCTGAAGGTCAGTGCCGTGATCCGCTACGAGCCCAAGCCCGATGATCGCGCGCAGCCCTGCCCCAGGGTCGCGGCGCAGGGGTGGGGCTATGTCGTCCTGGTCGAAGGGGTGCTGCGCTGAGGCCCAAGGCTGCCGGAATCCGCTCCGGCGGATAGCACCCTGCGGTCGCCGGGGCCAGCGTCATGGCTGGCCCCAGGTGATGCGGAGGGAGGGGATGCGATGTCCGGATTGTCTAGGATGGTCGGAGTGCTGGGGCTTTCGGGCTGCGGAACGACCTACGTCCGGCCCGGCGTGTGAGAGGACGGAGGCATGGACCACAGTCGGCAACCTCTCTTTCTGGGGCACCCATCCGCCGGACGTGGTGCGGCTGGCGACAGTGAACGAGGTCTCTTACACCACGCGCCGTGGCACTATCCGCGGGGGCGATCTTGCAACGAAAAAGGCAGAGCGCTGAGGGGCTATGTGTTCACCCGGGATGGGACAGCTAACTCTATTCCGGTGCTCAGCGTCCGCTTCCTGCGCTTTCCTGCCGCTGGACGAGCCGGAGGAGCCGGGCAGTGTGCGGAGCTTCCGGCCGTTGGCTGTTTGCACAAGAGCACGGGCGTCATGGCCGGACCGGACATTGCCCCACCGGTGATGCCAACGAGCGGTTCGATCTTGCAGGTGAACGTGGGAGATTGCGTTCCCTTGATTTCGCGCCGCCGCCGCCATCGAATCCATTTCTCGGCATGGACTGCCGCTATGTCTTGACCTTGGGCGGATCACGCAGACAACGTGATCTCAACCAGCAACGTCGGCGAGTACACAGCGCGCTCGTCCAGCGATTCAGCTTTCTGACTTGGCGTTACTCTCACGCATCCGAAGGAGAAGTTGAGATGAAAGTCGTCTGGAGGCCGCAAGTTCTCTTTGTCGCTCTTTCGATGGCCTTCGCCGGAACCGTGCATGCGCAGGACGAGCCCGAGACCTTGTTCCGGAACGTGCGCATTTTCGACGGCAGGGGCGATGCGCTCTCGGGACCCACTTCGCTTCTCGTTCGAGGCAACCTGATCGCCGAGATTGGCGACGTGGCGATGCCCGGTAACGAAACGACAGTCATCGACGGCGGCGGGCGCGTGTTGATGCCGGGTCTGATCGACGCGCATTGGCACACCATGCTGATCCGTCAGACGCCCGAGCAGATGCTCTTCGGGGACGTCGGATTCGTCAACCTTCTGGCCGGAGCCGAGGCCACGGCGACGCTGATGCGCGGGTTCACCACCGTACGCGACATGGGAGGCCCGTCCTTCGGGCTGAAACAGGCAATCGATGCGGGCGTCATTCCCGGACCGCGCATCTGGCCATCGGGGGCGATGATCACCGTCACGAGCGGGCATGGAGATTTCCGACCGCTTTCGGACCTTCCCCGCGATGCCTCCCGGCCGCTTTCGCGGGTCGAGGAACTGGGCGGTGCCATGGTGGCGGACAATCCCGACATGGTCCGCCAGCGTGTGCGCGAGCAGTTGATGCTGGGGGCGAGCCAGATCAAGCTGACCGGAGGTGGCG
This sequence comes from Rhodobacter sp. CZR27, assembly GCF_002407205.1. Classification (NCBI taxonomy): domain Bacteria; kingdom Pseudomonadati; phylum Pseudomonadota; class Alphaproteobacteria; order Rhodobacterales; genus Rhodobacter; species Rhodobacter sp. CZR27. The sequence continues at coordinate 821,111 of NZ_CP023549.1, read as the reverse complement.
GGGTCGCATCACCCCATAGCCCGCTCGACGTCTCGACCTTCACGTCCGAGGAACTCATGGCCGCGGTCGAGGCCGCCTCGAACTGGGGCACCTATGTCGCGGTTCATGCCTATACGACCGAGGCGGTCCGACTGGCGATCGATGCCGGGGTGAAGGTCATCGAACATGCCCACCTGATCGATGACGAGACGGCGAGGTTAATGGTCGAAAAGGACATCTGGCTTTCTGCCCAGCCCATCCTGCCCGAGTTCTTCGGTGGAATGTTCCCGCCCGGCAGCAGTCAGGCGGAAAAGGCCGGGGAGGTCATGGAAGGAACCGACCACCTGTACGGGATGGTAAAGGCGCATAACATCAAGACCGCCTTCGGGACGGACGTGCTGTTCTCGGAAGCCATGGCGCGCCGGCAGGGTGAAATGCTGGTGTCCCTGAAATCATGGTTCACCCCCGCCGAGATACTGCGCCAGGCGACCTCGACCAACGGCGAGTTACTTGCGCTTTCAGGGCTGCGAAGCCCCTATCAGGGCAGGCTGGGCGTGATCGAAGCGGGCGCCCTTGCGGATCTTCTGCTGGTGGATGGAAATCCGCTTGAGAATATCGACCTGCTCGCCGATCCCGAGCGCAATCTGATCCTGATCATGAAGGACGGGCAAATCTACAAGGATGACTTGGCCCCCTAGGCTCTGGACCCATTGATTTCGGGCGGATTGCGTGATTCAGGCTCCGCAGGGAGACCCGACCGATGAGCAACCTTTTCTGGCTGACGGACGCCCAGATGGAGCGTCTGAAGCCGTTCTTTCCCAAGAGCCATGGCAAGCCCCGCGTTGATGACCGGCGTGTGCTGAGCGGCATTATCTTCATCAATCGCAATGGCTTGCGGTGGTGCGACACGCCCAAGGAATACGGTCCGGCCAAGACGCTCTACAACCGCTGGAAGCGCTGGAGCGACAATGGTGTCTTCGCCCGGATCATGATGGGCCTGGCCGCGGAGCGAGCCGAGCACAAGACGATCATGATCGACGCGACCTACCTGAAGGCGCATCGCACGGCCTCAAGCCTGTGCGTGAAAAAAGGGGGCGCGGACGCCAGATCGGGCGCACCAAGGAGGGCATGAACACCAAGTTGCACGCCGTCGCCGATGCGAAGGGGCGGCCGATCGGGTTCTTCATGTCCGCTGGACAGGTCAGCGACTATACCGGCGCGGCGGCGCTGCCGGGCAGCCTGCCGAAGGCGGACTGGTTGCTGGCGGACCGGGGCTACGATGCGGACTGGCTGCGAGAAGCGTTGAAAGACAAAGGCATGAAGGTCTGCATCCCCGGCCGGAAGTCGCGCAAGAAGACCGTGAGATATGACAAGCGACGCTACAAGCGGCGAAACCGCATCGAGATCATGTTCGGTCGCCTCAAGGATTGGCGACGGGTCGCTACCCGATACGACCGCTGCCCAAAGGCCTTCTTCTCCGCCATCGCACTCGCCGCGACGGTCATGTTCTGGCTGTAATCCAGAACGAGTCCTGACCCTAGAACGCTTCTATAGCTGGGTCGTCTGTAGAGCGTCAACCTCCTTGGCCGTGACCGACAACCAGGATGGCCGGTTTTGACCGCTGCGGTCGTTGGTGTTAGTCGGCGCTGATCTCCCTCTGCTTGTCGTTGATGTTGTCGGTGGCTTCGACGCCGATGTTGTCGCTGGAGGTTGTCGGCGCAGCGACAGGCTCCGTGGATCGGCGTCGTGCGGCGGCGCGTCGGCGGAAGCTCTCGCCGTTCATCTCGAGGATGGTCGCGTGGTGAACCAGCCGGTCGATGGCGGCGACGGTCATGGCCTGATCGGGGAAGACGCGGTTCCAGGCGCTGAAGGGCTGGTTGGCGGCGATGGCGAGGCTTCTGGTCTCGTAGCGCCGGGCGATGAGCTCGAAGAGCACCGAGCTCTCGGCCTGGTCCTTCTGGGCGTAGGTGATGTCGTCGAGGATAATCAGGTCGAATTTGTCGAGCTTCGCGAGGGCGGCCTCAAGGACGAGGTCGCGGCGCGCGGCCTGCAGCCTCTGCACGATGTCGGTGGTGGGGGTGTAGAGGACGCGCTTGCCGGCCTCGACGAGGGCATGGCCGATGGCACAGAGAACGTGGCTCTTGCCGGCGCCCGAGTTGCCGATGGCGATGAGATTGGCGCCGGTCTCAACCCAATCCCCGGCGGCCAACGCCTCGATGCGGGCCCGGGTCACGCCGGACAGCGCCTTGAAGTCAAGCGTTGCCAGCGTCTTGCCGCCGGGAAGTTCGGACTGCTGCAGATGGCGCTGGATGCGGCGGGCATCGCGATCGGCGAGCTCGACCTCGGCCAGGGCTGCGAGGAAGCGCGAGGCGGGCCAGCCCTCGGCGTCGGCACGCTCGGCGAGCATCGGCCAGTGGCGCTGGATGCTGGGCAGGCGCAGAGCCGTGAGCATGGCGGGCAACGCATGCACATCGACGGGGTGCGGGGCAGCGGCGGTCATGCGCGCGCCTCCAGCAGCTCGTCGAAGCGGGCCAGATCGGTGAGGTTGACGGGCGTGTCGTCGGGCAGCTCGCGCCGACGCGGCTCCAGCTTGCTCCTTAGCGCATGGGCTTCGGGCAATTCGCCATGACCGAGGGTGTGGGCAATCAGCGCGGCCAGTTCAGCCTCGCAGCCCTCCGCATGGGCAAGCCACAGCAGATCGACCATGCGACGGCAGGCGTCGCGGCGCGGCAAGGCGGCGGACAACGCAACCCAGGCCTCGGCGTATTCCGATCGCGGGAACAGGCCGTCGCGGTAAACGGAACCGGCCAGCGCCTGCGGCTTGCGGCGCAGGGCGTGGATGACAGGGCGATAGTTGACGCAGTGGACGCGGGCGCCGTCATCGCGGCCGCGACGGCGGGGGTGCGTGACGACAGGGGTCGCTCCGAGAAAGGCCTCGATCCGGTCGTCGTAGACATGGACCCGCAGGCGCTTGCCGATCAGCTGCGAGGGTGCCGAGTAGAAGACCTGGTGGACCAGAAAGCCCCCGGTCTTCGTGACCCGCGCGACCACTTCGGTGAAGTCTGTGGTGCGCCGGGCCGGCAGCGGCCTGAGCGCCGCCATCTCGATGCGCACCGCGGACTCGCGCCGGCGGTTGCGTCGGGCGACCAGTTCATCGACGAAGCGGCGCCAGCTGGCGAGATCGGCGAAGTCGCGGGAGCCACGCAGGATCAGGGCCTGGTCGAGGGCGACCTTCAGGTGGTTGTTGTGGGCCTCGACCGATCCGTTCTCGTGCGCCTCGCCCGGGTTGTTGCGGCTGGCGAGCATGCCGTAGTGGGCGCAGAACGCCTGATAGCGGCTGGTGACATCGGCCGCCGCTTCGGTGTCGAGGTTCCGGTAAGCTGCGGACAGGCTGTCGGTTCGGTGCTCGTGCGGGACGCCGCCAAGGGTCCAGAGTGCGTTCTGGAGGTTCTCGGCCAGCGCCGGGAAGCTCTCGCCGCCCAGCACCACGGCGGCATGTTCCCAGCCGCTGTAGGCCAGGACGAAGTGGTAGAGGCGCTGCTCCAGCGGCTGCCCCGCGATCGTCACGCAGAGTTCGTTCGCATCGGTGAAGTCCGACAGGGCCATCCGGCCGGGCTCGGGCGTCTGACGGAAGATCACGTCGCGCTCGGGGCCGTTCAGGGCACGCCAGTCGCGGACGCGCCGCTCGAGCGTCCGGCGCACGCGGTCGTCCGGGAAAGCCTCCGGGTCGCTCATCTGAAGGTGCCGCAGCAGGGTCACGGCCTGAACGGCCGGATCACGCGCGAGGATCGGCAGCAGCACCGGCTCCCACACCGCCTCGAGCGGGTCGGGCACGGTGCGGCCCCGGGGGGCCGGACGTTGCGAGGGAAGGCGCGGATCGGCATCGATGCGGCGGGCGGTGCGCTCGCTGAAGCCGGCGCGGGCGGCGGCGACACGCTGGCTGTGCTGGAGACGGTCGGTCATGTAGACTCTCAATTGCTGGTCGGTGACGGGTTTGCCCGGCACGGTCGGATCTCCGTTTGGACGCAGAGATCCCGATCCTACCGGCCCGCAGCGGCCAGCACCCACCCTTCTCCCCCGAAACGAGGGCCAGCCGCTGGGTTCAGCCTCCGGGACGGGCTACGCCCGTCCTCCGGCTCAACCCAGCGGCCAACTTGCCTGACGGTGTCGGACAACTTGGTTGTCGCTCATCAGTCGTCCGTCAGCGTCGGCGCCGCGAGGCGGACCGAGCTCTCCCCAGCAGTTCAGGACGGACTTGCTTGTCGCGGCGGCGCAACCTGGGACGCCGCGAGGCTCTGCTTCGGCTTTGCTGTCCTAGGGATGCAGGCCTGCCTCCAGGCAGCGGGTCCATGGTTGCGATCCGCTTAGCAGGGTCATGCGGTCATGCTTCGCCCTCCTCCTCCGTTTCCGGCGCCCGTGCGGCGGCCTGGAGGCGGCTGGCGCCGAACCGGTCGGTGGGATCAAGCTCGACAGCCTTGGTCAGATAGAGCGTCCCGAGGTCGAGGCGGCCGAGTCGCATGTGGCAGTAGGCGAGCGCGATGAGAGCTTGGAGATAGAGACCCGGCGCCGTCTCGGCCTCCTGGAAGTCTGCGTCCCCGGGTCGAACGGTGGTCCAGTCGGCGGCGACGTTCAACCGTTGCGCGGCCATGCCGAGGATCGCCTCGGCATGCGGAACCGCGTGCGCGAACCCGTGGGTGTAGAAGTGGAAGCGATAGGCCGCCAGCCGCACGTCGAGGTCATGGGGAGCCGCAGCCAGCGCCGCCTCCACCGCGCGCGCGGTGCCCTCCGGGTCGCTGCGAGCGCCTGGCGCGTGGGCGAGCCACTCGAATGCATCCCGTACCGTGTCCTCGAGAGCCATGCCGATCCCGTCGTTGGCGCTTCGAGGGGCAGTCTGGTCCGTTAGGGCAGAGGTTGCAACGCCGGCCGCGCAATGCGGGGTGCCGGGGCACCTTCGGGACGGGCCGTTGCCGCCGTTCATGGTAGCCCGTCGGATGAGTCCATTCGAGGCGCTGGCGGCGATCGCCGCTGCGGCGGTGGGCGATCCGATTAACGTCATGCGAAAGGCGACCGCTGGCTAATCCTTGATGAGAAGGGTGGACGCTTGGCGGGATGGCGCGGTCGTGCGCGCCGCCCAGACGTACGGCAGTTCTGCGGGGAGAGATTTCGTAGCTATCCTTCGCTGGCGCAGGGATGACGGAGATGAGGCTTTTCGCCACCTGATCCGTCGGGACGAGTGGGAGGTCGTGCTGCCCGAGGTCAACGACTTCGGTGGAAGAGCTGAATCTCCAGGGCAGCAGCATCGGGAACGGGCGGCAAAGTTCCTTCGCCGCGATCCGCCGGAATGGCAGCGACGCGCTCATATCGACCGTGCAGCACCCGGGTGCGGCGAAGATAGATTGGCAAGTCGCTCAAAACAGACGGTCTGCCGTTGAAGCCCCGCGCGCCGAACCCGCCGTTGGTACGCGCCGCAGCGAGAGGGCCGAGCAGCCCTTTTCAGTCTGTCGAGCTCCCTGCAGCATTGTCTGTGGTCCCGGCGCGCCGGGCCGAGCCTGCCTGCTGCGACCGAGTGCCGCGGGCGGAAAGCGGTCGTTCGCTGTGGGATCGACGGGCAGCCCCTTAGGGGGCGCATCCGGACTACCATCTGTTCACGGTGGATTGTGGAAAGCGATCCTTCTTCGGCAGGCGCGACAGTGTCCGCTCTCCTTGAGTCGGCGTACCACTCAAAACGCCGGCCAGCGCGACACAGGTTACACCATGTATCTGCCCTTGCTTGCGCAGCGCCTCATTATCCCTGATATTCGGCCGATTAGGGGGAGAAGCTTCCATGTCCTTCGCGGATCAACCTGTTGAGCAGTTACAGTATGATTTTGGCGGCACCCTTGCCGTAACATTCCCGAGCTCGATGGACTCCCGATGAACCGAGACGACCACCTCAAGAATATTGCCAAGTTTGCGGGGCGCATGGTCCATGAAATCAGGGCGCTTAACGCCATCGGGCGCTTCGACATCAATTCTGTTACTGAAGACTTTCTGATTCCCATTTTGAAACTGGTGTTCGATTGCTCGGATCTGCAAAACATGAACCGAGTCCAAGCCAACTTCCCGGCTGTAGACCTCGGCTGTACGACGACTAGGGTTTCGTTTCAGGTGACCACTGACGGGTCAAGCGGAAAGATATTGAAAACGGTCGAGAAGTTTCACGAGCACAGCTTGAGTAAGACTTTCGACCGCCTTTATGTGCTTGCGCTGACCGGGAAGCAGGCCTCGTACACGGCAAAGTCGCTGGAACGAGCAATCGCGGCGCTCACGATTCCATTCAGTCCTGCAGCGCACGTGATCGATTTGGACGATATCCTAGCGCGGATGCGGCATCTTGAAACCGCCAAGCTCGAAGCTATCGATCATTATCTCGCGTCGGGCTGGGCAAAGCGCGACAGCCAAGTGAAGTTCCGCGAGCAGCTCGACAAATTTCTCGCCTTCTCAACAGAGAAGATCGAGGTTGAAAAGACGTCGCGCAAATATATCCCCACGATCTTCGTGGAAACGCACTCCACCAAAGAGCAGATGAGGCTGTTCGCCAACCCATTGTTCTTCTATCGCAAGATACAGGATAAATTTCGTAATTTCGGCTATGATCACCTCAAACCCAGCTTTAGAATTGCCGGCGAGCCAGAACTGGTTTCGGAGCTCGATGTCGGCTTGCTCAGCGCTGCGCCGGCAACCTTCGCCGAATTGGGCGTGTGGCTTGACCAGGTTGACCAAGCGATCGGCGTCGAGTTGGCAAAGGTTCGCCCACTGTCGTGGTGGCGCGAGACCGGCGAGGCTCGCTACGAACCTGTGAACCCAGAGTCGGCGGGATGGAAGATCGCGCAGTTCCGGCTCGAGAGTGCCGCCAGCGGGCTAACGTCGCGATTGATCGATGCGCGCGCGCTGATCAGCCTCATCCGCAACAAGATTTTCCTCGTCACCAGTATGGCCGGACAGGGTAAGACCAATTTCGTGTGCGACTTGGTCGAGAACCAGTTTCGGCTGTTTGAAATTCCGTGCCTGTTCATCCCGGCGCGCCAGCTGAATGGTTTCACGCCGGGCACCCGGCTATTTGACTACATCAAACACAACCGATACGCGCCTGACGGCACCAAACTGCACGATTATCTGACGCTGTTCGACCAGGTGGCGCACGATGTCGAAAAGCCGTTCGTAATTGTCATCGACGGCATCAACGAAGTTAACGACCTCATATCGTTCAACGACGAACTCAAGGCGTTTTGCAGCGCGGTTTCCCAATATGAATGGATCAAGCTCGTAATCACATGCCGAAGTGAATTCTTCGATGAGCGCTTTGCAACGGTTTTGGACGAGCCATTTGCGGTGCACATCCACCGCGTGAACGACTTGCGTTCGGAAATGACCAACCATAGCAAGTCACGACTTTTGAACGCTTACTTCGCGCATTTTCGCATCAGCGGGTCGTTGCGGGGGAGAGCGAAGGCGTTCCTTGCGAACGACTTATTGCTCCTGCGGATCTTCTGTGAACGCCATGAGGGCAGCGATGTCGGGTACGTGACCGACATCTACAAGGGCGATCTGTTCGTCGACTATCTCCGCAAGAAGATCGACGCCTTCCCTCCAGAGCACAGGACGAGTGCCCTGCCTACCTTGTTCAAGATTGCGGTGTCGATGCTTGCAGCGGACGATTTTTCCAAGCTCTCGGTGCGCAATTTTACTGCCCAAGAGCAAGAGGTCGTCCGGCGCTTCGTCGAGGACGATGTAATCCTACGGCGGGAAGTCGATAGCGAGGGCCTCGCGGGAGTAGGCAATCTCGCCATCTCGTTCACCTATGACGAGCTGAGGGACTTTATCATCGCCTATCAGTTGGTCGATCTTGCCGATGCCCAGCAGGCCCAGGCATTGACCGAAGCGTTGGCCCACTTGCCCGGCCGTCCGGTTTATGAAGGCGTCTTCCGCTATTCCTATCTGCTCGCGCGCAGAGCGAACAAAACCGCCGCAATCGCGGCTTGCGAGGCGGCACCGAACTTTGGCGAGCATTTCAGTCTCAACGTCCACCTATTGCCCCCCGCAGTGCAATCAAGCGAAGACGTTGCGCGCGTTAAAGCCATTCTATCGGACGCTGGCTCCGCTCGGCGGCGGCGGCGCGTCGCTCTGTTTCTGCTTCACCGGCACAACACAGCCGAGTCGCTAAACATCGCTTTGCTTATCGCCCACTTGAACGATCTCGAAGACAAGGGGCACGCCGCCTTCATTCAGGATATCTTCGGCGACCTTCGTGACTACGACCCGCTTGCGTGGCGGCGACGTGTCGATAAGCTCGTGACCGATGTTGGGGGGGACGAAGGCAGCCGCGGCCTGATGCAACACACACCGGAATGGCTCGCGTTCTTCTTGCACGCCGCCACGCACGCCGGCTGGATGGAACGGGAACGCGCCTCCGCCCTATTCCGTGAAGCAGGGGGCGCAGTCAATTCCGCCAAAGCCCTGATGCTGGTTCGGCCGGCCAGAGCCACGGCGGTGCAACTGCTTCTCGCAGACATCGCAGCATCCGAGGTAGCGATGGCATGAATGATAAATTTCTAGTCCTGCCTGTGCGCCGGATTCCGCCGCTCGGCGAATTTCTCCATGCCTTGAAGATCAAGCCGACCGGGCTCGCCGCGCAGCTGTTCACATGTGTTTACAACCAGCTGTTCGTTTGGTCGGACGACTTGCGTGCGCAGTATGACCAATATTATTGCGTGGAGTATCCGACGCTCGCGGCCTATCTTGAACTAACGCACGAAGTCTATCTCGACCCGGCCGAACTCGAAAAGACGCACATCCTTTCAGTTGAATCTCTCGGAGGCGTGCTCGAGGAAGCCTATGACGACAATGTCCGGGACACAGTTCTCGCCTGCATTCGCAACCTGGAGGACGGCCATGAAGATTAAGATGGATTTCGTCTCAAACAGTTCGTCGACTTCGTTTGTCTATATCGCGCGGGACATGCTGTCGCGCGACGAATTCTTCTCGGCGGCGGGGGTCGGTCACGACAGCCCTGTGGCACCGCTCTTCGAGGCCATGTTCGCTGAGCTCAAGACCCAGATCGACCGCGGAACAGTCCTGACGCGAGTCGAGGATGTCGACACAACGGAGAGCCGGCAAAATTTTACGCCGGCGGTGCTCGATCGTATGAAGCAGGGCATCGTAAACGGCGATACGGTCACGATCGGCCGCTTTAGCAGCGAGAACAATCTGGCCGAGATGACGCTTTGCACTGAGATTTTCGAGATTGAGTCTGAAAAGTTCTTTATCAATGCCTATGACAACTATTGGTGAAACGAGCTTGCGCGTCAATTGTTACAAAGATCTCGGCTATTCGACCTTCTTTAACGCCCGAACCGGCTTCTTCGCCCGCGTCCCCGATCCCGGTGGGCGCGAGCCATTCTGGTCGCCGCACGGCCCCGAGCTTATAGACATTTCAATTACAAACTGGTGCGACAAGGGTTGCGTGTTCTGCTACAAGAGCTCTACCCGGCATGGGTCGCACATGGCGCTCGCTGATTACAAGCGCGTGATCGACCAGGCGGCCGAGATGGGGACCTTCCAAGTCGCGCTGGGGGGCGGCAACCCCAACCAGCACCCCGATTTCGTCGAAATCCTTGACTACACTTGGGCGAAAGGGATCGTCCCAAACTACACTACTAACGGACGCGGACTGACCGACGAAGTATTGGCTGCGACCCGTCGCAATTGCGGCGCAGTGGCGGTCTCTGCTTACGCTCCCTATCACGAGACAGCTGAGACCATCGGCCTGCTGACTGATCACGATATCAAGACCAATGTGCATTTCATCATCGACAGCGACAGCGTTGACACGGCGATCGACTGGCTCCGCAACCCGCCCCAGTTCCTTGTCAAGATCAACGCCATCATCTTCCTCAACTACAAACCCTCGGGGCGGAAGATCTTTGAGGAAAAGATGCTCCGTCATAGCGATCGCCTCGATGAGTTCTTCGGCCTAGCCACCGCAACTGATGCGAAACTCAAGGTCGGGTTCGATGCATGTTGTGTAAGCGGGGTGTTCGCCAGAACGGATGCCAACAACGCGCTAGTGGATGCCTGCGATGCAGGACGGTTCTCTCTATACGTTTCCGAAGACATGAAAGTTTATCCTTGCTCGTTTCAGAGCGGCCTAGTCGAAGGCGGCACGCTCGATGAAGACACTTCACTTCTGGACATCTGGCACGGCTCGGAAAACGTCCGCTCATTTCGGCGTTACTTTTCCTCCAACCGCTGCGGCGGCTGCTCGCACAGGCGAACCTGCATGAACGGTTGCCCGATATTCGATCAACTCGTTATCTGCGGAAACCGCTAGGCGAATATCTGTCGCTCCTAGCTCAATGCAATGTCGATTGTCCATTCAGTCTAGTGCCAGGCCAGATAAATGGCAGCTTTTAGGGTAGCAAGCAGACAGACCATACGTGACATGGAGGACGGGGCGTTGGCGTACGCTCGATGCCTGTCGACGGTGGTTATGGGCCGGTTTCGTAAAGCAGTACGGGTGTGCCTCGGTCAAGCAATTGACAGTCTGGCTGCGATGATAGGCTGAATTCGTAGACGTTGCCCGTCCTCGGTCACCCAGACAAGGTCATTTCCCTTCGACAGAATTGCATCATGGCGAAAGATGTAGGCCGTCGGCTTCGACGTAAGCGCCTCCGAAAGCACGTAAATGATGTAGTCCATCCGGTGTTCAGGTGACCGCATTTTCGCGTATTCGTTTGGCGTCAATTCGACGACTAGGTCTTTGCCCGAAAGTCCTTTGACCTCAACTTTAAGATTGACGCCGTCTTCAGCAAACGCTTCAAGGTCCCAACCTACGCCGTCTTTTTCAACTGTCTCCACCCTGTGAGAACCGCCCTTTTCGGACTCGTAATAGGCGATCGCATGGTTAATCGCGGCCTGTTCCACCTTACGGCGTAACTCTGGGTCAGTCTGTCTTGGAGATTTGGCTGATCGATCGACGCGTCGCCCGCCTCGGCCGATGTATTCAGCGACATCTCTATTGAAGGCTTCTCCTTTGCCGTACCAGACCGGGCTTTGGCCCAAGTTCCCGGGCTCCTTTGCCGTGGGAATAATGAATGAACGAGCATCGATCGGCAGAAGTACCGCGTCGACAGCGGGCGCTTCGATCTGATATCCGACATCGAAGCCCGACAAACGCTCCAGAATTCGATGCTCGGCATCTCTGTGGATGCGTGCGTTCCGATACCAGCCGACGATTACAGTCTTCTTGGTTCGTGGATTTCGCGCAATCCAGACAACCGTCACGCCATCCACCGCAGCATCGCCGCGTTTCGCACCTAGCCGCGAAATCTTGATTTTTGCAGAACGGGGCACATAGCCATAGACCTTCCCCCTGATTGGCTCGAAGTTCCATGATTCATGGGCAATGCCATTCGTCTTCAGAAAACCGAAGTTGCCCTCGGCCTTGTCCCCCTTGGGCCCTCTGTAGTGTGCCATCCATGCGTGGTTTATGTACACCAGTGTCTCTGTCGCCATTATTCCCGCCGCCTGTTAAACTCGTCGACTCAGATTTCCAGTGTGGCCAGCGCCCGTGCGAAATTCACCGTCCCCAAGATCACGGTGATGTCGTCCTGAAACAGTTTGAGCGTGTAGGCCGGTTTTTGCAACGTAACTTCGGCGTGCTCGATCCAGTTCACTGGATCGCGTCGACAGCGAGATGTTCGGTGCAAGGCCTTTTGCCCAACCCGATGAGGGAGTAAGTTGATATCGCTCTTTTAGATACCATGCCACACCGACTCAGATCGGTCGCCGCCCTACTGGAACATCACGCTGAAGTCTTGGCTGATTTCCATGCTGCACCTGCAAACGCCGGCAGTTGCCGGGATCGCAACTATTATAGCTGGCTTCTTGCAGCGGTTCCAATGGAACGACAGCTTTGTGGAACACTGCGAGGCCGCATCCTAACAGGGCGACCGTCCACTTTGGGCCGAGTCCATTGGTAGCGCAAGACGTGACTTCTCAAGTGTAATGTCCGCTTCCTGCGCTTCGCTGCCGGCGTCGGAGCGAGTGTCCGGTATTGCGGGTTTCTGCGACCGCCTTGCCGCGCCGCCGTCAGACCGCTTAGCGCAAAGCGCAGGTAGGACATCGGCGGCTCGTCGTTCCGGCTCCGGACGGCACCCGGGGCGGCCTCAAGACGGGCGGCTCCAGGGAGGAAACGGCTGGCTGCGGCGCAATGTTTCCACCCGCTCGCGGTTTTGGCCCACCGGGACGGGCCGCAGGCAGGGCGGGTCGACCCGCATGATCCTGCTCACCGCCCTTCTCGCCGCAGGCCTCGGGCTCATCCACATCTTCATCGGACGCCTGCGCTTCCTGGGACATGTTCCCCGCAGCACCTGGCTCCCGGCGGCGGGTGGCCTGGCCGTCGCCTACGTCTTCCTGCACATCCTGCCCGAACCGGGCGCGCACCAAGCCACCTTCGCGCGCGAGCTGGGGCTTCGGGCCGAGACCCCGGTCTTCCTCGTCTGACTCGCCGGGCTCACCACCTTCTACGGGCTCGAGAGGCTCGCCAAGACCTCGCGCAGCCGCTCGCGGGCGGAGGGCCGGGAGGATGCGGTCGAGGCGCGGCTCTTCTGGATCCACCTCGGCTCCTTCGCCGGATACAACCTGCTGATCGGCTATCTGCTCGTCCACCGCGAGGAGCCGGGGCTCGTGTCGCTCCTGCTCCATGCCGCTGCGATGCCGCCTTCGTGACCAGCGACTTCGGCCCGCGCGAGGATCACAAGCATCGTTACGACCGGACCGGCCGCTGGATCATGGCAAGGGCCGTGGTGGCGGGCTGGGCGCTCGCAGCGGTGACGCGCCTGCCGGATGTGGCCTGGGGCTTCCTCTTTGCCTTCCTCGCCGGCGGGGTGGTGCTGAACGTGCTGAAGGAGGAACTGCCGGAGGAGCGACAGAGCCGCTTCTGGCTCTTTTTCGGCGGTGCCGCGGCCTATGCGCTGGTCCCCGGCGCGATCTGCCCCACCTGCGTCAGGCTTCGGATCATTTCGGGCCCAGGCATGTTGCCCATGAGATCGAGCCGCAAGGGAAGGCATCAATGACCGAGCCGATCTTCTTCGACAGCTGGGCGGGCGTGGCGCGGGTGCTGGTGGTCGGCCTAGCGGCTTACGGCCTGCTCATCGTCATGCTGCGCGCGTCGGGCAAGCGTACACTGAGCAAGATGAACGCCTTCGACCTCGTGGTGACGGTGGCGCTCGGCTCCACGCTGGCGACGGTGCTTCTCAGCCCGAGCGTGCCGCTGGTCGAGGGGGTGGTGGCGCTCGCGCTGCTCGTCTGCCTGCAAGATGCGATCACCTGGCTGTCGGTCCGCGTTCCGACGGTTCAGGATCTGGTCAGGAGCGAGCCGACACCGCTGCTGCACGAGGGTCGCCTTCTCGACGGCGCGCTGAAGCGCCAGCGCGTGACGCAGGACGAGGTGCGGGCGGCGCTGCGGCAGGGCGGGCTCGACGATCCCGCCTCGGCGCGCTCGGTCGTTCTGGAAACCGACGGCAGCCTGACCGTCATTCCGCGGTAGCCAGCCGCGCGGCCTCGGCCCTCAGCCGCTCGATATCCTGCGGAAGCTCCATCGCGCGGGCGGCGCGGTCCAGCGCCTCGTGCGACAGTGCGCGGGCCGCCGCCCCGAACAGGCCTGGGTCGTGCGCGGCCAGCGTCGCCAGCCCCTTCTGAAGCCGGATCTGCACTTCCAGCTGGCCCGCCCCGTCGCGCGCGATCCAGCGGAAGGCGTCCTCCATCAGGTCCGTGACCGACAGCGGCGCGACGTGAAGCTGCGGGTGGCGCACCTCCGGCTGTGGCGCCAGATCGTCCGACCAGCGCGCCAGCAGGCCGACCGAGGTGCCGATGACGTCGATGGCCGTGCCGGGGTCGTTGACGCCCGGCGACAGCGCGCGCGAGGCGACCTCGGACAGCACGATCAGGCCGAAGCGCGGGTCGTGGTCGAAGGACCGGTCGGGGCCGATGACGAAGGCCGCGCGTAGCCGCGCCCCGGTCTCTTCGTCGAGGAAGCGCGCCGCGCGCAGCATCGGGCGGGTCGGATCGAGATAGGCGCCCGGCCGGACCAGCAGGCACAGGGGGATGTGCTCGGCGGTGCGCGCGATCTCTGGGATGTTCACGGTCTCCAGATAGCCGAACCGATCCGGGAAGAGGTCGAAGCCGTCCGGCGGCGCCAGTCCCGGCAGTCCGCCCATGAAGGGATCTCGGGCATGGGCCGCGAGCGCCCCGGCGGTCGCCTCCTCCAGTCGGTCGATCACTTCCGACACGTCGCCAAGACTCGACAGCTGGCCGATCCAGCGGATAAGCGACAGGATGACCGCCGCGATGACGACGCAGGAGGCGAAGAACAGGACCACCCGCGAGGCATCGTTGTAATAACGGGTCGAGAGCCCGACGATGCCCACGATCGCGAAGATGAAGCCACCGATGAAGGTCGAGATCGCGTTCTGGGCCGTGCGGTCCTGCATCAGAAGCGGCCGCGCCCGCGGGGTCGCGGCGCCGGCGGCGGCCTGCATCGATGAAGCCATGATCCCGAGAGAGAAGATGGCCACCGCCAGCAGGGAATTCGCCAGTGCGTCGAGCAGGTCGTAGACGCCGTCGAGCCCGATCAGCCGCACCAGCCTGTCCGGGATGAAGGGCGCGATCACCGGCGCCAGCACGAGCGTGGCCACCGCCACCGCAGCATAGAGGGCCGGCCGGAACCAGAGCGAGCTGCGGGTTCTGGTCAGGATTCTCTCGAAATGGACGAAAGCCATCACACCTCCGGGCTGAGGCCCAACGGAGCCGGTCAGATCCGGTTCCTGTCCGCGAGGGGGACCCTCTGCGGACGATGTGGCCGACACCTCGGCGGCAGGAAGACGCTCGGAGAATCGTCTCGTATGAGTGGTACGGAAACATCGCCGCAAGGGAACCCTATCCATACATTCGCCCGAATGACCCGGACCTTCATGGGCCATGCCCGCTGCTCGACCGACGAACAGGATATAGAGCCACAGTGGCGGACGCGGGCGGCTACGCGGGAGGGCGACACAATGTACTCGTAAACCCTCGCGTAGCAGCCTCGAAAGCTACGCCATTCGCCGTATTTTGACCGGTTCGGTTTCCGTCGATTCGACCGGAACGAGATCGGCCGCTACGACATCGTCATCCACGAGTTCTGCGTCGGACGGGCCGAGGCCCGCGTTCGGCCGCCGCGGAAGTTCTTCAGCCTCTGCTGTCCGAGAGTGCGTGATCTTCCAGATCCATGACATCCTCGGAGGAATTCGCCCAGGCCGCGCGTTCGTCATCGGTCGCCCGTGGCGAGAAGAAGCCGGTGAAGGCGTAGAAGATTCCGATCAGCGGCGCCGTCCAGCAGGCGAATGCCAGCGGGATGTAAAGCAGGTTCTGGATCTGGCCGGACATGATCCCCAGACCCAACGCCGAGATCACGAAGGCGCCGCCGGCGTTCCACGGGATCAGCGGGCTCATCAGCGTGCCGCCCTCTTCGACCGCGCGGCTGAGGTTCAGCGTCGAATAGCCCATGCCGCGGTAAAGCGGCGAATACATCCGCCCCGGCAGCGCGATCGAGATATACGGGTCGCCCGCGACGAGGTTGGTGGCGAAGGCGGTGGCGATGGCCGAGCTTTGCACCGCCGCGAAGGACTTTACCCGCGCGATGATCGCCGTGATGATGGCTTCGAGGCAGCCGGTGCGTTCCAGCGCTCCGCCGAAGCCGAGCGCGATCAGCATCAGCGAGATGGTCCACATCATCGACTGAATGCCGCCCGAATTCAGCAGGCTGTCGATCTCGGCTACCCCGGTTTCGAGGACATAGCCCGACTGGGCATAGGTGAAGACGTCATGCACCCCGGCGCCCTGCTGGAAGATCGCGATCAGCGCCCCTGCCAGCACCCCCGCGAACAGCGACGGCAGCGGCGGCTTGCGCGTCAGTGCAAGGATCACGACGACCAGCGCGGGCAGCAACGGCACAAGGCCGATCTCGAACCTCTCGTCGAGTTCCGCCGTGATCCTCTCGATGGCGCCGAAGGAGGCCTCGTCGGAGCCGATCAGAGCATAGCCGGCCACGAGATAGGCCACCAATGCGATCAGCATCGCCGGCACCGTCGTTGGCAGCATGTTGCGGATGTGATCGAAGATATTCACTCCGGTCACGGCGGGCGCAAGGTTGGTTGTGTCGGACAGGGGCGAGATCTTGTCGCCGAAGAATGCGCCGGAGACGACCGCGCCGGCCGTCCAATACGCCGGGATGCCGAAGCCCGCGCCAATCCCCATGAGCGCGAGGCCCACCGTGCCCACCGTGCCCCAACTGGTGCCAAGTGAAAGCGAGACGACCGAACAGAGGATCATCGCCGCCGCAAGGAAGATCGACGGGTTCAAAAGGGTCAACCCGTAGTAGATCAGCGTCGGCACCGTGCCGGAGGCGATCCAGACCCCGATGATCATCCCCACCACGATCAGCACCGAAAGCGAGGGCATCGAGACATGGATGACGTGGAAGACGCCCTCACGGATATCCAGCCATTCCTGCCCGCGCAGCACGCCGACAAGCCCGGTTATCGCCAGCCCGATCACGAGCGGAATATGCGGGGTGAAATCGCCGAAGTAGAACAGCTGCAAGGCCAGCAGGCCCAGCGTCAGGATCACCGGTACAAGGGCAAGCGGCAAGGACGGCGGGTCGAAGCTCGGCTTTTCCATTTCTCGCTCTCGGCAGGCTGTGACTGATGGGAAAGCACCGGAAGCGCCTGTCTGGTTCCGTAAACCCGTGGATCGAGCAGCTGTCCGCGTGGATCCCGGGCTGTACGCGCTGCGCGATCAACGAACGGCCGCTCCGGCTTTATGCTGCGGCTGCTGTGCCGCACTGCCGTCAGACCGCTTTCCGCCCGCCGGCTCGGTGCCGCCGGCCATGCCGCAGTGAGTTCGAAGGTCCGAGAAGGGCTGACCGGTCCTCTCGCTGCGCAGTGCTCGAACGGCAGCTTCGTCCGAACGAGCTTCGGTGCCCGAAAGGCCATTATGGGCCGGAGCGCGTCTTGTTGTCGCGCTTGGCAGGGTAGGTGACGGCAAGCTCGCAATGTGCGCATCACACCCGTTCGCGCCGTGAGATTGAGCGGCCCGTTTTGTAGGTTTCTGCGGATGCCATGCCGCGCGGCCGTTCGCTTCCCGCCCGTTGACACGGAACGGGCTATTCTATGGCGTCCGACATGACACCGCGGCTACCAGAATCTCGGAATGCGAGGACCATACCAAGCCCGAGGGCGGCCATCGACCTTGCGCACCTGCAGGTCGAAAAGCCCGGATTCGTGGATGACTTGGCGCCAGCTCCGACAACCATAATCATCGGGCCGTTCGCCGGGATCGCGCGTCAGGAACCAACTCAAGGCGGTCTCCACAGATGTCCAGCCGCCCGGTGCCAACTCACTTGCCGCGTCCACCAGGGCTTGCGCGATCGTCGTGACGGGCCAAGGTACTCGTTCGTGGACAATCCAGTCGTGAAATTCGGGTGACGCGAGATATTCGGCCATGGTGCTGCGGGCCTGTTCCATGTCCGCCGCGCAGGTCTGCAGATCCGCATGGGCGCGGGCGACGCGATTAATGGCGGCCGTCAGGGCCTGTCGCGCTAAGAGGCAGCCGTCTTCCGTGCGAAGATCGTGTTCTTCGAGGAAGTGGTGAACCAGGGTGTTGCGCAAAGCGACCAGCCCGCGGTGTTCACGTCCGATGCGGGCGAGGTCGTCGGCGGGGAAAGCTATCCGCCCCGAGCAGCTAATCGGCGGCGTCATCGCGCGCGTCGCGCTGGCCCTCCTGACCGGCAGGCACGAGGACGGACCCCATAATCTCGCCGACCAGTCCACCCAGGGTCTTCCGCCGGACCTCGGCTATCCGGTTGGCGCGGGTGTCCTCCCATGTGGACGTCGAGCCGGAGACGTGATGCCCCGCGACAATCGATTTCAGCAGCAGTTCGAAGGCTTGCAGCCGCAGAATGCACTGCCCGAAGAGATGTTCGACCTCGTCTCTGGCCGTCCGAAGGGGAGCGTCAACCGATGTCATTGCGTGCGAAGGCTAGGGTCGTCGGGCTTTTTCGTCAACGTCAAGGTCCGCAAGCTGGTGAGCGGCGCCTTGGCCAGATTTCGCATGCCGGACAAGAACAGAGTTCCTGAACAACTGAAACCCGCCGTTCACGAGTTGAAGCTCTTCGCGCGTAACGAGGCCCGCCTTCAATGCCGCCTCATCGGCCTGCCGCCAAATGGCCTTCTGCCGCGCGCGCTCCACGGGATCAAAGCTGTCCGTCTTCATGTCCTCACCACCGTTAGCGGCAGGATCGTCGTGCGCGCCGGTCACGTCAACCCGCACTCCTCGGAGCCGACTGGGATTGCCGCCGCGTACCGCCGTTCGCATACCGTCACGACAGCTTCTGTCAGCCGCCCGGAAGGATCCGGTGCGGCCGTTTGGTCGGCTCGGCAGAGACTATACGCGCGGGCATGAGCACGGCCTATTTCCGTATGACGCGAGACGGGTCCACTTCCACGGCAGGATCAGGAAGGTGACCGGATGCCTGCAAGACCCGCCCCTACCGTGGAAGACGTCCTCGCAACCGGCCTCGCGCTGCGCGCCGAAGGGGAAGAGCCGACGCAAGCCAAACTTTTCCGCCGGCTGGGTCGCACTGGGCATCCGGCGACAGCATGGAAGATCTGGCAGGAGCATGGTGCAAAACTCCTGCCGACCGACGCGCCGGCGGAAGTTCCGGATCGCCGGCGATGGCGCAGGCTCGGCAGCTCGTCCGGACCTCGGTCGAGGCGCTGCTGGACCTGGCGCGGCGCGAGGCGGTGACGCCTCACGTGGCCGAGGTCGAGACACTGAAGGCGGCTCTTGCACAAGTCAGGGCCGAGATTGCCGAGTTGAGGGCGGTAAAGGACGCCCAGCACGACCTCGCGTGCGAGCTTCGCGCGACAATCGCGGCAGGTCTCCAGCGGAAGCCGTTGCTCATCCTGCCCTGACGTCCACC
Source organism: Rhodobacter sp. CZR27 (assembly GCF_002407205.1). Lineage (NCBI taxonomy): Bacteria > Pseudomonadati > Pseudomonadota > Alphaproteobacteria > Rhodobacterales > Rhodobacter > Rhodobacter sp. CZR27. The sequence continues at coordinate 802,072 of NZ_CP023549.1, read as the reverse complement.
GGGCTCGCCAAGGGCAGGACGGACTTCCCCACGGGAGTTGGCTCGGCGCGGGTCGGACCGAGTCAACCACCCGCATTTTTTCAAGGGTTTTCTTCCGACCGGATCGATCTGCTTCTTCGCGGGCGACGAGGCCCGCGACCAGAGGCCAGGACCATGATCTCGATCACAATCGACCCCACGCGAGGAACCGGCGGCACACCCTCCCGACAGACCGGCAAGTTCTTCTTCCGGACCGGCGCAACCGGCCAATATGACCTTTGCAAGGTCGACCTCCGCTTCGACACCGGCGCGTCCTGCACGAATGCATGGCTTGCACCGGCTCTTCCGCTTGACCGGTCCCGCGACACGGGGACCTTCCTGCGGAGCCCGACCATGCCCGAACTCGACTGCCATCCCCGGCATCTCGCCGGATACGGCACGGCGCCTGCCTTCCATACCGGCCATAAGGGAGCAGGTGCATGACCGCCGCACTCGCCCTCCTGCTTCGGGAGCCGTCCGACGTCCGGCTTCCGGCGCCGTCGCGCGCCGACCACGACGTCCCGCGCGCGTCCAAAAGCCATTGCATCGTGCACACCGTCCTCGGCGACGGCGACGGGGTTCGGGCGCAGGCCGAGTCGCTGCTCGAGCACAAGTGGCAGCTCGTGCTGAGTGCGCGGCCCGAGACGGTCGACCTGCGCGAGCAGGTCCGCTTCCGCTACGGCCGCGACGACGAGCACATCTTCGACATCGTCGTCACCGAACGCTCGGGACGCAGGATCGCCTACACGGTCAAGCCCGAGGTCCGGCTGGTTTCCGGTCGCTTCCTCGCCCAGATGCAGGAGGTCGCCTGGTGGGTGCGCCGGAAGCGCTTCGCCGACGACGTCCGGCTGCTGAGCGACGCCGATCTCGATCCGGTGGAATTGTACAACGCGCATCTGATCGCTGCCGTCCACGAACCCGACCCGGAGGCCGACGCGCGCGCCCTCGAGGTCGCCGCGACGCTGACCGGCGCGCGCTGCATCCGCGACCTGACGCTCGCGACCGGCCTCGAGGCACGCGGCTACCGCGCGATCCTTCGCCTCCTGCGCGGCCACCAGCTCTGCACCGCTCGTCCCGAACGCATCACCCCGGACACGCTCGTCCGCCTCACGGAGAACCGCGCATGAGCCGCGCGACCGACATCCGACATCCGCCCTTCCACGTCTCGGAGCACTGCCGTCTCACGATCGGCGGCAAGGCCTTCCGGCTTGGCTACCGCACCGGCGACGCCTATGTGCTGGCGCCCGCCGAAGGCACCGACCCTGCCGAGACCTTCACCTTCGACCACCTGAGCCGACTGAACCGTGCCGGCCACATCCATCACGAGCGCGAACATTTCCTGCCCCCGCACCTGCGGACCCAGGCCGCGCCGCCGCGCCCGGACATTACGACGTCCGACCTGGATCCGGAGCATGCCAGCAGGGTCAACGAGCGCTACGCGATGGTGTCGGCCCTGATCGATCTGCAGCGGCGGGGAGAAGTCGTCCTCACGTACCAGTCGATCAACGCGGCCATGCTGACCATTCGTGTCGAAGCCCTCAAGTACCTCGCCAAGCTTCCCGACGAGGCGCGGCTCAATGAGGTCTACCGTGCCCTCAAGACGGGCGACCAGGTGCCGCTGCCCGCCGGCATCCCGCTGCCCCGGCACCGGGCGGCGAAGACCCTTCTGCAGTGGCGCAAGAAGTTCCTCGCTGGCGGAAAGCTCGCGCTCGTCGATGGCATCGATCAGCGCGGCGATCGCAGTTCCGCCTTCCCCCCCGAGGTGGATGCCCTCCTCGTCCAGACCGTCCGCGCGAGCTACCTGACGCGCGAGCAGAAGTCCAAGGTCGCGGTGACGGCAGACGTCCGGCGCGCGTTCGAGAAGGAGAATGAGGAAAGGGCCGCCAAGGGGCTGTCGCTGATCACCGACGTGCCCCGCCGCGACGCGGTTCGCGCGGCGATTGCGCGCCTCGACAAGCTCGAGGTCATGATCGCGCGCCATGGAGAGGACTACGCGAAGAAGATGTTTCGCGCCGGCACCACCGGCCTCGAGGTCAGCCGGCCGCTCGAGCGCGTCGAGATCGACGAATGCTGGATCGACCTCCGGACCATCCTGTCGCAGACTAGGTTGCGCAAGATCTTCACACCGGAGGAGATCGTGGCGTTCGGCCTCGACAAGGAGAAGATCCGCTGGTGGATCGTGGTCGCCATCGACTGCCGCACGCGAATGATCCTCGCGCTCAAGCTCACGCCGAACCCGCGAGCGAGTGCGGCCGTCGAATGCCTGCGCATGATCATGGCCGACAAGGGAGAATTCGCTGATCAGGTCGGAGCGCTGACGCCTTGGTCGCAATGCGGGACGCCCGAGGGGATCGTGCACGACGCGGGCTCCGGTCTGACGTCGATCGACTTCAGCGACGCCTGCGCCGACCTGCGCATAACCGATCTCACGGCGATCGCCGGGGCTGCCTCGGCGCGCGGCCGCATCGAGCGACTGTTCCAGACCATCGCGAAGGGCCTGCTCTGCAGACTTTCGGGGCGCACCTTCTCGGACACCGTGAAGCGCGGGGATTATGATGCGGACGCGCGCGCCTGCCTTGGCACCGAGGATATGTGCCGGATCCTCGTCCGCTGGATCGTCGACATCTATCACAACACGCCTCACACCGGCTTGGGCCTGCTGACGCCGCTCGAGCAATGGCAATCGGACATGGCCGCCGGCAACTATCCGCTGAAGGCCCTCCCGTCGCTCGAGCGGCAGCGGGTCGCCTTCGGCATCGCTGGCACATACCGCCTGACGAAGCACGGCGTCGTCATCCTTGGGATCCCCTACAACAGTCTGCGTCTCGCCAGCCACTTCGCCGCAGAAGGGGCGATCATGCTCCAGACCCGCTGGGATCACGCCGACCTCGGCGCGATCAGCGTGCGGATCGACGATGTCTGGGTCGAGGTGCCGGCAGTGCACGAACGCTTCCGCGGCCTGACGGCGCAGGTCTGGATCGCTGCTCGCCAAGCCCTGCGGGAGGCCGCGGCAGCGCGCAAGTCCCATACTCAGGCGGTCATCTTCAAGGCGATCGACGACATCGAGGCGACCAACCAGAAGGCCAAGCTCCAGTCCCGCCTCGTCGACCAGGCCTGGACGCCGGAACGGCTGCAGCATTTCCAGTCCGAACTGTTCGCGAACTTCTCCATCGCGGCCGATGCGCCCACCGTGCTGCCGGTCGAGGAGGGCGTCGGCCGCTCGATCATCCCCACCGCGCCCGCTGCTTTCACTCCCGAGGACGAGGTTGGGGAACCTGCTGCGTCAACACCGCAGCGTGCCTCGCGGAAGGCCCGCTCCTCGACCCGACCTGCCAAGGTAGCCCCGACGGCGGATGCTCCGCCGTCCTCGAGCGCACCCTCCGACCTTGGGAATGCCGCCGCCAACACCAGCACGCTCTGGCGACCGCCGCGCTGACGCCGTTGGCGCCACACCGAACCGAAGGGCGTGCGCAATCCGCACGCCCTTTTGCTTTGGATGCAGGGCGGTGCCAAGAACCAGGAGCGACACAGGCAGGCGCCATCCTCGCTGCCACGGAAAACAGGCGGCGCGGGTCGCCCCGCGCCGCCTGTCCTTCATGCCAATCGCTGGTGACGCAGCGTTCAGCTGTTCTCCATGAGCCGCGCGATCTCGCGCAGCCCGATCACCGCATGACGGACCCCGTCGCGCAGACGCATGAACTCATTCACCAGATCCTGCACCCGGCACAGAACCTCCCCATCCGCATCATGGACCGGGATCGGCTCCACACCCCGCGGATCGTGCTCGACGGCGTCGTCGCAACCATCCCATGCGTAGCGGTAGCCAACGATGTGGCGCCCGATCTGTCGCTCGAGTTCCGCGTGGAGGCTGATCAGAGGACCATCGTCGGCAGTGTCGAACACCCGGCCCTGCTCGAAGCGCCGGAGGCAGACCTCTGGCAGGCCACCAGAGGACGCCGTTCGGTAAAGGTGATGTGCGCGCACCGCCAAGGCCACGGCACTGCCCCGCGCCACGGCGCGTTCGGCACGCGCCTCCAGTGACTCTTCCAAAAGCATGACCTCCTTCATTCTCTTCGGGTGGAAGCACCCGAGGTCAAGCGCCGGCCCCGAAGGGGGGCCGGAGGAAGTCATGCGGCGGCTCGCCGGGAAGGCAGGACCTCACGATCGTCGAGAGAGTCGAGAAGGTTGCTGAACGCTTCGCTGAGCCGGCAGATCTCGTGCACCCTCGGGTCCGCAGGATCGATCGAGGAGAAGTAGCCGGCAGCGTCGCCCTCCGGATCTTCCACGCCGTCGAGCGCGAGGAGGCGATGCAGCGCCAGCAGTTCGCGACGCAACAGAGGGGTCGCGCGAGTGGCTTCGGCGACACGAACGGCGAGCCGCTGCACGCGGTTGCGCGCGGACGAGCCTCCCAGCAAGTGCGCCGCAGCAAGCACGGCGGCCAGTTCGTGATCGAAGAAGACGCGCAGGAGCAGGATCCCGGCCGGGGAAGCCGGAGCGTCGTAGGGCATGGTGTCTTTCCGTAATGGCAACCAGCCACGGGGTTCTGGTCAAGTCGGCGCCGCGTCCCCGCTCTCCCCGAAGGAGCGGGAACACGGCGCTACGGGGTCAAGAACCGTTACGCGCCACCAGAAAGCACCCACGCTCGCGTCTGCCAGCGCCGGAACAGGCCATCAGAAAGATGGTGGCAGGGTAACACCCTGTAACAAAAGTGTTTTTCCGGTGACCGTGTCGGAATGGAAAACAATCATCCGAAAAATGGAAGCCGAAAGCTGCCAGAATGGAAGTTAAATGGCCGCTTCGTCACTGTTGCTCGCCACCTTGCTATCCGCACTTCGAAAACCCACAGCTCGCGCAGGTCATGCATCCCTCGACCATCCGCAGGTCGTAGCTTCCGCAGGACGAGCAGGCCTTTGCCTTCACGCCGAGAACCTCCACATCCGCCTTGGGGTCGGTCTTCAGCCCCATGCCTTCGCCCTCGATGAAGCCGATCGCGATCAGGTGGCGCTCGATCACGCCGCCGATGGCGGCCAGGATCGACGGGATGTAGCGCCCCTCCATCCAGGCGCCGCCGCGGGGATCGAAGACCGCCTTCAACTCCTCGACCACGAACGAGATGTCGCCCCCGCGCCGGAACACCGCAGAGATCATCCGGGTCAGGGCCACCGTCCAGGCGAAATGCTCCATGTTCTTGGAGTTGATGAAGACCTCGAACGGCCTCCGGTGCCCGGCGATGACGATGTCGTTCACCGTGATGTAAAGCGCATGCTCCGAGCCCGGCCACTTCACCTTGTAGGTCGCGCCCTCCAGTGCCGCGGGACGGTCGAGCGGATCGGTGAGATACACCACCTCGCCGCCCTTCGGCTCCGGCGCCTCGACCGGCGCGGCCTTCGCGGCTTCGGACACCGACAGGACCGAGCCCGTCACCTCGTTCGGGCGATAGGTCGTGCAGCCCTTGCAGCCCATCTCCCAGGCGGCGAGGTAGACATCGGCAAAATCGTCGAAGGAAATGTCCTCGGGGCAGTTGATCGTCTTCGAGATCGAGCTGTCGATCCACTTCTGCGCCGCCGCCTGCATCCGGACATGGTCCAGCGGCGCAAGCGTCTGCGCGTTCACGAAATGGTCGGGCAGCGGCGCGTCGCCCATCTTCTCGCGCCAGAGCCGGACGGCGTAGTCGACCACTTCCTCCTCGGTGCGGGTTCCGTCCTTCTGCAGCACCTTGCGGGTATAGGCATAGGCAAAGACCGGTTCGATGCCGGAGGAGACGTTGCCGGCATAGAGGCTGATCGTGCCCGTGGGCGCGACCGAGGTCAGCAGCGCATTGCGGATGCCGTTCTTGCGGATCGCCTCGCGCACATCATCGTCCATGTGGGTCAGCGAGCCGGAGGCGAGATAGGCGTCGGCCTCGAACAGCGGGAAGGCCCCCTTCTCGCGCGCGAGATCGGACGAGGCCAGATAGGCCGCGCGGGCGATCGCCTTCATCCAGGTCTCGGTCTGCCGTGCAGCCTCTTCCGATCCGTAGCGCAGCCCCACCATGAGCAGCGTATCGGCCAGACCCGTCACGCCAAGGCCGATCCGCCGCTTCATCTGCGCCTCGTGCGCCTGCTGCGGCAGCGGGAAGCGGGACGCGTCGACCACGTTGTCCATCATGCGGACCGACAGCCGGACCAACTCGTCGAGCTGCCCGAGGTCCAGCTCGGCTCCCTCCTCGAACGGGTGCGACACCAGCCGGGCGAGGTTCACCGAGCCGAGAAGGCAGGCGCCATAGGGCGGCAGGGGCTGCTCGCCGCAGGGGTTGGTGGCCGCGATGGTTTCACAATAGGCGAGGTTGTTCAGCTGGTTGATGCGGTCGATGAAGATCACGCCGGGCTCGGCGAAGTCGTAGGTCGAGCGCATGATCCGGTTCCACAGGTCGCGCGCCTGCAGCGTCCGGTAGACCTTGCCGTCGAAGACCAGTTCCCACGGCCCGTCCGCCTTGACGGCCGCCATGAAGGCATCGGTCACGAGAACGGAAAGATTGAACATCCGCAGCCGGGCCGGGTCCTTCTTCGCCTCGATGAAGGCCTCGATGTCGGGATGGTCGCAGCGCATCGTGGCCATCATCGCGCCGCGGCGCGAACCGGCCGACATGATGGTGCGGCACATGGCGTCCCAGACATCCATGAAGGACAGCGGCCCCGAGGCGTCGGCGGCCACGCCCTTCACCTCGGCGCCGCGTGGACGGATGGTGGAGAAGTCGTAGCCGATCCCCCCGCCCTGCTGCATGGTCAGGGCGGCCTCCTTCAACGCGTCGAAGATGCCCGCCATGCTGTCGGGGATCGTGCCCATCACGAAGCAGTTGAACAGCGTCACCGCGCGGCCGGTGCCGGCGCCTGCCGTGATGCGGCCGGCCGGGAGAAATCTGAAATCCTCGAGCGCGCGGTAGAAGCGATCCTCCCAGAGCGCCGGCTCCTTCTCCACTTCGGCCAGCGAGCGCGCGATGCGGCGCCACGTATCCTCAACGGTGCCATCGAGCGCATGCCCGGCACTGTCCTTCAGGCGGTATTTCATGTCCCAGATCTGTTCGGCAATGGGGGCGTGGAAGCGCGACATGGGACGGGAACCTTGAATTTGTGGATCAGGTGGAAGGGACACCCAAGATATGCGCCTGGCGCGCCGCGGTCAAACAGCTTGGACCGCCCGTGCGCCACGGCTATATGAAGGCTTCCGAAGCCGGAGAGTCCCCTTGGCCAAGCACGTCAACCTTCTGAAACTCTGCGTCGGCGCAGAGACGGTGGAAGATCTTCTCGACTGGCAGGCAAGCCAGAGGCACCGCTGGCCCGAGGGGAATCCCCGTCATGTCACGCGGATGTGGCCGAAGCGCGAGGCGGAGATCCTCGCCGGGGGCTCGCTCTACTGGGTGTTCAAGGGATCGATTCTCGCGCGGCAGCCGATCCTGGGGCTCGAGTCGGTCGAAGGCTCCGATGGCATCACCCGCTGCGCGCTGGTGCTGGATCCGGCGGTGATCCGGACCGTGGCCGCGGCCCGCCGGCCCTTCCAGGGCTGGCGCTACCTGGCGCCGGAGGATGCCCCCGCCGACCTGCCGCAGGGGCGGCAGCGCGAGGAGCCGCTGCCTCCCGATCTCGCTCAGGCGCTGGCCGACATCGGGCTCAGGTGAGCCGCGGCGCCGCGATGGCGAGATGCCCGGCCAGCCGGTCGAGAACCGTCCCCGCCTCGGTCCAGTCCGCCCGGCGCGAGGCGAACAGCACGGCCTGCGAGCTGTGCACCAGACCGTCGGAAAGGATTTTCAGATGATTCGCCCGTAGCGTCTCGCCCGATGAGGTAATGTCCGCGATGGCCTCGGCGGTGGTGTTTTTCACCGTGCCTTCGGTTGCGCCCTGGCTGTCCACGATCTGGTAGTCGGCGACGCCGTTGGCGGTCAGGAACTCCCGCACCAGGCGGTGATACTTGGTGGCGATCCGCAGGCGGAAGCCGTGGGTCGCCCGGAAGGCCGCCGCCGCCGCGTCCAGATCGTCCAGCGTGTCGACGTCGATCCAGAAGGCCGGCACCGCGATGATCAGGTCGGCGTGTCCGAAGCCCAGCGGGGCCAGCTCGGCCACCTGGGTCTCCCAATCCGCCAGCTTCTCGCGCACGAGATCCGAGCCGGTGACACCCAGATGAATGCGGCCGGCGCTCAGCTCCCGCGGGATCTCGCCGGCCGAGAGCAGCACGAGTTCGACGCCCTCGACGCCATCCACGGCGCCGGAATATTCCCGCTCGGCCCCCGTCTGGCGCATTGTCACGCCACGGGCGCCGAACCAGTCGAACGTCTTTTCCATCAGCCGGCCCTTCGAGGGCACCCCGATCTTCAGCATCACGCCGTCCCTTTCAGCTGCGCCACGAGACCGGGACGGATCACGCCGCCCACCGCGGGGATCGAGTGCCCCTGCCCCAGCACCGCCGTCAGCGCGTCATAGCGCCCGCCGCTGGATACGGGCGGCAGCGTCGGATCATCCGCGTGGAAGCTGAAAACGAAGCCGTCGTAATATTCCAGCGTGCTCTGGCCGTGGCCGGCCGCGAAGGGAAGGCGATCGACCGCGACGCCACGCGCCGCCAGCGCGTCCAGCCGCCCGGCGAACCGCTGCACCGAGGCGGCCATCGCGGGCATCCGCGCTGCCAGCGCCTCGAGCCGCGCGAGCGCCTCGCCCGCCGGCGCCTCGACCAGCAGCAGGTCATCGAGCACCGCCGCCTCGTCCGGGTTGATCGGCGGCGTCCGCGCATCCTCGATCAGGGCCGCAACCCGTGCGGCCACGTCTTCCGGCTCGCGCAGGCCAATGGCCGGGCCCGACTGATCCATCAGCGCCTCGGGCGAGGCCGCAGCGAGCCGCTCCAGCAGCCGCAGGCGGGGCTCGGGCACCGGGGTCCGCCCCGCGAACCGATCGAGCAGGGCGCGGAACCGCTGCGGGCGCCAGACATGGCGCAGCAGCGCCGACTTGCGCTTGTCCGAGGTCGAAAGCCCCCTGACTGCGGCCAGCAGGATACCGAAGTCGCCGGTCGCCGCCTGAAGCCCGAGCGGCGCCAGAACCTCGGCGATCAGCCCGAAGACATCGGCATCGACCGCCTCGGGATGTGAGCGGTCGAAGACCTCGAAGCCGACCTGCAGGTATTCCGAGGCCCGCGGCCCCAGATGCTCCTGCCGACGGAAGACCTCGCCCATGTAGGTGTAGCGGGCGGGATCGGCGCCGGCCGCCATGTGCGCCTGCACCACCGGCACGGTGAAGTCCGGCCGCAGCATCATCTCGCCGCGCAAGGGGTCCGAGGTCACATAGGCCCGCGCCCGGATATCCTCGCCGTAAAGGTCGAGGAGCGTGCCGGCCGGCAGCAGGATGTCAGCCTCGACCGGCTGCGCGCCGGCGGCCTGGAAGGCGGCGAAGATGGCCTCCGCCTCGGCGCGGACGGCGGCCTTTGTCACGCGAGCATCCCGCGCACAGCCTCGACCAGCGCGTCGCGCGGCACCTCGACCTGCGCCGGGCGCGACTTCCATTCCTCGAGGCTCGCGCCTTCCGCGATCCGCGCCCCAAGCACCAGGTCCTTCAGCACGACGACGCCGCGCGCCGCCTCGTCCGAACCCTGAATCACCGCAACGGGCGATTTTCGCGCATCGGCATACTTCAACTGGTTGCCGAAGTTCTTCGGGTTGCCGAGGTAAAGCTCCGCGCGAAGCCCCGCCCGGCGCAACTCGCCCACCATCGCCATGTAATCGGCCATGCGGTCGCGATCCATGACGGTGACCACCACCGGCCCCTGCGCGTCCTGCCCCGCCCGCCCCTTGGCGCGCAGCGCGGCAAGCAGCCGGTCCACGCCGATCGAGACGCCCGTCGCCGGCACCGCCTGCCCGGTGAAGCGCTTCACCAGATCGTCATAGCGCCCGCCGCCCGCGACCGAGCCGAACTGACGCTTGCGGCCCTTCTCGTCGAGGATCTCGAAGGTCAGCTCCGCCTCGAACACCGGCCCGGTGTAATAGCCAAGGCCGCGCACCACCGACGGGTCCACCACGATCCTGTCCGGCCCGTAGCCCTGCGCATCGAGCAGTTCGGCGATGGTTTCCAGCTCCTGCACCCCGTCGAGGCCGAGCGCCGATCCAGCGACCAGTTCCCGCAGTCGCGCAACCGTCGCCGCGCCGGTATCACGCTTGGAGGCCATGAATCCCATCACCACCTCGGCCTGTTCCGCCGAAAGGCCCGCACCCTTGGTGAAGTCGCCGGATTCGTCCTTCCGACCCTCGCCCAGAAGCGCCCGCACGCCCGCCTCGCCCAGACGGTCGATCTTGTCGATGGCGCGAAGGACGATCCCGCGCTCGGCCTCGAACTTCGCGGGGTCAGACGGGTCGAGCACGCCCACGACCTCCATCACGCCATTCAGGACCTTCCGGTTGTTCACGCGCACGATGTAGTCGCCGCGCGGAATGCCCACGACCTCCAGCGCGTCCGACAGCATCGCGCAGATCTCGGCATCCGCCGCCACGCTGGCCGAACCGACCGTATCGGCGTCGCACTGGTAGAACTGGCGGAAGCGTCCCGGCCCGGGCTTCTCGTTGCGCCAGACGGGGCCCATTGCGTAGCGGCGGTAGGGGCTCGGCAGGTCGTTGCGGAACTGCGCGGCCACGCGAGCGAGCGGCGCCGTCAGGTCATAGCGCAGCGCCAGCCACTCGCCATCCTCGTCCTGCCAGCCGAAGACGCCCTCGTTCGGGCGGTCGACGTCAGGCAGGAACTTCCCCAGCGCCTCGACGGTTTCCACCGCCGAGGTTTCAAGCGGGTCGAAGCCATAGCGATGGTAGACTTCGGCCACCGCATCGAGCATCGTCTTGCGCTCGGTCACGTCCGCGCCAAAATAGTCGCGAAAGCCCTTCGGCGTGTCCGCGCGCGGGCGGCGGGGAGCCTTGTCCTTGGCCATGGGTCGCACCCTTCGCTGTTCGTCGGGCGCGGTGTATCGGAAGGGGGCGGCGCGGACAAGCGCCGGGCGGAGCCAGAGGAGGAACGGATGGAAACGCGCATGGAAGCGGCCGAGGTGCAGATCGCGCACCTGACCCGCGTCGTCGAGGACCTGTCCGATGTGGTCGCGCGGCAGGCGACCGAGATCGCCCTGCTCACCCGCCGGGTCGAGTTGCTGATGGAGCGCGAGGCCGAGCGGGAAGCCGATGCCGTCGCACTGATCGCGGACCAGCCGCCGCCGCATTACTGACGGCGGCCTTGCCTTTCGCGGCAAGGGGTGCTGATTTGCCGCGGATGCGCCTGTCCTTCGATCCGCTCGCCCTGATCCTGACCTTCACGCTCGGCGCGGCTGGCGGCATGGTGGCGCGCGCGCTGGGGCTGCCTCTGCCGCTTCTGATGGGATCGCTCTGCGCGGTCGGCGCGGCGGCGGCGCTGCGGGTCAGGCTCTTCGGTCGCGCCGTGGCGGTGCCGCAGAAGCTGCGGATCGTCTTCCTGCCGGTCATCGGCGTCGCCATCGGCGGCGCCTTCACGGCCGAGGTCGTCCGCGAGGCTCCGCGCTGGTGGCCGAGCCTGCTCGCGCTCTGCCTCTTCATTCCGCTGGCCCACGTCATCGGCTACCAGATCTTCCGACGGGTCGGAGGTCTTCCGAAGCCGACGGCCTGGTTCGGCGCGACACCGGGAGGGCTGATCGAATCGGTCGCCCTGGGCGAGGAGGCGGGCGCGGATGCGCAGATGCTGGTGCTGCTCCAGTTCCTCCGCCTGATCCTGACCATCGTGCTGGTGCCAGCCGGCTTCACACTGCTCACGGGCCACGCTGTCGGCAGCGCCGCGGGAACGGCGGTGGCCGGGCTTCCGCTCGGGTGGACGGACTTGCTGGTGCTGGCGGTTGCGGCCCTTGCGGGCGTCTGGCTGGGCGGCCTCCTGCGGCTGCCGGCCTTCGCGATGACCGGGCCGGTCGCGCTGTCGGCCCTTGCCCATCTTGCAGGGCTGACGCGGGGAGTGCCGCCGGACTGGCTGATCGGGTTGACCCAGATCGGGATCGGCAGCGTCCTGGGAGCCCGCTTCGCCGGCCTGCCGCGTGGGGCGCTGCCGCTGGCGGGCCGGCTCGCCGCGATGAACGTGACGGCGGCGCTCGCGCTCGCCTTCGCCTTCGCGCTGCCGGTGGCGGCGCTTTCGGGGCAGCCGGTGGCCGCGGTCTTCCTAGCCTTCGCGCCGGGCGGACTGGCCGAGATGAGCCTGATCGCCCTCTCGCTCCAGATGAGCATCGTCTACGTGACCGCCCATCACGTCGCCCGGATCGTGCTGAGCGTCACGGTGGCGCGGCTGGTCTTGTGGCGGATCGGCTGATCATATCTCCTCGATCATCACCACGCCCTGCACGGCCTTGAGCGCGCCCTTCACCTGCGGGCTGACCGGGTAGTCCTGCGGCAGGGCGATGTCGATCTCCTGCCCGCTGGCGGGGTCGGCCACGCAGATCGTGACCTGTCCCTTCGCCCGTCCCTGCACCCGCGCCAGCAGCGCCGCGACCGAGGCCGCGGCCTCCGCCCGGTCGAGATGGATGCGCAGGCTGGCCGCGCCTGCATCCGCCGCCACCGCGTCGATGGGCGAGACGCCGCGCGCCAGAAGCTTCAGCGTGTCGCCCTCGAGCGTCGCCTCGACGGTCAGCACGACATGCCCGCCCGGCTCGAGCAGGTCGCGTGCCTGCTCCAGCACGTCCGAGAACACCGTGCATTCATAGAGGCCCGTCGGATCGGAGAGCTGGACGAAGGCGAAGCGGTTGCCCTTGGCCGACTTCTTCTCCTGCCGCGACGAGACAGCTCCGGCAATCTTGGCCACCATCGGCCCGCGTTGCGCGGCTTCGGCCAGTGCTGCGACGGTGGTCACGTTCTTCCGCTTCAGCGGCCCCATGTAATCGTCGAGCGGATGGCCCGAGAGGTAGAAGCCGATCGCCTGATGCTCCTGCCCCAGACGCTCCACTGGAAGCCAGTCGTCAACAGGCGGCAAAGGAGGAAGTCTCACAGTCTTTGTGCTCACGCCCCCCAAGAGGTCTGCAAGGGCACCTTCTCTCGGTCGGTGCACTTCGATGCTGAAGGAAACGAGAGACTCCAAAGCCTCGAAAACTTGCCGGCGGTTCCTATTGAGACAGTCGAAGGCACCCGCTCGTGCAAGCATCTCCAGCGGGCGCTTGCCAACGCGGGATAGATCCACACGCTCCGCAAAGTCGAATAGCGTCGCGAAGGGACGGGTGCCCCGCGCCGCGACGATCAGCTCCATCGCCTCGACGCCCACGTTCTTCAGCGCGCCCAAGGCATAGACCACCGCCCCGTCCCGCACCGTGAAGGTGGCGAGCGAGGCATTCACGCAAGGAGCCACCGTCTTCAGGCCAAGCTTGTCCACCTCGCGCTTGTAGACCGCAAGCTTGTCGGTCAGGTGGATATCGCAGTTCATCACCGCGGCCATGAACTCGACCGGGTGGTTCGCCTTCAGCCAGGCCGTCTGGTAACTGACCACGGCATAGGCCGCGGCGTGGGACTTGTTGAAGCCGTAGTTCGCGAATTTCTCAAGCAGGTCGAATACTTCGCCGGCTTTCTTCGCGTCGATGCCGTGGGTCTTCTTGGCACCTTCGATGAACTTCGGCCGCTCCTTCGCCATCTCCTCAGCGATCTTCTTGCCCATCGCGCGGCGCAAGAGGTCCGCGCCGCCGAGCGTATAGCCCGCCATGACCTGCGCGATCTGCATCACCTGTTCCTGATAGACGATGATGCCCTGCGTCTCGGCGAGGATCGGGTCGATGGTAGGGTGCAGGCTTTCGAGATCCCGAACCCCGTGCTTCACCTCGCAATAGACCGGGATGTTCTCCATCGGCCCCGGGCGATAGAGCGCCACCAGCGCGACGATATCCTCGATGCAGGTGGGCTTCATCCGCCGGAGCGCGTCCATCATCCCCGAGCTTTCGACCTGGAACACCGCGACGGTCTTGGCCTGCGCGTAAAGCTCGTAGGTCGCGGGATCGTCCAGCGGGATGTGGCCGATGTCGTTCTCGGCCCCCGGCGGCGGCTGGTAGAGCACCCGCCCGTCCGCGGCCTGATGCAGCGGACGCCCGCCGCCGCGGATCAGGTCGATGGCATTCTGGATCACCGTCAGCGTCTTCAGGCCGAGGAAGTCGAACTTCACGAGCCCCGCCGCCTCGACCCACTTCATGTTGAACTGGGTGGCCGGCATGTCCGACCGCGGATCCTGATAGAGCGGCACCAGTTCGTCGAGCGGCCGGTCGCCGATCACGACGCCCGCGGCATGGGTCGAGGCATTGCGCAGCAGCCCCTCGATCTGCATTCCGTAGTCGAGGAGGCGCTTGACCACCTCTTCGGCCTTGGCGGCCTCGCGCAGGCGCGGCTCGTCCGCCAGCGCCTTCTGGATCGAGACCGGCTTCACCCCCTCCACCGGGATCATCTTCGAGAGGCGATCCACCTGCCCGTAGGGCATCTGCAGCACGCGCCCTACGTCGCGCACCGCGGCCTTGGACAGAAGCGCGCCGAAGGTGATGATCTGGCCCACCTTGTCGCGCCCGTACTTGCCCTGGACGTAGCGGATGACCTCCTCGCGCCGGTCCATGCAGAAGTCGATGTCGAAGTCCGGCATCGACACCCGCTCGGGGTTCAGAAACCGCTCGAAGAGAAGCTGGTAACGCAATGGATCGAGATCGGTAATCGTCAGAGCGTAAGCCACGAGCGAGCCCGCGCCCGACCCCCGTCCCGGTCCCACCGGGATGCCGTTGGCCTTCCCCCACTTGATGAAGTCGGCCACGATCAGGAAGTAACCGGGAAAGCCCATCTGCTCGATGATGCCGAGTTCGAAGGCAAGGCGCGCCTCGTAGTCCTCGACCGGCGCCGCGTGCGGGATCACGGCGAGGCGGGCGGCCAGCCCTTCCTTGGCCTGACGGCGCAGTTCCTCGACCTCGTCATCGGCGAAGCGCGGCAGGATCGGGGGGCGCTTGGCCGCCTTGAACGCGCAGCGCCGGGCGATCTCCACCGTCGACTCCAGCGCCTCGGGCAGGTCGGCGAAGAGCGCGCACATCTCGGCTTCGGACTTGAAGTAGTGCTGCGGCGTCAGCCGCCGGCGGGGAGCGCTCTGGTCGACATAGGCGCCCTCGGCGATGCAGATCAGCGCGTCGTGGGCCTCGAACATCTCGGCCTTGGGGAAGTAGACGTCGTTCGTCGCGACCAGCGGCAGGTCCAGCGCATAGGCCAGTTCGACATGCCCCGGCTCGGTGGCCCGCTCGGCCTCGGTCAGCCGGCCACCTTCGCCGGGATGGCGCTGCAACTCGACATAGAGCCGGCCCGGATAGATTTCGGCCAGCCGCCGCAGCAGCGCCTCGGCCTTCGGCCGCTGGCCGGCCTGAAGGAAGCGTCCCACCGGACCCTCGGGGCCGCCGGTCAGGCAGATCAGGCCATCCGAATGCCGCTGCAACTCGTCCAGCGTCACCTGCGGCAGCGCACCCTCCTTGCCGACATAGAGGCAGGTCGAGAGCTTCATCAGGTTGCCATAGCCCGCCTCGTCCTGCGCCAGCAGCACCATCGGCGCGGGCGCCCGGGGCCGTTCCCCCAGCGCCGCAGTTTCGAAGGCGACGGCGATCTGGCAGCCGACGATCGGCTGGATGCCCGCCCCGCTGGCCAGCACCGAGAATTCCAGCGCCGCGAACATGGCGTTGGTGTCGGTCACGGCCACCGCAGGCATCCCGGCCGCGGTGCATAGCCCGATGAGCTTCTTCACCGGGACCGCGCCTTCCAGCAGCGAATATTCGGTATGGACGCGGAGATGGATGAATCGGGGCGCATTCGACATGGCGGAAGCCTACAGGGGCTGCGCCCGACGGGAAAGGCAGAGCCGTCCCGTCACGTCCCCCTTGCCATGGCATGCCGCGGCAGGCTTTCATGGGGTGATCCCTCGCAGCCCCGCTTTACGCCGCATCGGGCGGGCCTGCACCGGCATCGGCCGGCACTCACAGAAGGCGGCAGGTTTTCACATGACGGAGATCGCGTTCATCCTGAACGGAACGCCCCTCAGCGTCTCGGCCGAACCCACGCGCACCTTGCTTGACTGGCTGCGCGAGGATCGGGGTCTCTTCGGCACCAAGGAGGGTTGCAACGAGGGCGACTGCGGTGCCTGCACGGTCATCGTGACGGACGAGACCGGCCCCCGGGCACTGAACGCCTGCCTGCTGTTCCTGCCGCAGCTTCACGGCAAGGCGGTGCGCACCGTCGAGGGGCTGGCGGGGCCCGACGGCGCGCTGCACCCGGTCCAGCAGGCGCTGGTGGACCACCACGGCTCGCAATGCGGCTTCTGCACGCCGGGCATCGCGGCCTCGCTGGCCGCGGCCCATGCCGTGGGGCGGACCGACCACGACGAGGTGCTGGCCGGCAATCTCTGCCGCTGCACCGGCTATGCGCCGATCATCCGCGCCGCGCAGGCCGCGGAAGGCGCGCCGGTCCCGGACTGGCTGGCGCCCCCCCTGCCGGAGGCGCAGGCCGCAAGCGACGGGGTCCGACCCCGCAGCGCGGACGAGCTCGCGACGCTCTATGCAGCCCATCCCGAAGCGACCCTGATCGCGGGGGCGACCGATGTCGGCCTCTGGGTGACGAAGGAATTGCGCGACCTGCCGATGCCGGTCTTCCTTGCCGGCGTCGAGGATCTCCGCCGGATCGAGGCGGACGGCGACCGCCTGCGCATCGGCGCCTGCGTCACCATCGCGGAGCTTCACGAGGCAATGAAGACCCGCGTTCCCGGCTTCGCCGAGCTTCTTCGACGATTTGCCAGCGTGCAGATCCGCAATGCCGCGACAGTGGGCGGCAACATCGCCAACGGCTCGCCCATCGGCGACACGCCGCCCGCCCTGATCGCCATGGGTGCCACGCTGCACCTGCGCCGCGGCGGCGAGCGGCGCGAGATGCCGCTGGAGTCGTTCTTCCTCGACTACCGCAGGCAGGACCGCCGGCCGGGAGAATTCGTCGAGGCCGTGACGATCCCCGCCGCGGCGCCCGCGCTTCGCTGCTACAAGCTGTCGAAGCGGTTCGATCAGGACATCTCGGCCGTCTGCGGCTGCTTCAATGTCACCGTCCAAGATGGGAGCGTCACAGCCGCCCGCATCGTCTTCGGCGGGATGGCGGGCATCCCGAAACGCGCCGTTGCCGTCGAGGCCGCACTTCTGGGCCAGCCGTGGAAGCTTCCGGCCCTCGAGGCGGCCCGCGCCGCCTTCGCCGCCGATTTCGCCCCGCTCAGCGACATGCGCGCCTCGGCCACCTACCGGCTCGAGGCGGCCGCGAACCTCCTCATCCGCTATTTCCACGATCTGGCGGGGGAACGCGTCTCGGTGCTCGAGGTGCATGCATGAGCCTCGGCAAGCCCCTGCCGCACGACGCGGCGCCACTGCACGTGACGGGCGCCGCTCGCTATGTCGACGACATCCCGACACCGCGCGGGACGCTGCATGCAGCCTTCGGCCTTTCGCCGGTGGCCCATGGCGAGATCCGGTCGCTCGACCTTTCCGCCGTGCGGTCGGCGCCGGGCGTGGTGGCGGTGATTGGTCCGCAGGACCTCGACCCGATGCCCGACTGCTCGCCCTCGATCCACGACGAGCCGATGCTGGCGCAGGACCACGTGCACTATGCCGGCCAGCCGATGTTTCTGGTCGTGGCCGACAGCCACCTCGCCGCACGCCGGGCCGCCCGTCTTTCCCGGCCCGAGATCCGGCCGCTTCCGGCCATCCTGACGGTGGACGAGGCGCTGGCGGCCGACAGCCGTTTCGAGGGCGGCGCGGTCGTCTGGGAAAAGGGCGATGCCGCCCAGGCGATCGCCGGCGCGCCGCATGTCGTCGAGGGGGCGATGGAGGTCGGAGGGCAGGAGCATTTCTACCTCGAGGGTCAGGTGGCGCTGGCGCTGGCGCAGGAGGGCGGCGACATGCACGTGCACTCCTCGACCCAGCATCCCACCGAGGTGCAGCACAAGGTCGCCCATGCGCTCGGCCTGCCGATGAGTTCGGTGCGCGTCGAGGTGCGCCGGATGGGCGGCGGCTTCGGCGGCAAGGAAAGCCAGGCCAACGCGCTTGCCATCGCCTGCGCGGTCGCGGCGCGGGCCACCGGGCGGCCCTGCAAGATGCGCTATGACCGTGATGACGACATGGTCATCACCGGCAAGCGTCACGACCTGCGCATCCAGTATCGGGCGGGCTTCGATGCCTCGGGCAGGCTCATGGGGGTGGAGTTCCGGCACCTCATCCGCTGCGGCTGGTCGCAGGACCTTTCGCTGCCGGTGGCGGACCGGGCCATGCTGCATGTGGACAACGCCTATCACCTGCCGGCGGTGCGGATCGAAAGCCACCGGCTGCGCACCCACACACAGAGCGCGACCGCCTTCCGCGGCTTCGGCGGCCCGCAGGGCATGGTGGGGATCGAGCGGGTGCTGGACCACGTGGCCTTCGCCCTCGGCCGCGATCCGCTGGAGGTTCGGCGGGCGAATTTCTATGCCCCCTCGAAGACTGCCCCCGCCCTGCCCGCCGAGGTGCCGGAGGATCCGGGCCTGCTTCGGCCGCTCGAGGCTGACGAGGTGGACCTGACGTCGCGCGGGGCCGAGCCCATGCAACGCGCCGCGCCGCCACCACCGCCCGCGGATGTGCAGACCACGCCCTATCACATGCCGGTCGAGGACTTCATCGGGCACGAGATCGTGGCGGCGCTGTCAGAACGCGCTGACTATGTGCGGCGCCGGGCGGAGATCGCCGCATGGAACCGGACAAGCCCGATCCTGAAGCGCGGCATCGCGCTGACGCCGGTGAAGTTCGGCATCTCCTTCACGCTCACCTGGCTCAATCAGGCCGGGGCGCTGGTCCATGTCTATCAGGACGGGTCGGTCCACCTGAACCATGGCGGGACCGAGATGGGCCAGGGCCTGTTCCAGAAGGTCGCGCAGGTGGCGGCGGCGGAACTGGGCTTGCCGGTCGAGGCGGTGAAGATCACCCCGACCGATACCGGCAAGGTGCCGAACACCTCGGCCACGGCGGCATCCTCCGGGTCGGACCTGAACGGGATGGCGGTGCGGGCCGCCTGCGCGACGCTGCGCGAGCGTATGGCCGCGATGGTGGCCGAGCGGCATCAGGCGCGGCCCCACGAGGTGAACTTCGACGGGGGCCGGGTCCGCGTGGCAGGGGCCGACTATCCCTTTGCCGAGGTCGCCGCGATGGCCTATCAGGCGCGCGTCTCGCTGTCGGCCACCGGCTACTACCGCACCCCCGGCATCGTCTGGGACCGGCTGAAGGGCCGCGGCCGTCCGTTCTTCTACTTCGCCTATGGCGCGGCGGTGTCCGAGGTCGTCATCGACACCCTGACCGGCGAGAACCGCATCCTGCGCGCGGACATCCTGCACGACACCGGCGCGAGCCTGAATCCGGCGCTCGACATCGGCCAGATCGAGGGCGGTTTCGTGCAGGGCGCGGGCTGGCTGACGATGGAGGAACTGGTCTGGGACGACGCAGGCCGCCTGCGCACCCACGCCCCCTCGACCTACAAGATCCCCGCCTGTTCCGACCGGCCCGAGGTCTTCAACGTCGCGCTCTGGAACCGGCCCAACCCGGCCGAGACGGTGGCACGGTCGAAGGCGGTGGGCGAGCCGCCCTTCATGCTGGGGATCTCGGTCCTGATGGCGCTGTCGGATGCGGTGGCCGCCTGCGGCGACGGCTCGGTCTATCCCGCGCTCGACGCTCCGGCCACGCCGGAGCGGGTGCTGATGGCGGTGAGGCGGCAGCGTGGCTGAGGGCTTCGACCTCGACCGTCTGTGCGCCGCGGTCGCCACGCATGGCCGGGTAGCGCGTGTCGTGGTGGCCTCTTGCGACGGCTCCGCCCCGCGCGAGGTCGGGGCGTCGATGCTGGTCTGGGCAGCGGGATCGTCCGGCACGATCGGCGGCGGCGCGCTGGAGTGGGAAGCGGCGGGTCGGGCGCGCGCCCTGCTCGGTGGTGGCGGGCAGCGGCTGGACCGGGTGCCGCTCGGCCCCGGTCTCGGCCAGTGCTGCGGCGGGGCGGTGACGCTGCTGACCGAGGTCTGGGACGCGGCAGCCCTGACCCGCTTGAGCGGCCCCGTCATTTCGCGAAGCGTGGATGGCAGCCCGATGCCGCTGGCCGTGAAGCGCCTTCTTGCAAAGGCCCGGGCCGAAGGGATGCGGCCCGGGCCGCAGCTTCTGCAGGGCTGGATGGTCGAGCCGGTGGCGGAGGTGCGGCGACAGGTCTGGATCTGGGGCGCCGGTCATGTCGGACGCGCCCTCGTGGGCGTTCTGGCGCCGCTGCCCGGTCTGGGGATCACATGGGTGGATGTCGCGCGCGACCGCTTTCCCGAGGTCCTGCCAGAGGCTGTCCTGCCGATCTGGACCGCACATCCCGAGGCGCTGGTGGACCATGCCCCGCAGACGGCCGAGCATCTGGTGCTGACCTTCTCTCACGCTCTGGATCTCGAACTCTGCCACCGTCTGCTCGGCCATGGCTTCGCGCGGCTCAAGCTGATCGGATCGGCGACCAAGGCCGCCCGCTTCCGCCGCCGGCTGCGCGCGCTTGGCCATTCCGACAGTCAGATCGGCCGCATGGTGTGCCCCATTGGCGACAAATCCCTCGGCAAGCATCCGCAGGCGATTGCCTTGGGCGTCGCGGTGGAGTTGCTGAGGGAAAACCGGGCGGCAGGGGCGGAGATCGCGTCATGACGGAGCTTTTGCGGGTCGAGGGGGTGACGAAGGCCTATCCCGGCGTCGTGGCCAATTCAGACGTCTCCTTCGCCATCCGCGAGGGCGAGGTCCACGCGCTTCTGGGCGAGAACGGCGCCGGCAAGTCCACGCTGGTCAAGATGATCTACGGCCTCGTGCGGCCCGACCACGGCCGGATGTGGATTCGCGGCGCGGACTATGCCCCGAAGGAGCCGCGCGAGGCCCGCGCCGCGGGCGTCGGCATGGTGTTCCAGCACTTCAGCCTGTTCGAGGCGCTGTCGGTGGCCGAGAACGTGGCGCTCGGCATGGAGCATCCGCCGCGGCTTGGCGATCTTGCCGCGCGCATCCGGCAGGTGTCCGAGGATTACGGCCTGCCGCTCGACCCCTCGCGCCGGGTGGGAGATCTCAGCGCCGGAGAGCGGCAGAGGGTCGAGATCATCCGCTGCCTGCTGCAGGACCCGAAACTTCTCATCATGGACGAGCCGACCTCCGTCCTGACCCCGCAGGAGGTCGAGATCCTGTTCCAGACCCTGCGGCAACTCGCGGCCGAGGGAACGGCGATCCTCTACATCAGCCACAAGCTCGAGGAGATCCGCGCGCTCTGCGACGAGGCGACGATCCTGCGCCGCGGCAAGGTGGTCGCCACCTGCACCCCGCGCGAGCGCTCGGCCCGCGAGATGGCCGAGCTGATGGTGGGATCGGTCCTGACCCCGCCCGAGCGGCACGCGACGCCCAAGGGCGAGGTGGCGCTGGAGGTGGCGGGGCTCTCGGTCGCCTCGCCCATTCCCTTCGGAACGTCGCTGAAGGACATCAGCTTCAAGGTCCGCCGCGGCGAGGTGCTGGGCATCGCGGGCGTGGCGGGCAACGGTCAGGACGAGCTGCTGATCGCGCTGTCGGGCGAACTCCGCTCGCCGCGCGATGCGGTACTGCTCGCGGGACAGCCGGTCGGCGATCTGGGGCCGAACGAACGGCGCGAGCGGGGCCTTGTCGCGGCGCCCGAGGAACGGCTGGGCCATGCCGCCGCGCCGGACATGAGCCTTGTCGAGAACGCGCTTCTGTCGGGCATGGTGCGCAAGAAACTGACCAGCAAGGGTTTCATCGACTGGGCGGGTGCCCGCGTCTTCGCCGAGGGAATCGTCAAGGCTTTCGACGTGCGCACCCCCGGCACCTGGGTCGCGGCGCGGGCGCTCTCGGGCGGCAACCTGCAGAAGTTCGTGGTGGGCCGCGAACTCTCGCAGGAGCCGGTGGTGATCGTGATCAACCAGCCGACATGGGGCGTCGATGCCTCGGCCGCGGCGGCAATCCGGCAGGCGATCCTCGACTGCGCTGCGGCGGGGGCGGCAGTGGTCGCGATCAGCCAGGATCTTGACGAGCTTCTGGAAATCGCCGACCGCTTCGCCGCGCTGAACGAGGGGCGGCTGAGCCCGCCCCGCCCCACGCAGGGCCTGACCATCGACGAGATCGGGCTGATGATGGGCGGCGCGCATGGAATGGAGGTCGCCCATGCTCACACTTGAGAAGCGCCCGAACCCCTCGCGCTTCTGGAATTGGGCGACGCCGGTGCTGGCGGTGGTGCTGACCATGCTGGCGGGCGGGCTGATGTTCGCGATCCTCGGCAAGAATCCGGTCGAGGCGATCCGCACCATCTTCTGGGACCCGCTGTTCGGCGAGTTCGCGTGGTACTTCCGCGGGCAGTTGCTGGTGAAGGCCGGCCCGCTGATCCTGATCGCGGTGGGGCTGAGCCTCGGCTTCCGCGCCGGGATCTGGAACATCGGCGCCGAAGGCCAATACATGATGGGCGCGGTCTTTGGCGCAGCCGCGGGGCTGGCGCTCTATCCGGCCGACAGCCGGCTGATCTTTCCGCTGATGGTGGCGGCGGGCGCCTTCGGCGGCTGGCTCTGGGCGATGATCCCGGCGATCCTGAGGACGCGCTTCCGCACCAACGAGATCCTCGTCTCGCTGCTTCTGGTCTATGTCGCGCAGTCGATCCTGTCGAGCATGGCGCTCGGGCCGCTGCGGAACCCCGATGGCGGCGGCTTCCCCGGCTCGCGGAACCTGTCGCAGTGGCCCTCATCCGCCAACCCTGAATTGATCCCGGGCACCGGGATGCACTGGGGCGTGGTGGCGGCGATCCTCGCGGTGATCGCGGCGCATGTGCTGCTGCAGCGCCACATCCTGGGCTTCCAGATCCGGCTGGCCGGGCAGGCGCCACGCGCGGCGCGCTTCGCGGGCGTCTCGCCCAACCGGCTGGTGCTGATGTGCATGGGCATCTCGGGGGCGCTGGCGGGACTGGCGGGGCTGTTCGAGGTCACGGGGCCGGCGGGGCAGATCTCCATCGACTTCGCCCAGGGGTATGGCTTCACCGCGATCATCGTGGCCTTCCTCGGCCGGCTGACCCCGATCGGCATCCTGCTGGCGGGCCTCCTGATGGCGCTGACCTATGTCGGCGGCGACAATGCCTCGACGAACCTCGGGCTGCCGGCGGCCTCGATCCAGGCCTTCCAGGGGATGCTGCTGTTCTTCCTGCTCGCCGTGGACCTGCTGTCGAACTACCGCATCCGCCTTGGCCGGAAGGAGGCCGCCTGATGGACTGGGGAGGCATCAATCCCGCCGTGCTCGTGGCCTCGCTGATGACCGCCTCGGTGCCGATCATCTTCGCCGCCATCGGCGAGCTGGTGGTCGAGAAGTCCGGCGTGCTGAACCTGGGCGTCGAGGGGATGATGATCATCGGCGCGATCTGCGGCTTTGCCGTGGCGGTCGAGACCGGAAGCCCGACCCTGGGCTTCGTCGGCGGCGCGGCGGGCGGGGCCGCGCTCAGCCTGATCTTCGCGCTGCTGACGCAGGTCCTGATGGCGAACCAGGTGGCCACCGGTCTTGCGCTGACCCTGTTCGGGCTGGGGCTGTCCAGCCTGATCGGACAGGGCTACGTCGGCGTGAAGCCGCCCCCGACCGGCCGGCTGGACCTCGGCCCGCTGTCGGACATGCCGGGGCTGGGGACCATCCTCTTCCGGCACGACGTCATGGTCTATCTGTCGGTCGCGGCCGTGGCCGTCGTCTGGGCGGTGCTGCGCTACACGCGGAGCGGCCTCGTGCTGCGCGCAGTGGGCGAGAATCACGACGCGGCCCATGCGCTCGGCTATCATGTCGTCCGCATCCGCGTGCTTGCCATCCTGTTCGGCGGCGCCATGGCGGGGCTTGGCGGGGCCTATCTCAGCCTGATCCGGGTGCCGCAATGGACGGACGGGATCACCGCGGGCGCAGGCTGGATCGCGCTCGCCATCGTGGTCTTCGCCAGCTGGAGACCCTGGCCCGTCCTGCTGGGTGCCTATCTTTTCGGCGGCATCACCGTCCTCCAGTTGAACCTGCAAGCTGCCGGTTCACGCATTCCGGTGCAATACTTGTCCATGTCGCCCTATCTGATAACGATCCTCGTGCTGGTCATCATGTCCGCGGACCGACGCCGGACCGCGGCGGCGCCCGCCTCGCTGGGCAAGACCTTCCACGCCTCGCGCTGAGGCACGCATATCCGGCCGGAACCTCCGGCAAGAACAGGGAGCAAGGACTCATGGATCGCAGAACGCTTCTCGCCGGCGCCGCCTCTGGCCTCGCGCTGTCGCTGGCGGGTCGCGCCGCGCTGGCGCAGGCCAAGGACAAGGTGAAGGTCGGCTTCGTCTATGTCGGCCCGATCGGCGACGGCGGGTGGACCTTCCAGCACAACGAAGGCCGCCTTGCGGTCGAGAAGGAATTCGGCGACCGGGTCGAGACCGTCTATCAGGAAAGCGTCCCCGAAGGCTCGGACGCCGAACGGGTGCTGACGCAGATGGCCCTGGGCGGCTGCGACATCATCTTCACCACCTCGTTCGGCTACATGGACGCGACCAACAACGTCGCCGCCAAGTTCCCGAACGTGAAGTTCGAGCATTGCACCGGCTTCAAGCGCGAGCATCCGAACGTCTCGACCTACAACGCCCGCTTCTACGAGGGCCGCGCCGTCTGCGGCACCATCGCCGGCATGATGACCAAGTCGAACAAGATCGGCTACATCGGCTCGTATCCGATCCCCGAGGTGGTCATGGGGATCAACGCCGCCTACATCCACGCGAAGAAGGTGAACCCCGACGTCACGATCTCGGTGGTCTGGGCCTATACCTGGTTCGATCCGGCCAAGGAGGCGGATGCCGCCAAGGCGCTGATCGAGCAGGGCGTGGACGTGATCCTGGCCCACACCGATTCGACCGCGCCGCTGGCCGAGGCCGCGAAGACGCCGGGCGTGATCGGCTTCGGGCAGGCCTCGGACATGGCAGCCTATGCGCCGTCGCCGCGGGTGTCGTCGATCATCGACAACTGGGCGCCCTACTACGTCAAGCGCGTGGGCATGCTGCTCGATGGCACGTGGCAAAGCACCGATGCCTGGGAAGGCATCGCCGGCGGCGAGGTCAAGATCGGCGAGATCACCGAGGCGGTTCCCGCCGAGGTTAAGGCAAAGGCCATGGAGGTGCATGACGCCATTGCCGCGGGAACCTACCATCCCTTCACCGGGCCGCTGAACAAGCAGGACGGCTCGGCCTGGCTTGCCGAGGGGCAGACGGCGCCCGATTCTGATCTTCTCGGAATGAATTTCTACGTCGAGGGCATCCAGGGCGAGATCCCGAAGTAAGGGATCGCCGCCTGACAGGTGCGGGCCCGGACCCATGGTCCGGGCCCTTCTTTTTGACGTGAAACTTCCGTCAAAACGAACAGGAATGGCATCCGGACGTATTCGCGACCGATACGGAATGTGGTAGCTTCATCTTAGCGGTCCTGTGGAGACTTTTCAGAAAGACATTGTTGAAACCTTCCCCCGATGCCCGTGCGCCACTTTCGCGGCATTTATTGAAACCAGATCCCTTTTCAGCACGACCCTCAGGACCGCGCCTACGTCGATACCCCTTCCCGATGCGTCCTCCTTGACCCCGGCCTCTGGCCGGGGTCCTTTTATGTGCCGCCAACGGTGCCGGAACGTCCTGTCCGGCCGGGGCGCCCCCTCCCGTCACACGGACCCTTGCCATTCCCTCTCCGCCGGGCCAGCCTGCGCCGCATGGTTCACGACTTTCTCATCATCGGCGGCGGCATAGCCGGCATCTCGGCGGCGGCCCGCCTCTCCGAACTCGGCTCCGTCCTTCTTCTCGAGGCCGAGGACTCGCTGGCCCACCATGCCTCGAGCAGGTCGGCCGCGCTTTACGAGCCGCGCTACGGGCTGGCGCCCGTGGTGGAGCTGTCGCTCGCCTCGGCCGAGTTCTACCACGGCGCCGAGGGCATCCTGTCGCCCCGGGGCATGATGGTGGTCGCCCGCGCCGACGATGCCGCGCAGTTCGAGGCCGAGGCGGAGGCGATGCAGCTCGACCGGCTGACCCCGGAAGAGGCCAGGGAGATCGTGCCCGTGCTGGCCGAGGACGTGACGCTTGCGGCCCATGCGGATCACGCCTGGGACATCGACACCGACCTCCTGCTCCAGCGCTTCGGGCGCGAGGCCCGGCAGCGCGGCGCCACCTTTCGCACCCGGGCGCCCGTCACTGCCATCGTCCGCGAAGGCGGCTTCTGGTCCGTCACCGCGGGCGAACGCCACCGCGCCCGCGTGATCGTGAACGCCGCCGGCGCCTGGGTGGACCGGGTGGCCGAGATGGCCGGCGTGAGGCCGATCGGCTTCACGCCCTACCGCCGCTCGGTGGCCCGTATCCCCGCGCCGGAGGGCCGGGACGTCTCGCGCTGGCCGATGATCTTCGGCACCGGCGAAGGCTGGTATGCCAAGCCCGATGCCGGCGCGCTCATCGTCTCGCCGGCGGAAGAGCACCCGATGGAGCCGCATGACGCCTGGGCCGACGACATGGTGCTGGCCGAGGGGCTGGCACGCTACGAGGAGATGGTGACGACGCCGGTGACCCGGCTGATCGCCTCGTGGGCGGGGCTGCGCACCTTTGCACCGGACCGGGTGCTGGTGATCGGCCGGGATCCTGCCGAGCCGTCGTTCTTCTGGCTGGCAGGCCAGGGGGGCTATGGCTTCCAGACCTGCCCGGCCGCCAGCCGTCTTGCGGCCGACCTGCTGGGCGAGCGCCCGCCCGAGGTGCCGCCCGCGCTGGTCTCGGCCCTCGCGCCGGCCCGCTTCGGATGAGCCTGCGGCTGCCCGATTCGGACGCCCCGGAAAGCCCGGACGGCCGTCGCCACGCCCCCTCGGCGGAGCGGAACGCCGAGGCGATCCTTGCCGTGCTGCAGGCAGAGGCGCCCAAGGGACGGCTGCTCGAGATCGCCTCGGGCACGGGCCAGCATGCCGCCCGCTTCGCCCGGGCGCTGCCCGCCCTCGACTGGCAGCCAAGC